>JAWXBU010000223.1:0-14990 GCA_034440255.1 Planctomycetota bacterium | reverse complement strand
TACAGCGCCCTTCGCGTCCGCCCCGGTCAAACCCCACATGATCCCGACATACATGACTCCGGCCGCGTGTCGCTGTGCCTTACAGCGCCCTTCGCGTCCCCCCCCCCTTTTTTCGCCATGACTGACTCCAGCCACATCTCCCTGAGACACGTGGCCCGGATCCCAACCGTCCCCAAATAAAGCCTGTCAGCGCAACAGCGTCGAAACGTGCTCGACCAGGCGCGCCACAGCGGCTTCGTCCTGCACGAGCACCGGCGGCATCGGCGACATGAAGTTGCGGCCTTGCTCCTTGAGTCGCGCATCCTTTGCGGCAAAACCAGTCGGATTGCGCAGGTACTGCGTGAGCGTGTCGCTCGACCAGTGACTCTGCTTGCCGTTGAGCGTCGGCCCGAGCCCGCCTACGCCCGAGCCGTTCTCGGCGTGGCAGTTGACGCAGCCCCAGGCGCGGTACAGCTCGGGCCCGGTCGAGGGTCCGGCGTCAGGACAGCTGGAGAGAAATGCGGCGCCGGCGAGGGCGACGAGCGCGGTCGCGATGGAAGTGAAACGGGGCATCGTCATGATGCCCCGCTTGTATCACACGAGTTGTCTCGAACCGATCAGTCGGCCGTGACGTTCGGCACTTGCAAGCCGGTCATGTCGCGCTGCGCATTTTGCGTGTAGGCCCAGTCGCTCTCGGAGACGCGCTTCAGGTAGCGCTTGCGACGCGCGCGGATCTCGAACAGGTCCGCGATGATCTCGGGATGGCGGATCATCGCCATCAAGCGCTCACCCTTGCGCTTCAACTTCGGGATCAAACCCTTCGTCGCGCGTGCGTGAGCCTTCAACAACCGATCGCGCTCTTGATGCAGCTCTTCGTGCGTGAAGTTCGGGTGCTTGAACGATTCCGTGGAGTGCCAGTAGTGGAACTCCATCTCGGCCACGTCCTTGATCAAGTACGGCTTCAATTCCTCGTACACCTCGGTGCCGGGAATCGGTTGCAAGATCGAGCAGCACACTGCGTTGCAGCGCGTCTCGGCGATCAACTCTTCGGTCAACCGGTGATCTTTGACCGTGTCCTGCGGGAAGCCGTAGAGGATGAAGAACTTGAAGTACATGCCGAGCTGGCGATTCAGCTTCGCACCGGCGCGCACTTTGTCGGGCGTGACGCCCTTCTTCATCGTGACGAGCATATCCGGGCTGCCCGACTCGAGACCGTAGTAGATCTTCACGCAGCCGGCTTTGCGCATCCAGCGCAGCATTTCCCAGTCCATCGTGTCGACGCGCGACTCGCACACCCACTCGAAGAACAGGTCGCGTTTGATGATCTCCTTGCAGATCGCGATCACGCGTTTGCGTTGAATCGTGAACAGATCGTCGAAGAGCACCAGCTGCGGCGGGTTGTACTTCTTGACGATCATCTCCATGAGATCGACCGTCTTTTCCGGCGTCATCGCGCGGTATTGGCGCGGCGTCATCTCGGCGTCGCAGAACGTGCACGCGTAGGGGCAACCGCGCGACGTGATCAGCGTCACGCCCGGGTTGACCATCAACTTCATGAACTTCGGGATGTCCCACAGGTGGTAGGCGGGGAAGGGGATCTCGTCCATCTTCTTGACGAGCGCGCGGCGCGGCGTCGCGAAGATTTGGCCGTCCTTCAAGAACGTGATGCCTTCGATGCTCTCCCACTTGGAGCGATCGTTCAGCGCATCGATGATCTCAGGGAGAGTCTTGTCGCCTTCGCCTTGCACGCAGATGTCCGCGGCGCCGGCGTTGAGGAAGAACTCGGGGTTCGTCGTCGGGTGCGGGCCGCCCATCACGACCGGACGCTTGATCTCGTCGCGCGCGATCTTGCCGAGCTCACGCGCGCGGCGTGCGTTCGGAGTGAGCGACGAAATGCCGACCAAGTCCGCCCATGTCATCGCTTCGCGCAGCGAATCCATCTCCTCGATCGAATCGTCGAAGAGTTTGACTTCGTGTCCGAGGGCTTCGAGCTCTGCGCCCAGAATCGAAATGCCGAGCGGCGGATAGATCTCGTCGCGCGCCAGCTCGCCTTTTTGTTTGGTCTCGTCTGCGAAGACTTCAGCGGCCTTCTGTCGGATGGCCTGCGACTTCGCGTAAATCAGGGAGACTTTCATGTAGGGAAAAACCAGTTGCGAGCCAGGGTGTGGCGGAGAGAGTGCGTTCCTCGGGCAGCCTTACCATCCAGAGAACTGGAGAGTTTGGAAGCAGTGGAGAGAGAGAGTCTGGCAACGCGTATCGGATTCTATCCCCCTCGCGGGGTAGCGGCAATCGGCGAACCCGCTTCCAGCGTTCCGGAGCAGAGACTTTGGGAAGTCCTTTCCGCTCTCTAGACTGAGCGTTCACATGGCCCTGACCCCGAAGAAGACCGACGTGGCGCCCGCCAGCGGATTCGACGCCCGCCTGGCGCGCCTGGAGGCGATCGTCGTCGAACTGGAGGGCGGCGGACTCGCCCTCGAAACCTCGATCGACCGCTACCAGGAGGGCGTCGCGCTGCTCGGGGACTGCCGCACGATTCTTCTGGGCTTTCAAAAGCGCGTCGAGGAACTCTCCCAAGACGCCGAGGGCGCATTGCGTCCCTACGCCGGCGATCCGGACCACAAAGAGCGCGCGTGAAAGTGAGCGAGCGCCAGAGCGAGACGACCGAGGCGCGGTTCGCGCAGGCGAAGATGTGGGCGGATCGCGAGCTCGACCGGCTCTTGCCGCGCGCGGCCGACGAACCGCGCACACTCCACGAAGCGTTGCGTTACGCCGTTTTCAGCGGCGGCAAACGCCTGCGCCCGGCACTCGTGCACTGGATCGGGCTGCACTTCGGCGCGAGCGCAGAGACGTGCGCATTGCCGGCGGCGGCGATCGAATGCCTGCACACGTACTCGCTCGTGCACGACGACCTGCCGTGCATGGACGACGACGATCTGCGCCGCGGTCGGCCGACGTGTCACAAAGTTTACGGCGAAGCGACGGCCGTTCTCGTCGGAGACGCGCTTCAGACGCACGCGTTCTTGCTGCTGTCAGGCGCGCTTCCGGCACACGTGCCGTCGCTCGTCTCGTGCCTCGCCGAAGCCGCCGGTTCGCGCGGCATGGTCGGTGGGCAAGCGCTCGATCTCGTGCTCGGAGACGAGGGGCGCGTGAGTCCAGCGGACGTCGAGCGCGTTCACGGTTGGAAGACTGCGGCATTGATCGCAGCCGCGTGCGAGATGGGCGCGATCGTCGCCGACCAGGGTGCGAGCGAACGTCAACGTGCGGCGCAGTACGGCCGCGTGCTGGGATTGTGCTTCCAAGCGGTCGACGACGTGCTCGACGTGACGGGTGATGCGCTCACGCTCGGCAAAACGCCGGGCAAGGACGAGAAGGCGTTGAAACCCACGATCGTCGCCGCGCTCGGACTCGACGGCGCGCGTCGTGAAGCGCGTCGACTCGCGGACGAAGCGCGCGTCGCGGCGGAACGCCTGGGCGCGCAACAAGGTGAAATCCTCTACGAATTGCCGGGCGAATTGCTCGTGCGTTCAGCTTGAAGCGGCTAGTCGTGTCCTACTCTGTTCAAAGCACCGTGACATCGGCCACAATCGAGGGACAGGTCCACCGATGAGCGAACCGCGCGCATCCGATCCAGATCACAAGACTCACAGCGGCGCAGGGGCGTTGCTCGAACGCGTGCAGTCGCCCGCGGAGTTGAAGCGACTGCACGAGTCCGAACTGCCCAAGTTGTGCAGCGAAGTGCGGGCCTTCCTGCTCGACACCGTGCAGAAGACAGGCGGGCACCTGGGCTCGAATTTGGGGACGATCGAGATCACCGTCGCGCTGCACCGCGTCTTCGATTTTCGCCGCGATCGCTTGGTGTTCGACGTCAGCCATCAGTGCTACACGCACAAGATCCTGACCGGCCGCAAGAGTGGCTTCGCGACGCTGCGCCAGACGGACGGCTTGTGCGGCTTCACGCATCAAGAAGAGTCCGAATACGATCTCTTCCACACGGGCCACGCCGGCACGGCGATCAGCTTGGGGCTCGGGCTCGCGCTGGCCGAAAGCTCGGGCAAGAACCCGCCGCACGTCGTGAGCTTCGTCGGCGACGCGGCGCTCGGCGCAGGCGTGGCGTTCGAAGGTTTGAACCACGCCGCCGCGAGCGGACAGCGCTTGCTCGTCGTCCTGAACGACAACGAGTGGTCGATCAGCAAATCGGTCGGAGGACTCGCGCGCTACTTGTCGCGCATTCGCTCCAGCCGATTGGTACAGCGCGCGCATCAAGAAGTGCAGAACCTCATCACGGCCATCCCGATGATCGGACCCAAGGTCGATCGCGCGCTCGATCAGATCGGCGAGGTCATGCGGCACGCGATGGTGCCGGGGCACATCTTCGAGGAGCTCGGCGTCACGTACGTCGGTCCGATCGACGGCCACGACGTCAACCTGCTCGTCGAGCATCTGGAGCGTGCGCGTCGACTCGAAGGCGTCGTCCTGCTCCACATCTTGACCGAGAAGGGCAAGGGGCATCCGAAGGCACCGACGCATCCCGAGCGTGTGCACGGAGTGAAAGCGGCTGAAAAACACGCCGAAAAGGCCGTCGATTCGGGCGGGGACACCGCGAAGTTGCCCGCGCCAGTATCGTCGAAACAGCCGGGCGGACCGGCCTACACCAAGGCTTTCGCCGATGCGTTGATCAAACTGGCCGAGCGCGACGTACGCGTGCACGCGATCACTGCCGCAATGCCTTCGGGCACAGGGGTCGACGCTTTCGGCGAGCGCTTTCCGACGCGCACGCACGACACCGGTATCACCGAGCAACACGCCATCGCGATGGCGGCTGGCATGGCAAAGGGGGGCCTGCGTCCCGTCGCCGCGATCTACTCGACGTTCTTGCAGCGCGGCTACGACCAAGTTTTCCAAGAGATCGCGTTGCAGAATCTACCCGTGGTGCTCGCGCTCGATCGCGCGGGGCTCGTCGGTGCCGACGGACCGACGCACAACGGCGTGTTCGACATCGCGTACTTGCGCACGCTGCCGAACTTCGTCTTGGCTGCGCCGCGCGATGCGTCCGACATGGAGCGCATGCTCGAGATGTCGCTGAAGCTGGAAGTGCCTGTGGCGCTGCGTTTCCCGCGCGACAATGCACCCGGACAAGAACGCATCCACAAGAGCGAGCGTCGCCCGATGGAGCCGGGCAGGGCCGAGACGTTGCTCGAGGGCGACAGCATCGTGGTGTGGGCGTACGGCGCGCTCGTCAATCAAGCGCTCTTGTGCGCCGAGCGACTCGCCAAGCTCGGATTGCGACTCGGAGTCGTCGACGCGCGCTTCGCGAAACCGCTCGATGTCGACTTGTTGGCGGCGCATGTGACGCGCTACCGCTGGATCGTCACGCTCGAGGAGCACCAGCGCGCGGGTGGATTCGGCTCGGCGGTGCTCGAAGCGTTGAATGCACTTCCGATTCAAGGTGCGCGTGTGCGCGTGCTCGCGATTCCCGATCGTTTCATCGACCACAAGACGACGCGCGAAGAGCAACTCGCCGAGTGCGGCCTCGACGCCGACGGCATCGAACGCGTCGTGAAGAGTTTGACGACGGCCACACTCGTCTGATGCGTACCTCTAGCCGTGGAATCTCGCGCGCACCGCGACCGATCGTCGCGAGCGATTTCCGAGGGCGAGTCCAGCCATGAAGAAGGAACCCTCCGCTCGACAGGCCGCGACGCCGAAAACGCCGGAAAAAAAGGCCAAAATGGCGCGAGTCCTCGTGCTTCCGGACGCCGGCAAGAGCCCGGTCACCGAACTCGTGCGCGACCTGAAGGCCTGGCTCGAAGCACGCGTCGAATCGGTCACGATCGAGCGCGACGTGCGCGAGTTCTACAAGCGGCGTGGCGAGAAGCGGGCAAGCGAGCCGACTTTCGATCTCGTCGTGGTGCTCGGAGGCGACGGCGCGATCCTCGCTGCAGTGCGCGCCTTCGCTGACGATCCGATTCCGACCATCGGTATCAATTTCGGTCGCGTCGGCTTCCTCGCGTCGGTCGAAGCGTCGCATTGGAAGGAGAGCCTCGCGCTCGTGATCGAGGGCCGCGCCGTTGTCGAGACGCGCATGCGTCTCGTCGCGGAGTTCACCTCGGAAGGTCGCAAGACGCGTGCGGTCGCATTGAACGATGCCGTGCTCACGCGCGGAGCGTTCCAAGGCATGCTCTCGATCGCGCTGCGCGACGGCGCCGATTGGGTCACGAACTATCGCAGCGACGGACTCGTCGTGGCGACGCCGAGCGGTTCGACGGCGTACTCGATGGCGGCGGGCGGTCCGATCTTGGCGCCATCGATGGTTGCATTCGTCGTGACTCCGGTCAGTCCACAAGCGCTGTCGCATCGACCGCTCGTCATCGACGGCGATCACGAACTCGTGCTGTCGGTCACGCATGCGAGCGGCCTCACGACGCTTGTCGTCGACGGTCAGGGTTTCTACCCGCTGCACGAAGGCGACGAAGTGCGCATCCGGCGTCACGCGACGCCGTATCCGCTGCTCTCGCTGCCGGGATTCGACGCGTACAAGCGACTGCGTGAACGGCTCGGGTGGCGCGGCAGTTTCGAACCCGACGTGTTTCCCGAGACCTGATCCGCGGCGCGACCGCCGTTCGGAAATGACGAGCGGCCGGCGGGAACTCGTCCCGCCGGCCGCTCGCGTCAAGTTCCAAAGCTCGAACTACTTGAGGGTCGCGATCAACGCTTCGCTCAGGCGCTTGTACTCGGTGCCGACCGAACCGCCCTTTTTCTCTGCCAATTCCAGGGCTTTTTGAGCGCTGGCGAGAGCGCCGGCCTTGTCGCCCATCTTCTTTTGGACGAGGCCCTTGCGGTAGACGATCCACGGAGCGTCAGGGGTTTCCTTGATCGCTTCCTCGATCCACGCGAGTGCCTGCTTCAGGTCGAGGTCGTGCTCGTAATAAAACATCGCGGCCTGCAGATAAGGCTTCTTGCCTTCAGCGGCCATCGCCACTTTGATCTGCGGCATCAGCATCGCGACCAGGTCGATCTCGATCTTCACCGGCACGCGAACCTTGTCCCACTCGATGGCGAGGATCGCGGAATCGTCGCGCAGGTCGTGCAGACCGATCGTCATCGTCTCGACCGCGTCGTTCAAAGCGATCGGCTTCGCGGTGACGCGGACCAAGTCGTTCTTCTGGTCGTAGGCGTAGGTGCCCCAGCCATCCGTGGCCTTGTTCAGGATGACGGTCCACTCGCCCTGGTTCGGGATCGTGGCCAACGCGTACGTGCCCGCGGGAACCGGTTGCCCGCCGAACTTCACGTCGGTGCTGAAGGTGACCTTGGTCGCCGAATTGGCGCCCGTGCGCCACACTTCGCCGTAGGGGACGAGCGTGCCGAAGATCTTGCGGCCTTTGACGCCTGGACGCGAGTACTCGATGTCGACGTCGGTGATCCCGACCTTCTGCTTGAGCGTGGCCGCCGGGCTCGGCTGCGGGAGTTCGAGCTTCTTTTCCTGCGCAGTGGCCGCGCGAGAATCGCCAGCTAGGAAAGTGAACGCGGATGCGGAGAGCGCGATGAACGCGCTGAAGAGGATGATTTGCTTCATGGTGGGCGGATTCTACGGAAAAATCCGTCCGAGTTGTACCGCGAAGACGCAGTGTTACCAGAGCGCGAGCGCGTCCTCCGGGTCCGTGATCCGCAACAAGACCGGTCACGAATTGGAGCCCGGCATGCACCGGCTCGATTTACGCGCTCCCCGCCGAGATAGCGAGCGCTCTGTTCAGGGCGAGGAGCGTACTCGCGTGAAAGTCTGAAAAAACAGGCTCAGAACGACGACGATGGCCGGGGCGATCAGGTTGTACCAGAGGAAGGCGATCTCGACGTCCGTGAAGTGGATGATGAGGATCGCCGTTTGCGCAACCAGGGCCGCGACGAAAACTGCCGTCCCGCCGACGCGGTGCAGGAAGAACGCGACGAGGAAGATGCCGAGGATGGTCCCGTAGAAGAGCGAGCCCAGGATGTTGACGGCCTGGATCAAGTTCTCGAAGAGCGAGAACACCGCTGCGAAGCCGAGAGCCAACACGCCGAACGCGACCGTTGCGAATTGCGTGAAGCGCACTTGGGCCGCGTCGCTGCGCTTCGTGCGCGAGATGTCGACCGCCCACGTCGTCGCGAGCGCCGACAACTCTGCGCTCGTGCTGCTCATCCCCGCGCAGAAGATCATCGCGAGGAGCAGGCCGATGACGCCGATCGGCAGATGGTCCATCACGAACGTGATGAAGATGTAGTCCTTGTCGTTCTTCTCGGCAGCGGGCAGGACCTCGGCGACGCGCGCCTTGAAGCGGCCGCGCAGTTCGACGTCGCGCGCTTCGACGACCTTCAGCTCGGCGAGCGCCGCGTCAGCGCCGGCAGCATCGCTCGCACGTCGTGATTCGAGAAACCGCGTCGCCAGCGTCTCGCGCTGCTTCATCGCGTCGGCGTGTGCACTCTCCAGTTCGCGAGTCGCAGGCGTCGTATCTGCAGCACGCGCTTCTCTGAGGACAGCGTCGTTCCAATGGATCGGCGTCGAATGGAACAGGTAGAAATCGAACACCAGGACGCCCGTCAGAAGGATGAAGAACTGCATCGGGATCTTCAGGACGCCGTTCATCCACAGTCCCAATCGCGCTTGCTGCGCAGACTGTCCCGACAGATAGCGCTGGACCTGGCTCTGGTCAGTGCCGAAGTACGAGAGCTGCAGGAAGAACCCGCCGATCAAGCCGCTCCACAGCGTGTACTTGTTGCTCGGATCGAACGAAGTGTCGATGACGTCGAGTTTGCCGAGCGCGTCGGCGACGACGAGGCTCTCACCGAGCGACATGTAGTCTTGCAGGGCGTAGACGATCAGCCCGAGTGCCGTGAAGAGGCCGAGGATCATCACGGCCATTTGGTGCTTGTGCGTGACGCCGACCGCTCGCGCTCCTCCGGTCGTCGTGTACAAAATAACGAGAACGCCGATGAACAGGCACGTCCACGAGAGCGGCCAACCCAGTACTTTGGACAAGATGATGCTGGGTGCATAAATCGTGATGCCCGCAGCCATGCTGCGTTGGATCAAGAACAGGCCTGCCGTCAGTACGCGCGTACGGTTGTCGAAGCGTCGACCGATGAATTCATAAGCGGTGTAGACCTTCCACTTGAAATAGAGGGGGATGAAGACGGCGCCGATCACGAACATGGCGATGGGCAGCCCGAAATAGAACTGCACGAAACCCATGCCGTCCAAATAGCCTTGGCCAGGCGTGCTCAAGAACGTGATGGCGCTGGCTTGCGTCGCCATGACGCTCAGGCCCACGACCCACCAGCGATCTTCGCCACCGCCACGCAAGAAGTTCTCGCTCGTGTTGTCGCGGCGGGTCTTCCAAACGCCGTAAGCGACGATGAATCCGAGCGTGCCGAGCAGGACGCACCAGTCGAGTGCACTCATGGGGGTTTCAGCGTTTCCTCGTCGCTTGCGAAGCGTTCATTCGCGCTGCGTGCGACGCTGGATCAAATTGGCCAGCAAGCGGTACGCGCCGGGAACGCCGGCCGGCAACTGACGGAACAGGCTCAGACCGGTGTAGATGAAGCGTCCCTTGCCGTGATCGCAGACGATGAGTGCGCCGCTGGACGGCTTCTCTCCCGGGTCGCTCCACGTGATCAAAGGCACATAAGCCGGGTCCAGGTCACCCGTGAAATAGACGCCGCGTTCCTGCACCCAGCCGTCGAAGTCAGCGGCCGTGATCTCATTGGGTTGATGGAGGAGAGGGTGCTTGTTCGCCGAGAACTGCGGCGGAGTTTCTTCGACTGTGACGCGGTCGCGCGTGATAGAGAACGGGAACGGCCCGATCTCGGCCGACTTCATCACCAAGTCGTTGCCGTTGGTGTTGTATTGGACGACCAGCGTTCCGCCGCGCTCCACGTAAGCCAGCAGCGTGGCCTGAAAACGTGTCAGCGCGCGCACTGTGTTATAGGCGCGGATCCCAGTGACGATCGCGTCGCACGCGTCCAGATCCTGCGCTGTCGCGCTCGCGGGGTCGATGCGCAGAACTTCCAAGCCGAGTCTCGCGAGTGCCGCCGGCATCTCGTCGCCCGCTCCTTCGATGAATCCGATGCGCTGGACGCGCACATCCAGATCGATCGGGACGAGCACGATCTCGGCGGGCGTGTACCACGTCTGCGGCTGGATGTGCGGGTAGTCGATCACGCGCAGCGTGCGGTCCGCGCGACCCCAGGGACTCACGAAGGCGACTCGCGCACGGCCCTGTTGCGCTCCACTCGCGCGAACGAAGTTCAGCAGAACCTCGCGACGCTCGCCGGATTTCAGATGCTCGATCGGCGCCGGCCTCGAGTCGAGCGACCAACCGTCGGGCAGCGTGACCTCGAACGTTCCCGAGAGATCGGCGCGCAGTGCTTCGACGGCGATCTTCACACTCGTGCGATCCGTACGCACGAGGGCGACCGGATCGGAGACGATCACGGAGGCGATCGGCGTGATCACGAACGGGCGCGCGCGCTCACCCGCCACGCGATCGACCCAGGTGTGCGCGAGTCCTTGGATCACGCTCACGCGGTCGCCGTCGTCCACGGCGAAGGCAGTGCGAAGCGTCGCCACCGAGCGCGTCATCGGGAGGATCAGCGCGGCCTCGGCTGCGCCCGAGTAAGACTGACCGAGGTCCGCAGCAGTCAGCCAATGCGGCTCGTCGATCGACGTCGCCTCCGACGTCTCGAACGTGAAGCTCCGCAGGCTCTGGCGGTTGACGGAGAGCGGTTCGCGCTCGCGTTTGGGATCGGCACCCAAGAGACCGAATTCCTCGAGCGCAAGCAGCGGTGTCGGGCGCCGCTGCAGTGCCGAGATGTTCACTGCGACAGGCTCGCCCCGAGACGCGCGCGCCGTCTTCGCCGTGACTTCGACGACGACACCGCATGCTTGCAGGATCAAGCGGCTCACAGCCTCGGCCTTGACCGTCGCCCAGGCTCTCTCGGGGTGGTCCGAACCGGCGAGCGCGTCGATCGTCCGCGCGAGTTCGACGAGTTGCATGACGCTCGCCTCCGGCGCATTCACATCGAAGCTCGCGCCGATCTGTCGGATCGCACGTTGCACCGCGGCTCCGCCCTCGCCGAGGCGCGCCCACGTCGTTTCTATGCCGTCGAGGAGATCCGGCTTCGTGTACTTGGTTCCGAGGTCGAGGCGCACATAGTCGAGCGTCGATCCGCGCGTCTCGGCGGCGCCGAAGCCTTGACTCTTGTGCAGACTGCGGCTGCGCCCGGCGATCTCGGTGAAGGAAAGCCCGAGCAGCGGTTCGAATCCGCCGACATCGAGCGCCATCCAGCGTTCCGGTTCCTTCTTCGCGATCTCAGCCAGTTCGGCGCGCCACCACGTGCTGCCGTTGAAGAACAGACGCTTCGTCTGCCAGGGCTGCAATTCCCCGTGTAATTGATCCGGATAAGCCGCTGGATCCGCCGCGAGAGCGAAGGCTTCGCGCGCGAGGATCGACGAGGCCGTGTGATGCCCGTGACCGCCCGATCCATCCGTGTCGAAGCGCGTGACGATCACGTCGGGACGGAACGTGCGAATCACGCGCACGACGTCGCCGAGCACCGCGGCCCGGCCCCATTTCTCGAAGGTTTCCTCGGGATTCTTGCTGTAGCCGAAGTCGGTCGCGCGCGTGAAGAATTGTTCGCCACCGTCGATGCGACGCGCTTCGAGCAACTCTTGCGTGCGCAGGATGCCGAGAGCGGGCCCGAGCTCGGAGCCGATCAAGTTCTGGCCGCCATCGCCGCGCGTCAGGCTCAAGTACGCGGTGCGCATCTGTCGGCCGTTCGCGAGCCAACTGATCAGGCGCGTGTTCTCGTCGTCAGGATGCGCGGCGATGTAGAGCACGCTCCCGAGCACTTCGAGTCCGTGGATTTCGTGCAGGATGCGCGCGCTGTCCTGTTGAGTCGGTGGACGTTGAGCGGAAGCGTGTCGCGTCGTCGAGAGAACGATCAGAAGGGTGAGCGCGTAGAGGCGCGCCAAGTGCGATGCGTTCATGCGTGTGACTGGATCGGTCAGAGGACCTTCACCGTCCGCGCGATGAAGTCGAGCTTCTCGCGCAAGCGATCGTAGTTCTCGTCGCGCAAACGGAACCAGGTGTTGCGGTGCCAGCCCCGATCGAGCGGCTCCGTCGGTGTGCCCGGAGCGGGGACTTCGCTCTCGAGGATCGATCCCGCGAGCGTGCGCTGCACGATTTCGACGCCGCGATGGCCCTCGTAGCGACCGTCTTTCGGCGGGCGAATCTGCACCGAGCCCGTCGCGTACTTGCGCGTCGGCGTACCGCTCACTTTGCCGGAGAGAACGGCGTCAGCCCACGACAGATAGAGATCGAATTCGTTGCCGGCCTGATGCATGTCCCAGATGCGCTCGCCCGCGGGACGCGCGCCGATCTCCGAGATCTTCAGGCCTTTCGTGCCGAAAAACCACTCCATGTGCGTCGCCGTGTTCGCGAGACCGAGCGCTTGGTTCACACGATCGGCCGCGCTGTGCAGTTCGTCGTACGTCGGCGAAGTGACGCGGTTCGTGACCGCGATCTGCGGCGAAATGGCGCGGTCTTGCAGCGCCGCGAGACAGCCCGGGTAGTAGTGGCCGATGAAGCGGTGCGCGATCGATCCTGCAGCGGTGATCGTGTCGTAGAAACCTTCGTGACCGTCGATGAACTCCTCGACGATGAGTGCGCGCCGTGCCGTCGGTTTGAGCTTGTCGAGCGCTTTTTCGAGCTCGGCTTTCGATTCCACGCGGAACGTGTCGAGCGTGCCGAAGCCTTCGCGAGGTTTCACGATCACCGGATAGCCTTCGCGCTCGGCGAAGGCCAGCGCTTCGTCGCGACTCGTCGCGGCCGCCGAAGCTGCACAGGGAATTCCGCTCGCGCGCAAGCGATCCTTCATCGCCGCCTTGTCGCGACACAACACCGCTTGGGCCAGATTCAAACCCGGCAGTGTGAAGGCCTCGCGCAATTTCGCGCCGGGGACGACGAGCGGTTCGTCGATCGTCTCGATGCGATCGATCGGTGTCTCCGCATGGATCGCGCGTGCCAGGCGCAGCATCTCGGCGTCGTCGAGCAGGCTCTTCGCCTTCGCGTAACGGCTGAGGACCTTCTTCAACTCGGGTCGCAGCTTCGCCATGTCGGCGTGACCTAGAGCCGACACTTTCGCACCGGCGCGCGCGAGCGCATCGACGAAGCGCAGGTTGTAGACGTTGGTATCGGGCGCGATGAAGAGGACGTGCATGAAGGCCGCAGAGCCTACACGACGCGGCCGTCTTCCATGCGCACGACGCGCTGACAACGTGCGGCCAAGCGTTCGTCGTGGGTGACGAGCAAGAGCGACAACCCGCGATTGCGTTGCTCGGTCAAGAGCAGTTCGAGCACGCGCTCACCGGTCGCGCTGTCGAGGTTTCCGGTGGGCTCGTCGGCGATGACGATCTTCGGATCGAGGAACAGTGCGCGCGCGATGGCCACGCGTTGACGCTCGCCGCCCGACAATTGCGCGGGGCGGTGTTTGAGGCGGTTTTCCAGCCCGAATTGCACCAACGTCGAGCGCGCGCGATCCTCGAACGCGCGCTTCGACGATCGGTACGCGGCGTACCCGTTGCCGATCATCGCCGGCAGGAGCACGTTCTCGAGCGCCGAGAGTTCGGGCAGCAGGTGATAGAACTGGAAGACGAACCCGATCGAGCGATTGCGCAGGGCGGCGCGCTCTTTCGCGGGCAGACTCCACGCGTCGACGCCGTCGAGAATCACTTTCCCCGACGTCGGCTGATCGAGCAGACCGAGGATTTGGATCAGCGTCGATTTGCCCGCGCCCGAGGCGCCCATGAGCGCGACCAATTCGCCGCGCGCGACTTCGATGTCGACGCCGTGCAGCACCTCGAGCGTGCGATCGGCGATCTGGAACGACTTCACGATTCCGCGCGAAGCGATCATCGACTCAGCACTCGCGGCTGTGTGCGCCGGTCGGACTTCCAGAGGAGTGCTACTCATAGCGGAGCGCGTCCAAAGGATGGAGACGACCGGCCTTCCACGCCGGCAACAGCGAGAAGAGCAGCGCGATCACGAAGGCGCCCAGCACGATGACTCCGACCCAGGTCGGATTCACGATCGCGGGAATGTGGTCGAACAAGTACACCTTGCGATTGAAGATCTCGACGTCGATCGTCTTGGACAGCCAACGCTCGATCGAATCGATGTTCAGCGCACCGAGCACGCCGAGGATCGCGCCCGCGGTCGCGCCGAGCAGCGTGTCCCAGAATCCGATCAACAGGAACAAGAACGTGACGCCACCGGGCGTCGCTCCGAGCGCCGACAGGATGCCGATGTCGCGCCGCTTCTCGGTCACCATCATCGAGAGGATCGCGAACACGGTGAACGCGGCGACGACGACGACGAGCGAGAGCATGATCGCCATCAACACGCGCTCGTTCTCGATCGCGCCCAGCAACGGACGACGGTAGTCCTCCCACGTGTGGACCAATTCGGGGCGCGGCAGGATGCGCGCGGCCGTGAGCTTCGCACCGAGCTCGGCTTGCACTTTTTCGCCGTCGCGCTCGTAGTTGGAGAGCTTCAACAGCACTTGGCTGTACTCGCGCTCGTTGCCGAGGAAATCGGCCAGCTCCGCGCGCTCCAAGTACACGCGCTGCAGGTCCATCTCGTTCTCGCCCGAGCGGAATGTGCCCGCAACGACGTAACGGCGATCGTTCGGATGCACTTCGCCCGTCTTCGCGTCGACGAGCGCCGTGGTGATCCAGATCTCCATGCCGCGTTTCAAGCGCCACATGTACGCCAACTGCTCGCCGATGAGACACGACGCGAGCGGGCGGCCCTCCGGTTCGTAACCCGGCGGCGGATCGAAAGGCTTCTCGATGTTCGCGACTTTTTCGGTGCCGGTGAGCGAGACGCGCTCGAGTGCGCTGCGCAGCTCGGTCGTCTTGTACTCGTCGGCGACGTCGATGCCGAACAGACGCACGCCGGACAGCTGACCCTTCGACGGAT
>JAWXBU010000222.1:0-2514 GCA_034440255.1 Planctomycetota bacterium | reverse complement strand
GTCCTCGAAGACGTTCTCGTCGCGGTAGAGCCCCTTGGCCTCCTGGTTCAGGCCGGCGAGATCGCTGACCTGCCGCTCCACTTCTTCCTGGATCTCCCAGGCCAGATCGTCGCGGGTCGTCTTCTCCGCGCCGAGGCGCTTGCGGAGCACGAGGAGGACCGTGCCTTTGACGTAGCTCCCCTCGCGGAGTGCGCTGTCGGTCTCGGTGACGACATACCACGCCGCCGTGACCCGCAGGCCGGATGCCCAGACGATCCCGGCCATGTCCGCCCAGATCGAGCCGGACTGGTGCGTGAACATGATGACCTGGATGCCGTTGTTCGGCATGCACTCGGTCATGCGCTTGTAGGCGGCAACCATGCCGCGGCGAAAGGCCTCGCCTTCGCCCTTGATGGCGAGCGAGCGACGGCTGTCCCAGGTCCAATCAGCGAACTCTGAAGGCGGGTCCTTGCGCAGCCATGCGATGAAGTACTCGAGAATCTCATCGTAGTTGACTGCGTCGCCGTACGGAGGGTCGGTCACGAAGACGTCGCACGACTCGGTGCCGCCCGCCGCCTCGTGACAACCGACCAAGAACTCGTTCGGCGGAAGCGGCTGGATGTTCGCTTCGACGGATAGGGTGTTCCCGAGGAACGCCCACGACCTCGCTCCGTAATTGAAGAACGTATTCAGCGCCTGGTTATAGAAGACATTCTCGGTCTTCTCCCACCGTGGGTTCCAGCGCGAGAGGCGACTGTTCCAGTCGATGCACTTCGCATAGAAGACATAGACGTCAGCCGCGGCGCGGTTTGTGGCCAAGCAACGCTTGACAAGCGCAAGGGTCAACAACTGCCGCGAATTGAAAAGGTGATGCCAGTGCGTCCAACCACGCTCGCGAAACAACCGGGTCGTCTCAGCACCAGGCTCGATTCGCATGTCAGGAATCCATGCCCTGGCATGCCACTCGGCGAGGTGATCGCCAAGGAATGATGCAACCACTCGCTCTCGCTCCAAGTCTTGGGGCGTGACCGCACGGAACTCATGATCAAACGTCTTCTTCCCTCGCCGCTGTCGCATCCAGTGCACCGCGTAAAGCCGCTCCTGGAAGAGGTCTTCGGGGCGAGGCGTGATGTCGCGCAGGTCCCACTGACGGAGCCTATTGAGGCTCGTCCCGTCGGTACTCGTTCCATCTCCCCGGAGCGTCGAGATCTTCGTGCGGTACTCCACACCATCGACCGTGTGAAGCACGTACGGCTCTTGGCCGCGCCCGTCACTCCGAACCGTGCCCTGCTCTGCCGCCTTGAGCTCGATGGCGCTCACGCTGGTTCGAACACGGATCTCGTAGCGCTTGCTCCTCGAGTCCGGCACCAGCTCCGCGATCGCGTTGTCCACCTTGCCGATGACGAGCGACGGAATCAGCGGCACCATCCAGCCGGACTGCGGGCACTTGACCTCCAGGCAATAGAGAAAGGCCTTCGCAGTCCAGCCCTTCCCGTCGGACTCGACGCCGAGCTGATCCAGCTCCCTGCGCACATGCTCAACGACTTCCCGCTGCGCCAGTGCCAGCCGTGTTCGACTCTCCTCCGATCCGCCGACGATGTGGAATGCCCCCCACGTCAGCATGCACGCGATGGGATTCAGGTCCGACGCGTAGACGTCGCAACCCAGTCGTGCTGCCTCGAACGGGATCTGTCCCGATCCACAGAACGTGTCTCCGACTCGCGGGCGATGACCGAAGCGCATGATGCCGAGTTGCTCAACGAGCTCGGGGAACGACTGCGCGCTCGTGCCCAGGTGGCCGTTGACCTCAGTCCAAATGTGGTCATGGACGTCGTCTGCGACTTCCTCCGGCCGCCAAGCGGCTTCGACGCGCGCTCGATAGGGCGTGGGCGGGAGCAACTGGGCTTCGAGCCGCCGACGCTCGAGTGCGCTCAGGTCTTCGCGCCACCCCACCCTCACGCCGTCGTAGTTCTCGCTGGACCAGTCCACCGGGGCTGACGTCGGGAGCACGCCCTCGGGCGTCACGTGGAAGTAATCCGTGATGCGGGCAATGGAGAGCGTCGCCACGATCTCCTTGGGTTTGGCTCGCCGTTTCCACCGTGCGACGAACGATTCATCATCCATCGCCATCAGGCGCTCAAAGATCGCGAGGTCGCGCTCGGGCTCGTTGGTTGCCGGCAACAGGCAACCGAGGATGCACGCCTTGTTGAGGATTAGGGGCTTGCGACCCTTCCAGTAGCTGCCCAGCGCCGTGAGCGTCTTGCCCACGTTCGCCATCTGCTCCTTGTATGCCTCCGCCGAGAGCTTCTGGACGGGCAGCAACCGCTCGATCAGCGCGGGCGCGTCCTTCAAGGAAAACGGAACGACCGTGGAACTCACTCCATCTCCTCGCGCTGCGGCAGGCTGAACAAGTCGCGGTCCACCGGCCGCGGCCGGCGCTTGCGCGTGATCGGCTTCTCGCCGTCCGACAGCGCCAGGAAAAGCGCGCGCCGCCATCCCCTCTGCGTGTCCTCGGGAAGTCCGCCTTCCGCGACC
>JAWXBU010000221.1:0-13950 GCA_034440255.1 Planctomycetota bacterium | reverse complement strand
CGCGCTGATCGAAACCGGCGACGAAGTGTTGATGCTCTTGCCCGCGTGGGTCAGCTACGTCGAGATCGTCAAGTACGCGGGCGGTGTCCCGGTCGAAGTGCGATCGCGAGCCGATCTCGGCCCGGACTTCAGCGCGATCGAGCGCGCGATCACGAAGAAAACGCGCGGGCTACTGCTCAATTCGCCGTGCAATCCATCGGGCTACGTGATGAGCGAGAGCGAAGTGCGGCAGCTCGCCGCCATCGCCGAAAAGCACGATCTGTGGATCGTCAGCGACGAGATCTACCGTCGATTGGTGTACGAGGGCGCGCCGAATTTTTCGCCGGTGTCGATCAGCTCCGCCGTGCGCGCTCGGACCGTGATCGTCGACGGCGCGAGCAAGGCCTTCGCGATGACCGGCTATCGCATCGGCTACGTCGCGGGTCCGAAGGAACTCGCGTCCGCGGTCGCGCGCTTGAACAGTCAGCTCACCGGATGTCCGAACGCGATCAGTCAGGCTGCATTCGAAGCGGCGCTTCTGAGCGAGCCGCCCGAGGTCGCGCGCATGTGCGGCGAGTTCCAAGCGCGCCGCAATCTGATCGTCGCGGGATTGCGCAAGCTCGGCCTCGAAACGCCCGAACCGCGTGGAGCCTTCTACGCATTCCCGAACGTGAAGCCCTATCTCGACGCGCGCGGATCGGGCGGCTTTTGCGAAGATCTGCTCGAGCAACACAACCTGGCGGTGGTGCCGGGCTCAGCATTCGGTTGCGACGAATACGTGCGTTTCAGCTACGCGACGTCGATCCCGACCATCGAAAAAGCGCTCGAGCGCTTCGGCGCATTCCTCGCGAATCACGCGCGACGACCCACTCGGTCGCGAGCTTGAGTGCGCGCGTCGTCGCGACGCGCACTCCCGACCTCTACGGCAACCAGGCGACTTCCAACCCGTTCGTCAGGTTGAAAGTGGCTGGCAAGCAGAACGAACTGCTGTTGCGGTACCAGCCTTGGTAGAGCGCGACGCCGCCCGCCGGTGGGATCGCGCCGGCGATGTGTAGCAGAGGATCGCCCGTGTTCGGGAACATCGTCGTGCCGTTCGTCGCGAACTTCGTCCCGAGTCGAATCACGGTTCCGCTGACGCAGCGCACGCCGTCCCCGAAGGAAAGTCCGTACCCGCTCGACTGTTTCGCATCGCCCTGGAAGAACAAGATCGGCGCACCCGGCGTCAACCCGCTCACGAGCAGGCGCGCAGAATCGTTCGAGACGTCGGCGAAACCAGCGGCTTCCAATTTCGCGCCCGCACCCGTCGTGTTGCGGCAACCGCTCCTCGTGCCGACCGGCACCGAATTGCCGCACGGACACACGGTCGCCGATGCGTTGTCCCCGAGACAGAAGGGATGCCCGGTCGCATTCAACGTCGTCAACGTGAACACACCCTGCGAACCGACGAAGCCCGACATGCGGATCTTGATCGTCTCGTTCAACCGGATCGGATACGTCAAGTACGCGTCGTGCGTGCCGTAGCCGCACGGCGATCCTTGCGGCGCGTCGTCGTTGCACGTGATCTGCACGATGGCCGAGCAGTTCGCATACAGTGTGATGCTCGTGTCGAAGCTCGAACCGCAGGTGTCGAGCGACAACAATCCCGCGCGCGTGGCGGTGTAGCTGTACCAGACGTCCGGCGTGAATCCGGAGAGACCGCAACCCGGGATGCTGATGGTCGAGCCGATCGTCGTGCCCGTGATCGTGCCGTCACCGATCGGGATCGCTTGCCAGCACTCGTCGTTCGTGACGGGCACGATCTGCGCGCTCGCCGCGGTAGCGAGGACGAAGACGGCGAGGACAGTCGAGAGAAGGCGTTGTGCGGCGATCATCGAGAGTGTGCCCAGGATACACGAGATCCTGAGACGTGCTATCGACCGCCGAACGTTCCCTCAGAGAGCCGGAATAGCCCTTTTTCGCCTCCCGCCGCTGATCAGCCAGCCTGGCCCTCGGCCACGCGCGCGATGTCCTCCAAGTCCTGCGAGCACGAAGCGACCCTCTTTTTCGCGGGAGGCCGTATCAAAATGCCCATCCACTTGGCGCCGAACTCGCGCGGTCGCGCCTGGAAACGGATCTCCATCTCGGTGCCTGCGCCGTGCGGCGCGAAGCGGAATGCGCTCGTGTGATGACAACAGTGGTTCGCACATTCCATCGTGAAGAAACGCAGAGGATCGAAAGCGGTGATCTCCATTTCCTCCGTGGCTTCGCGACCGAACATCCTGCACGTCTCGCGAAACCGGGTGCCGTTCCCGACCGGACCCGGTGTCGAGACATCCAGCTTCGTGATCACCCTCACGCGGCCGACGGCGTTACGCAGATCAGTGGCGACGGCGAACACCTGTGCGGGCGGCGCCGAACTGTCGCGCGAGCGCCTCATTTCGAGCATCGCGTCACCCTCACTTCGCTCGCGTGTATTCGATTTCGAAAACCTTCGTGTTCGTCTCGCCGATCGGCAGGTCGTGCACTTCCAGGATGAGCTTGTCGGCACTGACGAAACGCCACACGGTCTTGACCATCTTGTCGTGCTCGCCGGTCAGGTACTCGTCGAGCGTGCCGTACGAGATGAGCGACTTCTTGTCCTGCGTCAAGTCCCCCTCGAAGTGCAGCATAGCCGTGTCCAGCGACGAGAGTGCCGTGGTGACGTAGCTCTGTTTGAAGTTGTCGTAGCCGAGCAAGTAGAAGGACTGCATCGGTTGATTCATCATCGAACCGTTGCCGTTCATCTGCACGTAGCGGCCGGGCATCAGCCAAGTGAACTCGGCCACACCCTTCCCGCCGGGTATCGCCTCGGAGCCCATGAACATGCGCATCTCGCTGTCCCACTTGCCCACGAATTTTTCGAGCACCTTGTGAGGCTCGCCGGGCTGAATGAACTTGGCAGCTTGCTGCATCATCGCGGCCATGTCGGGGGCTTTGTCCTGGCTCGGAGCCGACGACAGCGCAGCACAGACGACGAGAGAAGAAACGACGGAAATGAGCGGGATCTGCATGGTTTTCTCCGTGTGAGAGGAGGCTTTTTCGGTCAGTCGCCGGCCGAACGATCGGCCGCGTGATTCTGTTGGGCGAGCTCTGTGAGCACGATGAAGCGCTTGCGCATGCAGCCCTCTGCCTCGGAGAAAGACGGCAGCGCGACTTCTTTCGCGCGCGAACCGAGCGGGATGCAGCACACGCACATCAGTGCGAACACGAGGCTCGGCAGGACTTCACGGCGCGATCGCGTGGACGCGCGCTCGAGCCTCTCGAGTCGCGCGCCTATCATCGAGCTCGCTCCTGCGAAAGCCGTGGTGGCGGCAACGACACCCGCCAATGGTCGCGCGAGTTCGACGAGTGTGCGTTGGTAGTCGCGCGCTCCGCCCACGGCGTGCTGTGCAGCGAACTCGTCGCACGCGAGCTCGCGCACGAGCGCAGCACGACGCGCTCCGATGTGGACGAGTGGGTGGAACCAGTACACGCAACGGGCGATCGTCCACGCAGCGGCGCGCAATCCGTCGCGACGCCGCACGTGCGCGAGCTCGTGCAACACGACGTGTTCGAAAGCGTCTGCGTTCACGAGAGATGTAGGAACGACGATGATCGGCGACCACAGTCCGATGGACGCTCCCCCACCCAGTGTTTCGGTCATGCGGATGCACGGGAGGCGCCTCGTTCCGACGCGCGCGGCTACGCCTTCGAAGCGTCGACGCACGAGATCCGACGCCGGCTTCGAGTCTGCGAGCCACTCGAGTCGCGAATCGCGCATGCGACGGATGGCGACCACGAAACAGGCGCCGCAACCGATCGCCCACACGCCGATCGCGATGAGTGCGCAGTCGTCCAAAAGCGTCTCACTCACCGGAAAGTACGGTTTCGCGGCTGTTTCAGCGTCGTTTTCGAAGAGTCGTGCCAGGCTCCACGGCGTCGTGAGACTCGGCGGGACGACGAGCTTGACGAAGAAAGCGCCCCACAAGGCAGCACGCAATCCGGCGCTGCCTCGGCGAGCGACGAGGAGGTCGAGCACGAGGACGAGCGCGAACACGGCCGCGATCTGAACCACTTGCGCACCGAACGCCTCGGCGAACGACCGCACGAATGCGCTCACGATCCGCGCTCCTTGCGATCGAACTCGGCCAGCATGCGCGCCAATTTTTCGCGCTCTTTCTTGCCGAGCTTCTCGCTCGCGACCATGTGTTGCACGAGCGAACCGAACGTGCCGTCGAAGGCCTTGTCGAGGAGCGACCGGACCGCCGTTTTGCGCGCCGATTCACGCGTGACGAGCGGTTCGTACACGCTCGTTCTTCCGTGCTTTTCTTCGTGCAAGGCGCCCTTTTCGACCAGGCGCGCGAGGATCGTCTTGACCGTGGTGTAGGCCCAGTCGGTTTCGGCGTGCACGCGCTCCAACACGGTGCGGGCACTGGCCGGGGAACTTTCCCACACGGCCTGCATCACGGTCCATTCGCTGTCGTTGAGCTTCATCGTCGTTGCACCTGCTACAAGTGTCGTAGATTGTGCCGAGCGCGCTCGATTCGTCAAGCCGTGTTCAGAAAGATTTCAGCGGCAGATCGAAACAGCGCTCGCAGCCGCCGCTCGCCCGTGTGTACTGCTGCGTGCACCGCGGACAGTAACCCGTGCACTCCGAATCGAGGCGCGGCGGGGACTCGAGCCAGCGTCCGGCCGGCACTCGCTGAGCTTCTGCGAAGTCCGCCAGAGCACCGGCCAACAGCGCCTGCCACGCGACGGCGGCGTCGCGAACGAGCAGATTCGAGCCTTCGCGCACCATCGGCAACGGATGCAGCGCGTCGCGCAACGTACGCTCGACGAGCGTCTCGAATTCCTCGCGCGGAACCAGAGCTTCTGCAGCGGCGAGTGGATGGAACTCGGCCAGCAAGTCGCGCGACAGGGCATCGACCGCGCGCATCGCGACCGGCGGCGACGTAGCGATCATGAACGCTTCCGATCGGCGTGAACGCTTCGCCGTCGGGTGCAGTCGACGATGTGCGCGGACGAAGCACCACGTGATGCACACTTGCAGCAACACGAGCGTGGTGAACAGCGGAATCCACGTCGACGCGAGTCCCAACCACAGTCCGGCTGCCGGCGTCACCGCGAAGACGAGCAACATTTGCGCGATGCACACGCCGCGCAAGAGCGGTGAAGCGCGCTCGAACTCCGCAACACGTTCGCGTGCAGTGGCTGCATCGAGGCTCGAACGCAGCCACTCGTCGATGCGTTTTTCGCGCTGGCCTGGATCGAGTTGTGCCAGTTCGCGCAGCAGATCCGCGATGCGGCGCGCGAGCCGCGTCGAGCCCGCGTCGACGAACAATCGGCCGTCGACGAGCACGCGTCGGGCTTCGACAGCGACGACGAACTTCGTGTCGAGCGCAATGGAACGCTCGACTTGCGGCGCCCGCGGCCCCGGGTTCTCCGCAGCCGACACGAACGACACGGCGACGTCGCGTGTGATCGAGATGGGCAGCGACTCGGTCAGGAACAGTCGTCCGAAAGGCGGCAGCGGCTGCGCGATCGCGACGCCGAAGCGCTCGTTCCCCGGCATCGCGTCACCGCGCACCACGCGCACACGACGCCACCACCACGCTCGAAATCCGACAGTGCCGCGACGCGTCCAATGCACGCAGTCGAACAGGTAGATTCCGGCGAAAATCGCTAGGAATTGCAGCAGTTCCTGCATGTCGCCGAACTCGGGAGCCGGCGTCAGCTACCGCCGGTTTCGCCCGCGTCCTTCTTGCCGATGCCGAGCATCTTCTTGATCCCGGAGAACACGACGGCGAGCCCCGCGAGGATCAGATACCAGAGCTTTCCGATGAAGCCCCAGAGCTTGCCGAAGAGCCCCGTCTTGAACGCGACGGCACCTGCACCCCCGGCGACGAGAGCCGCGAGCCCGTACTCCGCGATTTTGTCGCCCGGTTTGAACTGGGCGTAGCGATTGCCGTCGGCGTACGCGTAGCCGCCCATCAGATTCTCGAATTTGGGCATCGCAGCGTCGATCGACTCCGGTCCGACGACCAGGTCGACGTTCATCGTTCCCGTACGACCGAGGAGCTTCGTCGACCAGTTGATGGTGTCGTGGCCTTCGGACCGCAGGATCGTCGCCCAAGTCAGATCGTTCGTTTTCGGATCGTAGAACGGCGCCTTGTGCCAACCGACGATTTCGAGGGCTGCCCAACCGCGTTGCTTGCGCACTTCGTTGCCGTACTCGGTGCCCTGCTTCAACACATCCAGCAGATCGTCCGGGTCGAGTTCGTCCTTGTCGTCGTCCTTGACGTACCCCGATTCGTCGTAACTGAAGATGACGAACCAACCGACTTCGGGTTCGAGGACCATCCCGAACTCGGAATCACCGGTGGGGTTTTGGTTCAACGTGAGGAAGTCGACGGTGCCTTTGCGACCCGAGAAGAGCAGTCCGGCGGGCACGTTGATTTCGGCGTACGTTCCTAGATGTCCGACGCAGGGTCCGACCTCGAACTCGATCCCCGCGATCGTCGTCTTGCCGTCCTTGACTTCGTAGCCGAGCGGATCGGATTCGGCCTGCTGGGTCGGCGTCTCCGCCTCACCCTGCACGGAGTTGGATGCTGAAAATAGCGGCGAAGACAGGGCCAAAAATGCGAGCGGTGCGAGCGTGTAACGCATGAGGTCGTGCTTTCTCCGATACGAATGAGCTGAGGCGTTCGGGCGCATCTTACCGACGGCACCGGTGAACTCGAACGCGCGTTCGCGTCGAAACAAGAGGGCCTGAACGGTAGTCTCGCAACCTGTGCTCACCCTCTTCTCGATCTTTTTGGGCGCTCTCGCGGCGCAAGAGCGGAGCCTGAACACGCAGTCCGTGCCCGCGTCCACCGCAGCGAAGTCGTACGGCGAACGCATCCAAGCCGCCCACGATCACCTGAGCGCTGGTGAGTCCGGCGCTGCACGAGCGGAACTCGAAGCCACAGATCTCGCAGCGCGCGGATTCGAGTGGAAGCACGTGCATCTCGCGCTCGCGCTCGAACACGACGCTGGAGTGGGACTCACGCTGCGCGGCTCGCCGAAATCTACGACTCCACGCGTCGAACCGATCAGCACTTTTCTCGGACACACCGACACGGTTCGCGCACTAGCGTTCTCTCCGACTGGTGATCGCCTCGCGTCGGGCGGTCTCGAACAGGACATTCGTTTGTGGAACGCGCGCACCGGCGATCCGGAGCGCACGCTCGTCGGCCACACGGGCGCCATCGTCGGCCTCGTGTTCTCGAAGGACGGCGCACGTCTCGTGTCGGGATCAGCGGACGGCAACGCGATCGCATGGGACCTTCACGACGGTCGCGCTGCGATGACGTACCGCGCGAGCGGCGAGGCGCTGACCGCGATCACGTGGAGCACGTCGAACGAATGGCTCGCGACAGCGGACTCGACGCTCGGCGTGCGCGTGTGGAATGCGCTGAACACCGACGCGCGCTTCGTCGTGCGCGGACATGCGAAACCGATCACGAGCATCGCGTTCTCTCCCGACGGCAAGTTCCTCGCGTCGGCAT
This sequence comes from Planctomycetota bacterium, assembly GCA_034440255.1. Lineage (GTDB taxonomy): Bacteria > Planctomycetota > UBA1135 > UBA1135 > JAEUIA01. The sequence goes on along the minus strand of JAWXBU010000221.1, from coordinate 6,427 downwards.
CCGAGGACGGTTCCGTGCGCGTCGTCGACTCGAGCACGACGGACATCGCGCGCGTGTTCAAAGGCGACGGAACCGGCATTTCCAGCCTCGTTTTCGAGCCCGACGGCTCGTGCATCCGCATCTCGACCGTCAACGGTTCCCTGCGTCGACTCGACTTGAAGAGCGGTGCGCGCATCGATGCCAGCCCGTCGAACGGAGATCTCTTTTGGTCGCTGGCGCAGTCGCCGGACGGAACGCGTTTCGCCACCGGATCCGAGTTGGGCTTCGTGCGCATCTTCGACGCGCAGTCGAAGCTCGTATTCTCGGCGCAGCTTTCCAACGGGCCGTTCTTCGCGCTCACTTTCGATGCGACGGGTTCGCGCCTCTTCGCAGGCGGAGACACGCGAGCGATCCACGTGTTCGAGACCGACGCCGATCTCGCGCGAGCGGTGCAACGCGCGTCTCCGACTTCGTTGCCCGACGACGAAGTCGCCGCCGAGATGAAACCGCTCGCCGTCGATGCTCTGTGTCGTCGCGTCGTCGATCGTCCGGGGCTCACAACCGAACTCTACGTGCGCGCTGAAAATCTGGCGCGAGCCGCGAGTGACCGAGCCCCGGGCTTGGCGCAGATCCAAACGACGTACGGCGCAGCGATGTATCGACAGGCGCGGTACGACGAAGCGCTCGCGACGCTGTACGAGGCGGCTGAACGACGCCGCGGTTGGCCGTCCAACTTGGCGTTTCGCGCCATGGCACTCGCGAAGCTCGACCGCTTGGACGAGGCGCGCGGCCTGATCGATCGGCTCGCGATCCTCTTGCTCGAAAACCGCTGGAAAACGGCCGTCGAAGAGCGCGCTTTGCTCGAGGAAGCACGTTCCGTCGTCGCCTCGGCCAGACCTGCGCCCAAGTGAGTTTCGCAAGGTACGATCGCGCTCTGCGTCGGTGAGCCGAGCTGCGGAGAGAATTCCGCGAGAGACGACGCTTCAGCGAGCAGTCGGGTTGTAGACGTTGACCGCGCCGGCGAATTCGGCGAGCGCGACCTCTTGCACCTTCGCGAGCAAACTCGTGTCGCTCGTGTCGGCGAAGACGTAGAACTTCCACAAGTCGCGGTAGGCGCGCTCTAGATCGGCCAGGCGCGGTATGTGTGCCGAAAACGTCGACAACGGCTGCACGTCGCGCTGTCCCGGCCAGCGCACGTGCGTGCGCGCTTCCTTCAACTGCATCGCTTTCGCGGGGCAGTACACGATCACCTCGATCGAACGCCCCGTCGCGAAGCGCACCATGTCTTGGATGCGCGCTTCGGCATCGGCGCGCGCCTTCGCTCCACCCGGCGCGAAGTAACGCGCGACCAAGTCCTCTTGTGTCGCTGCATTCGCGTAGCGCGGAAAGACGCATGCGCGTTTCGGCAAGCGCCGTTCTTGAAAACGCGTCACGAGACTGGAGACGCGCGTCCTCGTCGCTTTGTCGCTCTTTTCCGTCGCATGCACGAGCATGTCGAGCACGCTGGCGTCGGTTTGATCCTGGAAATCAGCCTCTTTCACAGCGCCAGCCGCGAGCGCCGTCTCGACCGCGCGCGCGATCAACGCACCGGCGGCGACCTTCGCGTGGTGGTAGTAGACGCGCTCGGAAAAGTAGTAGCGCGCTTCGAGCATGCGCACGATCTCGGAGACGATGTCCTCGCGCAGCAAGTCGTGCTTGGCGCAATCGATGAACAAATTCTGCGTCGCACGATCGATCTTGAAGTAGCTCGTGACGCGCGGATCGACGGACAGCTTCAGGCCGGTGAAGTACGCGTCTCGCGCCAAGTAGTCGAGGATGTCCGACGCGATCGTCCCGCCGACGATCTGGCGCCAATACGGCGGAATTCGCGCTGTTTTCTCGCCGGCTTCGAGCACGCCGAGCACGTCTTCCAAGACACCGAACTCGCGCAGCACCTTACCGATCTCGCGCGTCGGTCCGAACAGTTCCTGGAAGCGGTGCGGCGAGTCGTGGCGCCCGAAGATCCCGTCCTGGTCCTCGATCGAATGTCCGAACGGCACGTGGGTCGCGTCGTGAACCAACGCAGCGATGCGCACGACGCGCGCTTCTTCCTCGCCCATGCCGACGCATGCGCTCGAATCCAACTGGAACGACAAATTCACGGCTTCGATCATGCGCTGCGCCATGTAGAGGCAGCCGATCGAGTGATCGAAGCGCGTGTGCACCGCGCCGGGAAAGACGAGGTACGCGGTACCGAGCTGTTTGATGCCGCGCAGTCGCTGCATCTCGCGCGTATCGAGGATGCGCATCTCCTCGTGCGTCAAGTACACGTCGCCGTGTACCGGATCGCGGACGACGCTGAAACGCTTGCGGCCGGCCATGGGGGCGCAGAGTCTAGCGTGTGCGCTTCGATTGTCCTCGACGTGGTTTTGTGGCTGTTTTCACGGGCTTTTTCGTCTTCGACGCACGTGCGACCGTGAGCGCTTTTTCGATCCACGGTTTCAACTTGCGCGGATCGTCGAGCACGTCGGCGGGCAGCTCGAAGTAGGACATCGTCGATTCACGATCGGCGAACGGTTGGAATGCGCTCATGCCGCGCGCCTCGAAATCGGCGCGGTTCGTGTCGTCGACTTTCAGGTAGAGCACGTCGCTCGCGATCAGTGCGAAAAAGAACTCGCCGGAGTAGATTCCGACGCCGCCGAACATCTTGCGCGAGCGGACAGGCGTCACTCGGGCCAGTCGTTCGAGAATGTGCGCTTCGTGATCGGACGTCATGGCGCACGGAGTCTACGTGCAGCAGAGGGAGGAACCGCAGGTTGCGCAGGGCCCAGATCCCCTCCGCCGGATCGACGACGACGTGATTCAGGCAGGGAAACGGCGCATCTGGTGCTAACATCCGCGCGAAACGCCTTTTTGGACTCCACTCCATGAATGCAGCCTTGATCGCATTGTGTGCACTCGTTCCTCTCGCTCTGGGGCTCGTGACGTCGCAGGACGACTCCGACGCGGACGCCCAAGCCGACGGCGACAAGCTCATCGCTCTCGAACTTAAAGCGGATCACGACGCGCTGCAACCGGGTGCGACGATCACCCTCGGTTTGCGTTGCAAAGTCGAGCGCCGCTGGCACGTCTACTGGGGTGAAAACTCGGGTAACTCCGGTCTGCCGTTCAAGGCGACGATCACCGGTCCGGACGGCTATGAGATCGGCAAAGTGCGCTTCCCTTGGCCGAAACGTCACGAATCACCCGGCGACATCGTCGAGTACATCCACGAGGGCGAGCTGTACGTGCTCGCCGACGTGAAAGTGCCGGCAAGCGCGAAACCCGGCGACAAGGTCGAATTCGCGGTCGCGGCGAGCTGGCTCGTGTGCACCGAAGTGTGCGTGTCCGGATCCGGCAAGACGTCGCTGAGCATGAACGTCGACTCCAAGTCTGCGCTCGCGAACGAAGCGATCTTCACTGCCGCGCGCGCGAAGGAGCCGCGTCCGTGGAGTGAACTCGGCCGCGCGGGCGCGACCTTCGCGGGCGACGCAGCGGCGCCGAAGTTGAAGTTCGTCGTTGCCGGCATCACCGACCTCGAGTTCTTCCCCTACCGCTCGTCGACGACGACTCTCGTCGGCCGCAAAGTCGAGATCGGCAAGCAAGGCGGCACGCTCGCGCTCGATTTCGAATTCGAGAAGCGCAACGACGGCGACAAACCCGAGACGCGCGGTGTGCTGTGGGTGAAGACGGACAAGGGCGAGACGAGCTACTTGTTCGAGAAGTCGTTCAAGCCGTGAGCGCTCTCCGATCCATGCGTGTCGCGACGCCGCTCGCGCTCGTCGCGCTCGTCGCGAGTTGCGGTTCCACCGGCAGCGGCGCCGAGCTGCGCCCGTCGGCCACCACGGCCGCGATGCCGAATCCGAACGGCCCGAAAGCGTTCGTGCAGGGATCGCGCACTCCCGACGCGAACGTCGTTTCGCTTGCGAATTCCAGCGCTGAAGTCGGTTCACCCGCACCCGATTTCGAACTGCGCGATGCGACCGGCCGCTCGTTCCGACTGTCGCAGTTCCGCGGCAAACTCGTCGTGCTCGAGTGGTTCGATCCCGAATGCCCGTTCGTCACCTACGCCTACGACGACGGTCCGCTCGCCGAAATGGAGACGCGCTACGCGGCGACCGGCATCGTGTGGTTGTCGGTCTATTCGACGCGCGCCGATCGCAACGATCTGGCGCCTGCGATGGTGCGCGAGTTCTCGGATCGCCGCAAGTTGCGCGCTCCGATCTTGATCGACGCCGGCGGCGGCGTGGCGAAGACTTTCGGCGCCCTCACTACGCCGCACATGTTCCTCGTCAACGAGCGCGGCGTGCTCGTGTACTCGGGCGCGCTCGACAATGCACCGATGGGACGTGTCGAACGCGCGGCGTCCAAGACGAACTTCGTCGAGAACGCGATCGGCGATCTGCGGTCGGGACACGGTGTCACGACGAGTTCGACTCGTCCGTACGGCAGCCCACTGAACTACCCGCGTCCCTGAATCGGGCTCGGGCTGAATCGACCTGTTATCCCCGCAAGGGACGAAAGAACCGTGATGAGGATGTTTCGAACATTCATGCTCGGCGCGCTGCTCGCACTGGTTGCGGCCGGATGCCGCAGTCCGTCCGACACGGACGCGCATTCCGCGCCGACTCCGCACGCAGCGGCACAAGCCGTTTCGAAACCTGCAGCGCCCGCCCTGAACGTGCGCGCCGCGAAGGTCGGCGAAGCTGCACCGAACTTCACGCTGAAGGACTTGAACGGCAAAGTGCACATGCTCGCCCAGTACAAGGGCAAGACGGTCGTGCTCGAGTGGTTCAACCCCGGCTGCCCGTACTGCGAGTACGGCTACGGCGACGGAACGCTGAAGACGATGCCCGAGGCGTACGAGAAGGCCGGCGTGGTGTGGCTCTCGATCAACTCCGAGGACGGCAAGCTCGAGACGGCCGGTGCCGAAGTGAATCGTGCCTTCGTCGAAAAGCACGGCATGAAAGCGCCGCTCTTGATGGATCCGACGGGCGTCGTCGGGATGAGCTACGGCGCGAAAGCGACGCCGCACATGTTCGTGATCGATCCGAAGGGCGTGCTCGTCTACCAAGGCGCCCTCGACAATGCGCCCCTCGGCAAGACGGCCGACGGCGTCGCCATGATCGACTACGTCGGTGATGCCGTCGCGGCCGTGAAAGCCGGCAGGGCGGTGAAAACCCCCGAGACGAAGGCCTACGGTTGACGCGTCCATTATCCGAAGCCGTAGTTGACGGCTCCTTGCGGCGCGGCGCGTGCTCTCGAAGCGAGAGTGCGCGCCGCGTGTCATTTGTGAGCAGCGCCAGTAGACACCCGTCATTCACGGCATTTCAGGGACATTTCTTTCCACACGCGCGACCCCGGAGCACTGAGAGGCGCAGTCCTCATCACCCTATTCGGAGTCGTCTAGCCATGCAATTCACCACGAATTCGAGCCATTTCAGTGCTCGTCCCCTGCTCCTCTCGATCGCAGCCCTCGGCGCCGTCGCGACCGAAGCGCGCGCCCAAGTCGTGTTCTCCATCGACTACCGCGGAGCCTCGATAGGCACGCCCGCGACCGGCGGCGGCTGCATCACCGCGGCCGACTTGCTGATCACGCCGGGTGGCATCGGCTACGGTCCGCTGCCGGCTCCGGCGATCGCGATCAGCGGCGGATTCGGTCCGCCAGGTCCGGGGCTCGGGCTCGTTCCGCTCGCAGCGGTCTGTCTCTGTCCGGCGCCCGGGCTGATTCCCTGTGCGCGCGAGCTCGACGCACTCAGCTTCGGCAACGACGCGCGCATCAAGCCGATGCAGATGCCGGGCGGCACGTTCGTGTTCTCGGTCGACGCTTGTTCGATGAGCCCCGGCGGCTTGCTCGCGCCGAACGTCGCGTCGGAATTCCCGGTCAGCGATTCGGCAGCCGACGTGTTCCAGTCTCTCGTTCTCCCAGCAGCGCCCGTCGCGCCGTTCGTGGTCTTCCCCGGCATGGGCAACACGGGCATCGTCGACGGCAATGGATTCGTGAGCGGATCGGGAGCGCTCTACAAAGGCCTCGGCCTCGTCGAACCGCGCTTGCCCGGACCGGCGTTGACCGGTGACGACGTCGACGCGATCGACATCGGGCCGACGACCGCAGCTGCTTTCCCCGTGTATTTCTCGCTCGACGCTGCGTTCCCGAACATCTGCTCGGGCACGCCGAACTCGGGCTCGGCCGCGGCGTTCGGATTCCCCGCAGCTGCGATCCTCGTGACGGTCGCGGCTGGTGGACCGCCGATCGTGTATGCGCCGCCGGTGGTGCTCGGCCTCGATCTGTTCGGGCCCGGGACGGACGATGTCGACGCGATCGCGATCGCTGAGAACGGCCTGGCCGGATTTCAAGTTTCGCCGGCACCGTACGCGTGGATCGCGGGCGGCACGGACGAGCTGCTGTTCTCGGTGCGCCGCGGTTCGG
>JAWXBU010000220.1:0-5716 GCA_034440255.1 Planctomycetota bacterium | reverse complement strand
CGCGCGATCGCGCGCAGGCAGCCGACTTGGTACGCAGCGCGTGCTCCGCCGCCGCTCATCACCAGCGCTAGATCGGTTGCGGCGAGGTCGCTCACGCGGCTTGAAAGTGCTCAAACACCAGGCAAATAGGACTGTGCGAGTGTTCGGAAGGCGCCGATTTGCGCCTCGCGCCACGCTCGGTCGCGGCCGAGTTCGCGCGCCAAGATGTCGGCGGCGAGAGGCGCGGATTCGATCGCTGCGCGCGCGTCGAGGAACAGCGCTCGCGAGCGTCGCGCCAAGACGTCCTCGAGCGAACGAGCCATCTCGGCTCGCGCGTGCCACACGATTTCAGCGCCGATCGTGTCGAGTCGCGGGTGCAGTTTCGACGCGAGAGCAGGCTCACGACGAGCGATTTCCTGGATCGCAGTCGCATCCGTTCCGTACACCGCCAACGCGCCAAATTTCTCGGGCCTCGGATGCCAACCGTGGATGTTGAGTGCGCGCGTCTTGCACTCGACGTCCGGCAATTGCGCGAGAGTCGCCGCTTGGTCGACGCAACCCTGCGCCATGTTGCGGTACGTGGTCCACTTGCCGCCCGTGATCGTCAGCATGCCGTTCTCGTCGATGTGCGAATTGTGATCGCGCGACAGAGCGCTCGTCGACTTGCCTTCGCCGTGTTTCACGAGCGGCCGGATGCCGACGAACATCGACAACACGTCGGCACGCGTCGGCGCCTTCGCCAAGTATCCCGCAGCAGTCGAGAGGATGAATTCGATCTCGTGCTCGAATGCTCGCGGCTCGAGCGTGACCGAATCGATCAGTGTGTCCGTCGTGCCGACCAATGTGTGATCGTGCCAGGGGATGGCGAACAAGACGCGTCCGTCGCTCGTGTGCGGCACCATGATCGCCGCGTCGCCGGGCAGGAACGAGCGATCGAACACGAGATGAATGCCTTGGCTCGGAGCGATCATCGATTTCGCGCTCGCGTCGGCGAGTCGGCGCACTTCGTCGGAAAAAGCACCCGTCGCGTTGACGACGACACGCGCTTTCACGCTGTGATTTCGGCCTGTTTCGACGTCGGTGAAGGTCACGCCGTCGACCAATCCGTCGTTGTTCTTCGCGAGCGAGACGACGCGCGCGTAGTTCAGCACAGCAGCCCCTTGCTCGTGCGCAGTCGTCACCATGTTGACGAGCAAGCGCGCGTCGTCGAACTGGCCGTCGTAGTAGACGACGCCTCCGCGCAAGCCCTCGCGTTTGAGCGTCGGCAGTCGCGCGAGCGTCTCCTCCTTCGACAAGATCTCGCTCTTTCCGAAGCCGTACTTGCCCGCGAGCAGGTTGTACATCTTCAACCCGAGCCCGTAGAACGGCGCCTCCCACCACTCGTAGTTGGGAACGATGAACGCGAGGTCGCGCACGATGTGCGGCGCGTTGCGGCGCAGGAGCCCGCGCTCTTTCAGCGCCTCCATCACGAGCGCGACGTTGCCTTGCTCGAGGTAGCGCACGCCGCCGTGCACCAATTTCGTGCTGCGACTCGACGTGCCCTTGCCAAAGTCGTGCTGCTCCAAGAGCAACACGTCGTAACCGCGCGAGGCTGCATCGATCGCCACGCCGACGCCTGTCGCACCGCCGCCGATGACGACGATGTCGTACGGACCCTGATGCGCCTCGACGCGCGCGAAAATCTCGGCGCGGTTCAAGCGCCTAATTTCCCGTAGGGGACACTCTGGATCAGAGCTTGCCCTTGATCGCGTCGATGATCTGGAAGCTCTGCGCTTTGTCGCCGGTGGTGCCGATGCGCACGGCGAGATCGGTCACGCGGTCGCCCTTGCCGAACGTCGTGAACTCGTAGGTGCGCTCGTCGGGGCTCATCGCGATGAGCTTGCCCTCAGACGCATTCGACGTGAACACGACTTCGGTGAGGTTCATTTCCTGGGCGACTTCGCGCGCCGCGGCGATCGCTTGATCGGGTGTCGCGCTGACGAGCGTCGAGAACGTGCCGAAGGCGTGCTTGCGTCCTTGAGCGTCGATGTGACACGCGCTTAGGGGAACGAAGGCGAGAGCGGCGAGGACGATGCGAACGTGCTTGAACATGATCCGTGAAATCTCCGTAGGCTGGCGTGGGGAACAACCCTGCGCGCTCCACCGACCGCCGCCGTGAGGCGAAACTAGTGCTTCCGTCGGATGGCGTTCAAGATCCTGGCCTCGCGAGTGGTGAATAGCGCAGCGGGGTCGTCGAAAGTGCCTGAAAAGCAGGCACAGCACGAGTTGCGCCAAGAGGTTGCAATTGACGTTTCGGCGCGGTCAGCGCTTGCCGAGAACGACTGCAACGCGCTCCTTCATCTCGGCCGAGGCCCACAGCGGCACCTCTTTCTTGCGGAATCGCTCGAGCGCGGCCGGCGTGACGTCGCTGATTCCTTGACGCAGCACGCTCTTCGTCAGCGCGTACGCAGCGCGCGGATAGGACGACAGGATCTCGATGCGCATCTTGGCCGCGTCCTCGGCGTCGTCGGCGATCTCGTCGATCAGGCCGAGCGCGAGAGCTTCGTCGACGTTCGAGAGGCCTGCGCCGAGCATCACGCGCTCGCGCACATGCGGCGCGAGTCGGGCGCGGACGATGCCGAAGATCGCCGGCGGAAAACACGCTCCGATCGAGACCTCGTTGACGCCGATCTTGATCTTCGGATCGCGCCGCGCGACGCGCCAATCGCAGCACATCATGAGCACGCATCCGCCGGCGATCGCGTGACCGCTCACGCACGCCACGGTCGGCGCGGGATGCTGGTAGAGACGCGCGGCGAGAGCGTCGAGGCGGCGCAGGAACACCTCCATGCTGCGCTCGTCCATGCTCGCGACCTCTTTCAAATTCAAGCCGGCCGAAAATGAATCGGCGGTGCCGGTGATGAGCAAGGGCTCTTTGCCGGCGCGTTCCAATTCGAACTCGAGCCAGCCCATCAAGTCGTTCCCGAGCGAGTTTTTCGCCGGGTGTTGCATGCGAATTTCGTACATCGTCTGCTCTCTCTGCGCGGTGCGAGCGCGCTCCGAACTCGAGTTCGAGTGTGCCATACTCAGGCGATGAACTCGACGCGCCACTTCGCGAGCGACAACAACGCTCCGGTCCATCCCGCGATCTTCGATGCGCTAGCGGCTGCGAACGTCGGCCACGTGCGCGCGTACGGCGACGATCCGGTGACGCACGCGATGGAAGCAGGTTTTCGCGAGCATTTCGGGCCTCTCGCGCGTGCGCACTGCGTCTTCGGCGGCACTGGAGCGAACGTGCTCGGGCTGCAAGCGTTGGCGCGTCCTCACGAAGCCGTCATGTGCGCGGAAGGTGCGCACATCGACGTCGACGAGTGCGGAGCGCCTGAACACTATACGGGTTGCAAATTGATCTCGATTGCGACGAACGACGGCAAAATCACGCCGGAACTCGTCGCGAGTCACATCCACGGCGTGGGGGATCAGCATCATGTGCAGCCGCGCGTCGTATCGATCACGCAGTCGAGCGAGGTCGGCAGCGTGTACGAGCCGCGCGAGATCCGCTCACTCGCCGAGTTCGCGCACGCGCGCTCGATGTACTTGCACATGGACGGAGCGCGCATCGCCAACGCCGCTGCTGCACTCGACGTGCCGCTGCGCGCGATCACGACCGACGTCGGCGTCGACGTGCTGTCGTTCGGCGGCACGAAGAACGGCTTGATGGGCGCAGAGGCCGTCGTCTTCTTCAACCCCGCGATCGGCAACGAGTTCAAATTCCTGCGCAAACAAGGCATGCAGCTCGCGTCGAAGATGCGCTTCGTCGCAGCACAACTGGCGCGCGTGCTCGAGGGCGATCTCTGGAAAGCGAATGCGTCGCGCGCGAACGCGATGGCCCGACGGCTAGGCGACGGGGTATCGACGATCGACGGCGTGAAGCTCGCCTATCCAGTGTGCGCGAACGGCGTCTTCGCGATCCTGCCGAAGGAATGGATCGCGCCGCTGCAAGAGCGCTCGTTCTTCTACGTGTGGGACGAACAGCGTTCGGTCGTGCGTTGGATGTGCTCGTTCGACACCACGTCAGACGACGTCGACGGGCTGATCGCGGCATGCAAGTCGATGTCGCAGCGAAAATAGCCGAGAAAACAGGCTCCGAACGGTCATGATGGGGGGCATCCCATGTCGCGCGATCCCATCCTGCGCTCCGTCGCGAGCGCCTTCCCCGAGACGATCGTCGACAACACGGTCGCGATCGATGCGCTCACACGTCTGTTTCCGTTGGAGGATCCGGACTTCGTGAGCGCGCTCGTCTCGAAGAGCGGCATCGACTCGCGCCGCATCGCGACGACGATTCCCGAAGTGCTCGCGCCGGCGACGTTCACCGAGCGCAACGCGCAGTACAGGGAAGCTGCGATCGAATTGTGCGAGCGCGCATCGCTCGCGGCGTTGGGTCGCGCCGGAATGCGCGCGCACGAAGTCGACGTCGTGATCGACGTGTCGTGCACGGGCATCGTCATTCCAGCAGTCGACGTCGCGTTGTCCGCGCGGCTCGGATTGCGCAGCGATGTGCGTCGCATCCCGATCACCGAGAGCGGCTGCGCAGCCGGCGCACTCGCGCTCGGCCTGGCCGCGAGTCTCTCACGCACAGGTCAACGCGTGCTCGTCGTCGCAGTCGAACTATGTTCGCTCTCGCTGGTGCGCGGCGATCGATCGCGCACGAACCTGATCGCGTCGGTGCTCTTTGGTGACGGTGCCGCGGCTGCGATCGTGACACCGGACGGCGTCGGCCCGCGCATCACCGCAGTCGGTTCGCACCTGATCCCAGAGACGAGTCAGGTGATGGGTTTCGACGTCGGCGATCACGGGCTGCGCATCGTGCTCGCGCGCGAGTTGCCGTCCGTGCTCGTCGAGGCGCTGCCGAGCGTTCAGGCCGAATTTCTCGGGAAAAACGGCCTCTCGATCGCCGACATCGGTCTGCATCTGATTCATCCCGGTGGTCGACGCGTGATGGATGCGTACGCCGCGATCGCCGGTCTGCCGAGGAGCGAGCCGCGCTTCTCGCGCGAGTCACTGCGTCGCTACGGCAACTTGAGTTCGGCTTCGGTGCTGACAGTGCTCGAACTGGCGCTCGCAGAAAAAGTGCGGCCCGACACGCGCGCCTTCTTGCTCGCCGTCGGGCCCGGTCTGTCGCTCGAAATGTTGTTGCTCGAGTTCTAGCTCACGACATCGGAGTGTTGCTGTTCGACTGGAACGCGGCCTTCACTTGATGGTTGGCCAAGACGACGATCGCCCAGATGCCCGCGGGGATTCCGAGGAAGCAAGCGCAGCTCGAGAAGCACGGAATCATCGCCAAGATCGCCGCGATGAGCGCGATCGGCCAGCCGCGCAACTTCATCATCTGCAGCCCGCCGAAAATGATGAACGCGGAACCTGCGAGTCCGAGTGCACCCATGACGATGGTCACGATCAAACTCCCGGCACCCTCGAGTCGTTGAAGCTGCTCTTCGGGCAAGCCCATCGTTCGGTAGATGCTCGCCATCGACGCCGACGCGACGAGCCCGAACAACTGCAGCGCTCCACCGAGCGCACCGACGATGATCAATGCGATGGCCGGACCTTTGACGCGATCTTGCATGAGTCTCTCCTCGAAGCGGCGAATCGCCCTCATGCGACCGCCGTCAGGTGCAGAGAGAAACAGGTTTCGAGCGTCAACGCAACGACGAACGCGCGATCAGCCTTGAACTCGGCCGAACAAGCGCTCGCG
>JAWXBU010000219.1:0-20488 GCA_034440255.1 Planctomycetota bacterium | reverse complement strand
TCGTCTCCAGGTGTCCTCTTCTCCCTCAAAGAGGCTTGTTTTCGGGCTGTTTCGCATCGCCCAGCGCCGCCATGCTTCCACTAAACCTGCCGGAGAGCCAGAAATTGCAGAGCGCTTCGACTTGGCCTTGTGCTCCTGTCGTCGCTCCCCTGTTGTCGATCGCGAACGTGCCGAAACCCAAAATGCTGATCGGCGTCGTGCACGCATCGTTCGACGGCGGGGGAACCGTCTCGTTCAAATTCAGCGAGAAGGTGCCGCTAGTCGATCTTCATGTGCGACAGGTTACGTATGCTGGCGGCCGAGCTTCGCGCGCCCCGAGGGCGCTACGCTTGGCCGCTGTTCGACTACTTTTGTCGAGCACTCCCCACTCCAGCGGACCTCCTGAGGCGCTGTCGGGCACCTCGGAGTCGATTCGTTCGCCCCTCTGCGAATCATCCCAATCCGGCTGCCACGCAATCAATCGTGCTCTGCGAGTGCGGCCAGAAATGCTCGCGCCTCATTCGGCGACACAAGGCGGAGCGTTGAATCACCCGAGCGATTTCCGACGCGGACCGTGACGTGGTTGTCGCCGAGGGCGGCGAAGAGGTCGTCATCCGTTCGATCATCACCCATCGCCAGGACGAGCGTATCGGGCGTGCATGCCGCTGTAGCCAGCGCAACCGCGTGACCTTTGCTCACACCGTGAGGACGAACTTCGACCACGTGGTCGCCCACGAGCACTTCGACGGCGACATTGGACAGAAGCTCGGCGAGATGGAGCCGCAGTTCGCTTTCCTGGCGACGTCCCCGATCGGGATCCGCGTTGCGCCAATGCCAAGCCAACGTGGCGGATTTCCGTTCCACAAAAGAGCCCGGAGTTCGCGCGGCCCAATCGTCGAGGATCACTCCGATGGCGTCCGCACTCGGTAGTTCGGACGCCATTGCACGGCGCCAGGCGTTGTCGGCCCCGAGCCGGGACCAGTGCCCATGTTCAGCATGCAATCCGATGGACAAGCCACCGAACCAACGGTCGAGATCCTCGCGCGGTCTTCCGCTGACGATATGGACGTGTGTCCGAGTTCGCCGACTCAATCGGCCGAGAAGGCCCACGAGTTCAGCGTCGGGGACGGCGTCCTGTGGCCGTGGTGTGAATCCCACCAGTGTGCCGTCGTAATCGAGGAGAAGGATGATTTCCGGTGCCGCAGCGAGCCGCCGGATGACTGCATCCCTGTGCTCGATCGAACTTGGTGAGACCAGCGGCAAGACGATCGGACGCTCATCGAGAGCGGTTAGGAAATCGCTCACCCAGCCATGCACGTCCGCGGCGAAGACACGTTGACGCAGTCGCACCATTCGGCGACGCCGCTCCTCACGATCGAGATCCAGGGCATGACCGATAGCTCTGCTTGTCCCTTGGACGTCGTAGGGGTTCACCTCGATAGCGCCGTCCAACTCGGCCGCAGCCCCCGCGAATTCACTCAACACCAGCACGCCTTCCTCGTCGGTACGAGTCGCGAGGAACTCTTTGGCGACCAGATTCATGCCGTCACGTATCGGCGTTACGAGCATTACGTCCGCCGCGCGGTAGAGAGCAGCGACTTCTTCCCGGTCCTGTCCACGATGAAGATAGTGAATAGGCGTCCATGTCGGAGTCGCAAACGCGCCATTGATGCGCCCGACGCGCGCGTCAATCTGCTGGCGAAATTCGCGGTACGCGCCAACGCCTCCTCTCGAAGGTACGGCCACCTGGATGAGCCGAACCCTCCCCTGCAATTCGGGCCTCGCGCGTAACAACTCTTCGTACGCCAGCAACCGCCGTGGGATTCCCTTTGTGTAGTCGAGCCGATCGATTCCAAGGAGGATTCGGCAGTCGTCCGGGCCCCGGATCTCCCGTGTACGCGCCTGAACCGTCGCGTCGTTCCCGAGTCGCGCCCATTCCGTCGCGTCGACGCCCATAGGGAACGAACGCACACACACACTGCGCTCACCGTGCTCGATGCGGTCCACCCGGGTGTCGAGGCCGAGGATGCGCAGGAGCGCGGCGGCGAAGTGCCTCACGTAAGACTGCGTGTGAAGCCCGATGAGATCGGCTCCCAAGACCCCTCTGAGCAATTCCTCGCGGTGCGGAAGAGCGCGTAGGACGGCCGACGCCGGAAAGGGAATGTGAAGGAAGAAACCGATGCGAGCGCCCGGAAGACGATCGCGGAGCATCTGCGGCAACAACAACAATTGATAGTCGTGCACCCAAATACGGTCGCCGGATTCATAGACACTCGCAACGTGATCGGCAAATAGAGCATTGACGCGCTGATAGGCATCCCAATCGCCCACACGCAGCGGCACTTGATCGAGTAAGTAATGGAACAGAGGCCACAGTAGGCCGTTCGAGAAATTCTCGTAGTGCCGTCGAACGTCATCTTCGCCGAGGTGCACGGGCACGAGCCTTCGCGCATGCAACGCCAGATCGAGCTCTTCTCGCTGCGCAGCATCGAGGGACCAAGTGGGACCCGGCCATCCAATCCACAGACCATCACCGGCGGCATGGGGTCCGGAGAGCCCCGTCGCCAATCCACCGGCGCTGGCCTCGATCCGTAATTTTCCTGCTTCGTGCGTGGCCGTCATCGGCAGGCGGTTCGAGATGATCAGAAGCCTACCCATGGTCACACCTACTTCCCGCACCATGCTCGAACACGCCCGTTTCTAGCATCGAGCAACTCGCCTATCGTCGTTGCTGCATGGACCAGCCCTACATGCGTGTAGGCTTGCGGGAAATTGCCGAGCAACCGGCCGGTGCCCGCTTCAACGTCCTCCGAAAAAAGTCCAACCGGATTCGCGTGCGCCGCAACATGATTGAAGACCTCTTGTGCGCGATCCAGGTCTCCGGTCAGCGCAAGAGCCTCTGCCCACCAGAAGGAGCAGATCGTGAATGAGCTGGTCGTCTCACCGAAATCGTCCTCATTCCGATAGCGCAACATCAGGCCTCCCTCGACGAGCCGCTCTTCGTAGGCGCGCAGGGTCGAGATGAATCGCGGGTCGCGAGCGTCGAGGACGCCGATCGTCGGCAATAGCAGAAGCGACGCGTCCGGGTTTTCACCATCGAGACCCTGGGTGAAGAAGCCGAGACGCTTGTTGTAGCCGCGCTCCAAGAGCTCTGCGAGTAGTTCGTCGGCCACACTCTGCCAACGTTGGGCCGTCTCGGGACGATTGAAACGACGCGCGAGGCTCGCGCCGCGATGAGCTGCGACCCAGCAACAGGCGAGCGAAAAGGTGTAGAGCCGGAGCTTGGTCCGGAACTCCCAGATGCTGGTGTCG
Source organism: Planctomycetota bacterium (assembly GCA_034440255.1). GTDB lineage: Bacteria > Planctomycetota > UBA1135 > UBA1135 > JAEUIA01. The sequence goes on along the minus strand of JAWXBU010000219.1, from coordinate 17,197 downwards.
GGGATGCGCGCGCACTCGATCGCTTCTTCGACCATGCGTTCGATCAGCGGCCAATAGCTATCAGGGTGGTCGTGAACCAAGCGTGGGTCGCCGAGCATCGTGTCGATGCACAAAATGACTTCGCCCATCAGGTCGTGCTGACGCTGGATGGCCGCCGCATTGCCGATGCGTACATGACCGTTGCCGGCGAATCCAGCTAAGTGTGGGAGGTACTGTTCGGCCAGCTCGCGCTCTCCTCCTATGCCGTAGAGCGGTTGCAGAGGTCCGGACTCTACGACATCCCGCAAATAGCGGAGTAGCTGATCTCCTTCGGACAGGTATGACAACCGACGCAATGCCTCGACGACGAAGGCTGCATCTCTCAACCAGCAGTAGCGGTAGTCCCAAGTGCGCTCTGTGCCTAGAGCCTCAGGAATACTCGTTGTTGCTGCTGCAATGATCGCGCCCGTGTCGTGATAGGCGTGCAACTTGAGACACAGCGCGGAGCGCAATACTTCGGCGGGCGCGAAGTTCGGAAGGGCGCATGTTCGTGCCCACGCGCGCCAGCCGGAAATCGTGAGTTCGAGATCTTGTGTGATACGCGCAGTCGACCTTCGAATGTTCGTTTGCGTGCCCCACGCGAACACGAACCACGTCGGACGCGTGAGAGCGAACTCGCGCCGGCCGAGCACGTACGGTACTGGCATGTTCGTTTCGAGCGTGAACAAGCCGTCTGGGCTGATCACGTCGATGCCGAGAGTGTTCTCGCGCAGTTCGACGGTAGCGCGGCCGTAGTCCGGCCTCGGATCGAAGTGGATCGAAAGGCGCGGTTCACCCCTCAGCGGACGGATCAAGCGAACGAGTTCGTAGGGGACCTGTACATCGAGGCCCTCGGGAATCCGGGGTGCGTAGTCGATGACCTCCCAGGACAATTCGCCCTCCACGAAGACCGTCCGCGCAACATTCGTGTTCAGGATGTAGGCGAGTTGTCCAGTGCGCTCGACGCCCGCATGGCGAATGCCGAACGTGCCGCCTTTCTCTTCGTCGAGCAATCGTCCGAATACAGACGGCGAATCGAAGCGGGGAAGGCAGAGCCAATCGATCGAGGCCCGTGGAGACACGAGAGCGAGCACTCGCCCGTTGCCGACGGCCGCGTGATCGAGGAGGTGATGACGTTGATCGTGCATGTTGCTGAACTGGACGGGGACGCTCGTGTCGAACAGTCTGACTCACGTGCACGGACAACGCACCCTGCGAATCTCGCGAGTGTCAGGGAAAGCGTTTGGAGGATTCGACGTGCCTCTCGATCCAGTGGCTCCGCCTTCCCCTCGATCGACTCAGGTGCGACTACGGGCGCGTTGGGGTTACTGCGCGGGACGACGATCGAACCCGCGACATTCAGCTCGGGAACCTGGAGCCATTCACCGAAATTGAGCAGCTCCCATTGGAAGTTAGCGTGAACGCGTGCGGCCTTCCGGGTGTCTGCTGGCGAGTCGCCGAGCACGCCGCGATCAGCGCTTGCGCGCCACGATTTCGTATACGCACGGCAGCACCGTGAAGTCCGTTTCCGCGCGCATGCTCTCGAAGTCTGCGAAGAAAATGCTCGCGTCGTCATCCGTGATCTCGCGCAAGGCGACGAGCCTGGGCACGAAGTTGCGCCACCATGATTCGACCCACGGCCACATGCTGTCGCCCGGTCGCGCGAGGCGTTGGTGGGCCGTGACGTGCTCGATCTCGAAGCCGCACTCGTGCAGAAGTCGTGGCAGACGTCCGCCGATGTCCGGGTCGCCGCCGCGCGCTCGCCACGAACGCCCGGTCGCTTGCACGATTTTGGCGTACGACTCGCGCCGCGGCGCCGTCGTCATCGACGTGTAGTTGAAGTAGTCGTGCACGACGAAGCGCCCTCCGGGCCGCAGCGCTCGAGCGACGCCCGCGACGACAGCGTCAGGACTCTGGACGAAGCACAGAACCCAACGTGCATAAGCGAGGTCGAACGCCCGCTCGCCCGCGAGGATGTCGTCGAGTCGTTGCACGTCGCCGACGCGACCGACGAGTTGCGGCAGGGAACGCGCGCGAGCTTGCTCGGCCACGTATTCGATGAAGCTTTGGGATTCGTCGACAGCGACGACCGCTCCTGCACGTTGAACGATTTGCGCCAGGTCGAAGGCTGCGTATCCCGGTCCTGAGCCGACGTCGAGCACGCGCGCACCGGGTGTGAGTCGCGCGAGCTTCCACGCAGCGTGAGCGGCGTCGGACCATAGTCGGTGCTGGAGCCCGAGTCGCTCGAGTTCGTCGGCGCCGGTGCCGAGGACGTATTCGGTCGGGGTGGGCGTGGGCATGCGGGAGACGATACGCGGGAAACCCGGCGACCTCGACGGGGGAGAAGGTGGTTCGTTGCGTGGGCGTGTCAACTTGCGGTGTCACTCATGCGCCCATGTGAGATCGTGCCCCGCTCGAACTCGCCGACGCTATTCTCCACTCTGCCGATGCCCACCCATCTCAAGTTCAAGGTCGAACTCCAAGGCGCGCGTCCCTCCGTCTGGCGGCGCTTCTTGCTCCATCCGTTGGCGTCGTTCGGCGAGCTTCACGACGCGATTCAAGTCGCTTGCGGTTGGGACGACAGCCACCTCTCTCAATTTTTCGCCACGCGCGCTTGGCGCGATTCCATCGGGGGCAGTCCTGACGGTGAGGACCCCGAAGGCAACCCGGTCGTAGACGCACACCGAGTGACCTTGATGAGTTGGTTCAAGAATCACAAGCGTTGCCTCTACGTCTACGACTTCGGCGACGAGTGGCACCACGTCGTGCGGTTCGAAGGCAAGGTCGAGCTTGCCGACGCGTTCGAACGCAAACTGCTCGACGGCGGTCGCGCATTCCCGCCCGAGGACTGCGGAGGTATAGGCGGCTACGAGCGGTGCGTCGAGATCGTATCGCGTCCGGTGGCGCCCGACGAGGACGACGATCTGAGCGAAAGGCGCGAGTGGCTCAGCACTTGGGATCCGAATCGCTTCGATCTGGCAGCGACAGCCCGCGCGTTCGACATCTCGGCACCGGGGGAGCGCACGAAAGCTGCGAAAACCACGACTATCACCAAGAAAGCGCCTTCAGCCCCGCACACGCAGCGCAGTTCCTTCACTGATCCGCTGGCGCAACAGATCTACGACGACAACAAGCTGCGCGCTCTCCCCCCCGACCAGAAGTTGCCCGCGCAGGTCGACGAATTCGTCCGCGCCGAGGCGATCCTGACGGCGCGCACCGTGCGTCTGATCCAACGCATCGACATGGTCACGCAGGGCGCGAGTGTCGACTACCGCCACTTGCGCATGTTCCTCCTCACGCTCGATGACACTCTCGTGCTCATCGAGGCCTGCGCCGAAGCGTCGCCGCTGCACGCTCTGCATGCCTATACACACTTCGTCCGCCGTATGCCCGAGGCAGGTCGGCGCGTGAACGACGAGACGGAGATACGCGACTTCAACGAACACCTCGTCGAGCGGGCCTTCGAAACCATGGCACTCGTTACCAGCGGCGAGCCAACGAGTCAGATGTTCCTCTCGGCGTTGCTCGACGCTTGGACGGAGGACAATTGCGAGCAGTTCGGCTTCCTGCCGGAGCGGCTCGTGCGTCAGAAGCTAGTCAAGCAGGACAAGTCGTGGCTCTGCGCAGAACTCGATAAGGGGCCAGCACCAAAATCGAAGCACAAGGCAGATGAGTGGCTGCAACTACGCAACGAACTTGGCCGTGCTTCGCGCAAGGTCTGACGGAGTACGTCGTGGGCCGTGTGCCCTCTAACTCAGCTAACGACGGAAGCGTCTCACGATTGCCCGAACGCGAGGCGCGGACAGGCTCGAGTCCGGTCAGCCTGAGCCTCTCACCCATCGACGATAGGCGGCGATCCACTCGCTTCCTGCTGCGCAGGATTCGGAATTTCCAAAGCAAGGAGGGGTATGCGCTGGCGATGTCGGCCACGGCGGCACACAGCAACCGGCTCGTCCGCCTCATTCGATTCGAGCCGCTCGACGACGACCGACAGACCGAGGACTCTGGTCTCGAAGGGGACTTCGAGCAGTTCCTCGAGCTTCACGAAAAAACTGCGCGTCGTTCGGAGTCGCTGTAAGCATCGACGGTCGCCGCGGCGATCAGTGCATCGATACGCGACTTGGATGCACGTCGAGTTCGGGAACCCTGACCTGTAGCTTTCTCGTCGCGAGATTCGGGAGTGGAAATGCAGCGCTCACGGCGGTCGACCGGGTTCGCCCCTCGTCCTCCGCGTCGTGCTCTCCATGCGCTCTGAACCGCGGCACGGAGGCCGTGATGCGCGGCTCGCAGTGAGTTCCCGCGCGCCCGCAAGCGACCGCGCGCAACCCCGCTCGCATCGAGCGAGGTGCGTCGAACACCCACTCAAGGCGTGAACGAAATCCTCACCGCATTCGAAAGGTTGAACGTCGACGACGTGCAGAACGCGGCCGCGTCGCGATACCAGCACTGGTAAGCACGCAGTCCTACAACCGCCGGAATCGCTCCGCCGATCGTGATGGCCTGATCACCGACTTGCGGGTCGCTCGACGCGCCACTCGCATCGTTCAGATGGATCACGACGCCGCCGACGGTCGCGCACTCGAGCGCGAACGTCACCGGGAAATCGCGCGGCACGTCCGAGCCCAAAAACGGCGTGATCGCAGCACCTTGCGGTCCGAACGAGGCCTTGAAGCCGTGACCCATGGTGCGCACGACACCGTCGGGTTGGACGTCCCAGTAGAGGCGCTCGTCGTCGATCGCGAGACGCTCCATTTTGTGCTCGACGCTGCGCGCCGATGTGGCCGTGCTTGCGAGCGCATCGACGTGCATCCGTTCGGACGCGAACTCGAGCTCGGACGGCGCGAACGCAGTCAATGCGAGTGAAGCAAACGTCAGCGTGTGCACAGCGAACCGCCGCGCGTGCTTGGAGGAATAGGTCATGGGGGAGTGGCCTTGGTGCGTTATTCCGCGGTGCGCGTCGTACTTGCGGACGGAAGTTCGGGGTGTGCGACCGATCGAGCCGATCGGGAGGCAGAGTTCCGCCTCGAACCACCGAACGAGGACGCGCCGCCGCGAGCGTCAGGATTTGCGCGATTCAGCTCAGCCCGCGTCACGACGGCTCCTGTCGGGTGACGGCATAGTGGAATCGTCATGGACCGATCGATGAGGAACCGCAGGCCTTGACGAAGCTCCTGGGGCAGGCGCGTGCAGGCGATCCGTCGGCTCGAGAGCGGCTTTTTCCGCTCGTGTACGACGAGCTGCGTCAACTCGCCGTCGCGTCGTTCCAGAGCCAGCGCGCAGACCACACGCTGCGGCCGACGGCGCTCGTTCACGAAGCGTGGATCAAGCTCTCCGACCAGACCGCGGCTCCCGCAGAACGGGTGCACTTCTTCGCGCTCGCCGCCCGCACGATGCGCCAGCTTCTCGTCGCTCATGCGCGCGCGACCGTGAAGCGTGAAGGCGTGCGCGCGGAGGTCACGGTCAGCGGACTCGCGGCGGCGCTCGGGACGGACGCGCTCGGCGTGCTCTTACTCGACGGCGTGCGTGTCTTCGTGTCGCGCGAGCGCGTGGATTTCCGTAAGGGAATCGCTGGCCTCTACGCGGTCGTGCGCGACCACGTTCGTGCAGACGCGCTGTCGGGACATCTCCATCTGTTCTTGCGCGCTCAACGTCGAGCTCGGTGGCGAGGTTCGCCCTGGTTCGTACGAGGCCGAAGATCGCAACTCGCGCCGCTTCTGCATCATGCGCAACCCGGTCGTGCGCGGCTTCCAGGACAAGGGCGACGAAGATCTGAAAGATCCGAGGCCGCGAGTCGCGCATGCGCGCGTGGGCCGAGTCCAAGCGGCGCGCCATCCACGCCCACGTGCCGATCTCGACTTGGTCGGCGTACATTCTGTGGGACGTGGCTCCGCGACGCTGAGACCTCGCTACTCGACCAGACCGAACCGCTTGTCACCGATGTACGTGTAGAAGAGGCTCAAGGCCGCAATCGACTGGGAACTATCGGGCCCGTCGTCGAACACCGCGTCCCGAGTCGACGCGACGTACTGAAGCCCGAGGGCATGGTGGCCGTACACCCGCACGGTGAGCGCTGCTTTGCCGCGTAGGACTTTGTCGCTTTCGTCGGTCACGACGCCGCCCAACGCACCGACGTAATACCCGCGTCCCGTCAATTCGAATGCGGCCACGTCGCTGAAAAGGAAACGCAGCGAAGCGATCGCCTGCGGACTGGCCCCGTAGTGATACGTGCGGTCTTCCACAGCGTCGGCAATCGTTCCGACCGCGGCCCAGCCGACGCCGCCGAGAAGAGTGCCTTGCATGGCCAACGTATCGGAGGGTCGCCATTGAGCAGTCGTTCCAACCGCCAACGCCGTGGACGAGATGCTGAACACTTCGGGTGAGATGTACTCGTAGGTTCCGTACAGGCCCCAAACTCCTTGGTAGGAATGCCCCCATTGATAATCGGAGCCGTAGAGGAGGCCTCGAACCAAGATGTCTTCGGGGAGTGCGTCCGCGCTGGAAAGCGCAGCGGCCTCGAAACGGAAATAGTCGAAGGGCCGGTTGTACTCGTAACCCGGTTTCCCAGGCATCCCGTATTCCATAGCGAAGTCGAGGACGACCTCATCACGCGGCACCGAGTTGAGGTCGTCGATGCTGTCTACTTTGTGGTTGCGTCTGCCGCCGATCCCGAACTGCGTGTAGACCGCCGGCTCGCGGCTCGGGTATATGCCGTTGAAGCGGTCGCCGTACGCAAGGCGGTTGAACCCCATGGCGGGGGAAATCAGTGCTGCGCCGAACTCGCGCCAAAAGGCGGGACTCGGACCGCCTTGTTCGAGCAGATAGCTCGCCATCCTGAAGAGCGCTTCACCGAAGAAGCTCCCGCCGAAACTGGTCGTAATTTGATCGTTGAGCGAGGGGCGCGTGGTCTCGCCCGCTACTTCCCAGAGTGCGCTGCCAGCGAAGTCGTAACCGAGCGCCTCCCAGTAGTTGAGTCCGGCCGAACGCGCGAATCCGTGGTATATCGAACCCTGATAAGGATGCCCGAATTGGTTGACGCCGAACGGATCGCGGTCGATGACCCAGCCGTTGTGAAGGTTGTCATTGAACGAATTGATGTCGGTGTTGTAATCCTCCTCTTCTGCGAACTGCCGATTGAATTGATTGAGCAGGAATTGGAAACCGATGATGTCCAAGGCTGGGATGAGGTAGTTCTTGCCGCCCTTGTCGCCCCAGGCTGCGTCTTCGGCTCGCGGCCCGAGAACGAACGTTCTGAGCAATGGGGGCTCGGGGTCCTTCACCGAGTCGAGCCAAGGAGGGTTTGCAACGCGTCCGATGCGACGGCGAGCAAGGGACACGTGAGGTGGAACAGCTGTGATTGTCGGCGCCGCCGCTGGATCGGTCGTCACACTTGCGGGAGCGCCAGCGTCTGGACGCAACGACGAAGATTGTTCGTCTCGTGCTGAGGGAGTCGTAGGGACAGCGTTCGCCGGGGGAGCGGACAAAGACAGGACGACTGCGGATCCGAGCACCAATCGGGTGGCGCTTTGTACATTCCGCAGGCGCGTTTTACGCTCAATAGGGGAAACCTGTGAGACTCGAACGCTGCTGTTCATGGGCATCCAGGATTTCCCTTGGCTCTCTTAGCCGGCCCCGTCGGCTGTCCGGGGTGCGGCAGGAGCCAGACTCGCCGGAAGTTGCTGCGACGGTTCAGCCCAGCAGCACCAAATTCCAAGCCGGGTCGAAATCCAGAGAACCAGCTCCTCACGAGCGAACTGGTCCCGTCCAACGTTTCCGTCACGAGGATCGGCCGCTCAGCCTCACTCGAGTGCGACGGACTCCGAGTATGAGCCCGACGGCAGGGGGGGGGCAGGCACGCTCGGATGAACGCTGCCTCCAATCCATCCGAGGGCCAGTGCACGCCGAGCACCAGACGTGAAAAGGCGACGGGGCCGATCCACGAAAACGCTGTCCACAACGCTATTCGGTGCCAGGGAGGCCAGAGTCGCCTGATGCAGACGACGACGGCGGTCGCGAAGGCCAGAGTATGGCCGCTCTGGAAGCTCGAGCCGCAAGACCATTCTGTTTCCCACAGCGTCGGACGATCCCGGTCGACCGCTAGCTTGATGAAGTAGACCACTCCCGTGCCGGTGACGACCGAGGCGGCGACGATCAACGCTTCGAGCCGACGGCGAAGGCCCGAGAGCGCGATCGTCGCCAAGACCGCAAGTGGAAACATGAACTTGTACGACCCCGTGAAGGTGATCGCTTCGAACAGCCCGATCCATCCGCCCGAAACATGGGCAGCCCGCGAAATCGAGTTCGTCGTGCGCGATCTGCGGCAGGGGAGGTTCCGAGCGGCGCCAAGGATGGAGGAGCGCGGATGTGCCCCACGACGGCAGCATGCAACCTCCGAATGTCAGTGCGATCGTGATCGCACTGCCCAAGCCGACGACCGCCCAGTGTCCAAGTTTGTTTTTCATGTTCACTCGGAGTCGTCACGAGTCGTCACGAACCACCTTGATGGCGCCTACTACCTCAGCGCACGTATTTCAGCACGGCATGACTCAGCATGAACGCAACTGGAGTCGACAAGACAGTCTGAAGTCGGGGCCCGATCGGAAAACTGCGTGATGGGCTGAAGAACCCATCGAGGTCGTTGCGGCCGCGAATGATTTGATCGGCCAGATAGCTCCCGAGGGCCGCGGCCCACGGCAGGCCGGTTGCGCCGCCGACGAAGTGCACATCAGGCAGCTCTGGATGCGAGCCCAAGATCGGCATGAGGTCTTTGCTGACACCGATGAGACCGGGCCACGTGTGCTCGAATGTGATGTCGCCGAGTCCGAAATTGCGCTCGAGATAATGGCGCATCTTGCGCAGCACCGGCGACAGGTCGTCCTCTTCCTTTTTTCGAAACGTGTAGCGCAGGCTCGAGGCGCCGATCAGCAGGCGATCGTCTTGGATCAAGCGAAAGTATTGATAGATGAGGTCCGTGTCCCACACCAGCGCGGGTGGGCCACTGAATATCCGACCGACCTGTTCTTTCGACAGCGGGTTAGACACAGCCAGGAAAGTCTGTGCGTGATAGATGTCCTTCTTCTCGAGTTCCAATTCGGGCAGGAAGCGGTCCGTGGCGACGATGATGTGCTTGGCTCGCACCGATCCGCCGGGAGTATGGGCGACTCCGGCCTCGAGCCTCACTACGGGCGTGTCCTCGTGAAGTTGAACGCCTAGCTCCACGAGAACGTCACTCAAACCTCGGCAATAGCCGTAGGGATCGATGCCGAAGGTCTTTGGATAACGGACCGCGCCGACATAAGTGCCACCGGATAGAACTGCACCGAGCTCGGATTTCTCGAATAGCGTGCTCGGATAACCGAATTGAATGCGAGCTTCATGTTCACCTCGAACGCTCTTCCACCCACTGGCCGAGGAGGCGACGAATAAAGAGTCGTGCAGCTTCAGATCGCAATCGATCGCATGCTGCCTGATGTTCTCGCGAATGAACTCGACGCCTCCGTTCACGAAAGTGCGTAGACGCTTAGCAGCCTCGGCCCCGAACTGTTCGAGAAGATCCGCGAGCTGCAATTCGGCGTCGGGAGTGACGAAGCCCGAACTCCGGCCGCTCGCGCCTGCTCCAGAGAAGCGGCGCTCGAGCAAGACCACCTCCAAGCCCTCGTCGCGCAAGCTTTGCGCGCAAGAGAGACCTGCAACTCCGCCGCCGACCACGAGCGCGTCCACATTCAGATGGGCCGCGAGGGACGGCCGGCGCGCGATCGGATTCGCATCTCCGTACCAGTGCACTGCCGGCCGCGGCTCGATGTTCATGTGGGTTCGATTCTGACTGACGACGAGCCTTGGGCGTACATGTCGATTCAATCAACTTACTTTTCGACCGGTATGGGAGCCTTCTCTTGGTCCGGCGCGCTGTCTGGAGTCGGCCCGAAAGCGGGCGGCGGAGCGAGCAGAACAGTTTCGTTTTCCTTCAGGCCCGTGAGAACCTGAACCCATTGATCGTTCTGGCGTCCCACCTCGACCGTGCGCATCTGAATCGCGTCCTTCTCCACCACGAAGCTGACATTTTCGTGGCCGCGACGGGACACGCATTGAACCGGCACGAACAGCGCTTCGGGTAGATCCTCGATCAAGACCTCGACCAGGCAGGACATGCCGGGCCGAATTTCACTCGTGCCTGAAGTGATCACGACATCGGCGCGATAGAGCCTGAGATTGGGATTGGCCCACCAACTGTTCTGGTCGGGAAGCAGCGCCACGAAAGCCACGCGTCCTTCGAACTGCTGTCCGGGTAATGCGTCTACCTTGATGACGCACGACTGGCCGGTTTTGACCTGCTTGAGCACGGACTCGTGCAGCTTGGCTTGCACGATCATGTCCGCCGCGTTGGGGATGGTGAGGATCTCCTGCCGTTCGCGCACTTCCGTGCCTTCTTGGATCGGCGGTTCGTCACTGTCTCGCTGCGCGTAGACGAGCAAACCTTCGCGCGGAGCTTTGATGCGGGCCTTCTCGATCTGGTCCTCGACGCGAGCGAGTTTTATTTTCTCGAGCTGGAACTTCGCGTCGTTCGTGCGCACCTCGGCTTCGAAATCGACGATGCGCGCCGTCGCCTGCAACTCGACGCGTCCTCTCTCGCGCGCGGCCTCTTCTTCGGCGGCGCGCAGCTCGGCTTCCTTGCGCGGTAATTGAAAGCGCTCGAGCAAGTCCCGGTCGCGCGAGGCCTGTTGCAATGCGACTTGTGCGCGGTTGTGGGCAAACTGGTCGGCCTGGAGCTCGGAGGTGGTCATGAATCCCTTGTCCGAGAGTTTCTTGGACCAGTCGAAGCGGTCCTTCGCGCGCGCCGAGTCCTCTTCGGCCAGGCCGATGGCTTCCTTAATCTTCTCGAGCTCGCTCGCGCGCTCACCCTCGAGGTACTTGCGCAGATCCTCGTGCGCGAAGGTGCGTTTCTGGAGAGCCTGAGCGATATCGCTTTTGTTCTGGCTGGTCTGGATCTCGAAATTCTGCCGCGCTTTGACGAGCGCAACTTCCGCATTGCTGACGGCGATCGTCTGCTGGAAGCGCTTCTCGACCAGCAGCGTCGCGTCGAGCTCGCACACGACGTCGCCCGCCTTCACGTGCGTGCCTTCGGGCACGAGCGAGAGGATGAGCGTGCGCCCCTCGACCTCGCTTTTCAGACTCACACTGTCGGCTGCTTTGAGATTGCCACGCGTGGACACGACGATGCGCAGAGGTCCGCGCTTGACCACGGCGCCCTCGAGCCGAGAAACCGTTCCCCGTTCGAACTTGCCCGAAGCGATCAGGCCCACGCTCAGGATCACTACACAGGCCACGATCACGATCGACACGGGCACGCCGAAGATTCCACTGCGCCGGACGGGCGGTCGGGGCTTGGCGGTTTCAGGCGGTGCTGCGATCGGATCCAATGGCCCGCGAGTGTACTGGCGGAGCGGGTTTCGTACATGAACGCAAGGTGAACGAGACGTGTGCGTCGCTGCCGGGGCACGTTCGCGACGCGACGGGTGTCTGGAGCGCACTCATCGGAGCGCACGCACTTCAAGCGTCGGAGAAGACCGAACATCGCTGGCGAGTGGGCTTCACACCGACGCGCATTCCCTCACCAACGCTCTTCGAATCCGCGACCTAGCACAAGATCGGATCGAACTGCGCGAGCGCCGCGAAGTTCGCACTCGTCGAGTTGCTCGACCCGGCCCGCGAGAGCGCGCTCTAGCCAGTCGGACGACGACGGCTCAGGCCGCGAGTTGGCGCACGAGTCCGGTGTCTCCGTGAACGGTCGCGAGTGCGGATGTTGATTCGGCAGAGTTTGTTCCAGCGGGCACGATCGCCAGCCGAGGCGAGGCCGAAGGCGCTCCACACGTCTGCGTCCGAGTCCTCTGCGCCTTCGCGCACGACACGTGCTTCCGGCGCTTCGTGCTGCGCAACCCCGTGCCTGCGCGTGTTGCAGTCGTTCACGTCTGCTTCATAGGCGACAGATCAATGTGTGTGTCGTGCGAGGCAGCCGGTGCTGTCCGTCGCACACGAGGAACCCACACATGAAGCAATGCAATCGTCTCTCCCACCGTTTCGCCCGCGTTGTCGCGTCACGCGTCGCCACGGTCACAGTCGGGTCGTCGCTCTTGGCCATCGCCGCCTCGATCACGGGCTGCGGCGGAAGCGGAGGTTCGACATCGACTCCTCCGCCGACGCTGCCCGTCTTCAGCGCCGCGAACTTCGCGAATCCGGCCGTCGTGGACAATCCACTGTGGAATTTCCCGCTGAACACCTCGACGACGTTCGCCACGGCCGGCGGATCCGATCTCGAAACCATCGTCGTCGAGCGCCTGAGCGGGACCCGCATCGTGATGGGCCTCGATTGCATTCGCGTGCGCGACCGCGTGTACAGCGACGGCCTGCTCATCGAGGACACCGAGGATTGGTACGCGCAAGATGATGCGGGCAACGTCTGGTACATGGGCGAGGCTGTCATCGACTACCAGTACGATGCCAACGGCGTCGTGATCGGCACGACGACGGATGGATCCTGGGAAGCGGGTCTCGATCCGCTCGCCACGGGCGCGGTCGCGCGTCCGGGCCACGCCATGCGGGCGCAACCGGCAGTCGGAGACTACTACTACCAAGAGTTCTACGCCGGCGAGGCCGAGGACATCGGACGCGTCGTGGCCTTGAACGTCCCGGTCGTGCTCGCCGACGGCAGCGCGTACGCGTGCGTCCAAGTGCAAGAGACGAGTTCGATCGAGCCGACGGCGAACGAATTCAAATACTTCGCGCCCGGAGTGGGCGTGGTGCGGGGCGAGAAGGTGGGAACGTCGGAGTCCGTCGAATTCCGCGGGCGTTTCGTCGTGAGCGCGATTTCTCAGCCCCTGTTCTCGGCGGGGAACTTCACGACGCCCTCCGCAATCGATCATCCGCACTTCCCCTCGCAGGCCGGGATCTCGCGCGTGTTCTCGTCGGATGAGACCGACGGTCACGAAACGACGGTCGTCGAAAGGCTGCCGGGTACGCGCATCGTGATGGGGATCGCGTGCGCGCGCGTGCGCGACCGCGTGTACGCGGGAGGGCTGCTGCTCGAGGACACGGAGGATTGGTTCGCCGAGGACGATGCCGGAAACGTGTGGTACATGGGCGAGGAGGTCGACAACTACGCCTACGACGCCGACGGAATGTTGATCGGCGTGGACCACGACGGATCGTGGGAGGCGGGTCTCGACGTCGCCGGCACGGGCATGACAGCTTTGCCCGGTCATCAGCTTCCCGCGAGTCTCACCCCGGGAACCTCCTACTACCAGGAGTTCTATCCGGGTGCGGCCGAAGACATGGGGCTGATCGTCGCCACCGGCGTGGCCCTTGACTTGCCGGATGGCACGCACCTCACGAACTGTCTGCAAACGCTCGATTGGAATCCGCTCGACCCCGAAGGGCTCGAATACAAGTTCTACGCGCCTGGAATCGGACTCGTGCGCGAGGAAGGTCTGCACGATTCGGCGAACGCTTCGCTGGTGGGATCGTTCGATCGCAGTTCGGCTTCGATTCCGAACTTCGCGGGAGCGACGTTCATGATGTCGACGTTGATCAACCATCCGCTCCACCCGCTGCCGGCCGGCGCGAGTTGGGAGTACGAGGAAGAAACGCGAGACGGGCTCGAGACCGTTGAGATCGAAGTCCTACCGTCGACGCGCGTCGTGATGGGCGTGACGTGCGTCGCAGTGCGCGATCGAGTGCGTCTGGACGGCGTGATCGTCGAGGACACCGAGGATTGGTTCGCACAGGACGACGCCGGCAACGTGTGGTACTTCGGCGAGTCGGTGGTCAACTACGAGTACGACGACAACGGCGTGCTGCTCGGCACGAACACCGCGGGTTCGTGGGAGGCTGGATTGGACGTCGACGCCGTCGGATCGATCGCCCAGCCGGGGATCGCGATGTGGGCACAACCGGCCGTCGGCGTCACGTACTACCAGGAGTTCTACGCCACGGCGGCCGAGGACATGGGGCAGATCGTCGCGATCGGCGTCACGCTGACGACGCCGGGCGGAGTGACCTACGCGGGCTGCCTGCAGACACTCGATTGGAATCCGCTCGATCCGGACGGGCTGGAGTACAAGTACTACGCGCCGGCGATCGGCCTGGTGTACGAGCGCAAGCTGCACGAAGACGCGTTCCTCGAACTCACCGACAGTTCGCTCTGAATCGATCGTACGGTGCCAGGAACGATCACGACGCTGCGTCGCGGGACACACGCTGGTGTCTCGATCGAGCCTGGGACCGTGCGCTCGGTCCACGACGGATCGTCTGCGACGTGAGCCGACTTCCGGTCTCGTTCTTCGCGGTCGATCTCGAGAGCGGCAGTCGCAGGCCCTGGCGCGCATCCGCGCCTGTGGATCGGGTGGGCGACCGTGGACTTCAGAAATCGTGATGACGAGCGGCCAGAGCGCGGACGCGTACCCCTTCCGGCCGATCCGATCCGCACCTGGTAACGGGCCTGTGCTGAGCGTCGCTCGCTGGACCCGCGGCCGCACGCTCGGCGAGCAAGGCGAGGATCACTTGGCAACCATTGGACGCGATCACGGTCGCGCAGGCATTCCAGCCGGCTGTGGGAGTCGGAGGTCATGTACAGCTCGCCAGCAGATTTGACCTGTCCCGCAGTGCGGCGGGCTTTGGGGATAGGACTTCCAAGCGCATGACCCTTAGGTACCCGGCCCACGCTGAAGTCCCGCTGGAGCTGTACTGAGCTTCGGGCGGTGCCCGCAGCCCGCCGTCGCCAACACGCCGTGATACGTCAGCAAGTGCGCTCTCGACCACGGCACGCGCGCCGCGAGCCTGGCCATGAAATCGAGCGGCTCTAACACGCCTGAACCACAGGCCCTGACGAGGCTCCTCGAGCAGGCGCTTGCGGCGCTTCGTCGGCGACGCTCGGCTTGAGGGTTGGGCGTCGTCTCGACTACGAAGCGAGTGAGAGGAAAACAGCCGGCGCAGCGGACAGCGGCCCGTCACGTCGCTCGGCGGCTCACCGGCTATGGCTCGACGACGCGACCATTCAGGATCACGGCGCTGACTCGGCGCGTGTTGCGGATGTCGGCCAAGGGATTCGCATCGAGGAGCACTAGATCGGCGAACATCCCTGGCGCTACCTGCCCGATCTCGTCGGACGCATGCATGTAGTCGGCGGCATCCGATGTCGCGGTGCGAAGCGCTGCGACGGGTGTGAAGCCAGCCTGCACGAACAGCTCAAGTTCGTCGTGCAGACTGTAGCCCGGGAGGATGTACTCGTTGCCGACGTCGGTGCCTGCCAGGAAACGGACGCCCTGCCCGCGAAGGATCGCGATCGGAGCGAGCTCACGCGCGAACCGGCGCCGAGTGAGCGATTCCTCTTGTTCGGTGCGCTCATGGGCGAGGTAAGCGCGCATTTGGGCCCATTCATCGCGTTCGTAGGCAGGCACCTGATCGAATCCCGGCATGCGTTCCAGCTCGCCGACGTCGTGTGCCATCCAAGGGAGCCAAAGGCAAAGCGTGGGCACCATCCACGTGTCGTTCACCCGGAACGTTCGACCGAGTTCGGCCGCGCGCTGCTCGCTGAACGTATCCAGGATCTCGCGTTCGAGCGCATCCTCTGAATGCCCGATAGCGAACAGTCGCTCGGCGGCGTCGGAGCATTCCAAAGCGACCCCGCCCATGTGTTCCACGCTGCGCTGCCCGGCCGCGGAAGCTTCGCTGCTCCGGATGCTGAACGGCGTGTGGCCGGCGACGTCCATGCCGACGCGCTTCGCCTCGTCGACAATCTCGAAGTGGGTCGCGGACGCGCATCCGCCGCCCAGAAGCGCGACGACGGCCAGGGTGAGATGTCTCCACGAAGGACCGCCGACGTTTTCCGGCCGTCGTGACAGCAGGCCGAGTCCCCGTGTCCCCGCCGCGTGATCGCGAGGCACTTGCGGAAGCGGGAGAGCACCCGCTGCATGCATGGATTGACTTCGGTGGCAGCGCACCGTGCTGCCGCAACTCCGAGCTGTCGCGCAATCGCTCGGGTGGGGACGTTACCGTGCGCGTGACATGTGTCCAATCATTGTGACCGGGGATAGGACCTCCAAGCGCATGATCCTGCGGCACCCGGTCCACGCTGGAGTCCCGCGGGAGTCCTGCTTGGCCTCTCGCGGCGTGCGCAGGGCGCCGTCCGGTCGGTTGCTTGGGTGAAAGCGCTCCTATTTGAGCCTCGACAGGTCGTTTCGCCATCGGCTCGTGTGAGTGACAACCGAGCTCCGCCAGCCAGAGCCTGCTCAGGAGCACGATTCAAGATCCGACCCGCTACTCCGCGAACTCGAACTCGAACTCAGGCGGTGCTCGAGCGGGCGCGCTGCATGGCGCCTCGGTCGGGACCCGAGCTGCGCGAGGAGCCTAATGGCATTGGGACGCGGGGAAGGCCGTCGAGCGCGTGGGAGCAATCGCCCAACGAACACGCGCTGTTCACCGGGATAGCGGAGGCAGCACGACGAGAAGGATCAGTTCGCAACACGGGAGATCCATCGCGGTGGAGATCAAGCGATCTCCGACAGCACCTTGGGTGCTGGCCGCGATGGAAGTCGGAGGGGCTCGTAGTACCGTCGAAGGCCGGGAAACCGGCTGGAGGGAAGGGGCTCTGGTTCTGAGGTGCTTTGGAAGGCGACGATGGTCAGGGAGATTGGCGTGAGCCTAGAAACCCCAGAATAGATCAGGACTATCCAGAAGAAGCTGTACGTCAAGGCCAAGAGACGAGACGACACAAGCTGCACGGCATGGGCACGCGGCGCTTCTCATCGGGAAAGGTCTTCGGACCCGGCGGAATCGTGTGCCTCGGCTGGATGCGACGTGGCGTCCACTCGCATGCCTGACGTGAACTCAGTCCGAGAGCCGGATGCGGCAAATCCGCACGTCCGGTTCGATGAGCGGGGATGGGAAACGGAACCACGGCAAGCCGGATTGAGGCGTCGCACTCGAAAGAGACGACACACGCCACCGGAAGCCCTCGGTCACCGCGCCCATCCTCGACTCTACCGGTCCCTCTGCTTTTGGCCTGCACACCGAAGAGCGTCTTCCAGCGATCGGGCGTGAGTTCGTCGACGCGATCGGCCGGGTGCGTGGCGACACGCACGAGCACGTCCTTCAAGTACTCATACGGATCGACATGGGCGCGCCGACAGCT
>JAWXBU010000218.1:0-3892 GCA_034440255.1 Planctomycetota bacterium | reverse complement strand
GTTTCACTTCGACATCCAAGCGTCCGTCGGTCGCTGTATAGGTGCGCTCGAGGAGTGCGTAGGTGCCCGAGGTGTCGGCGATCCGCAGTCGGACAGGGGGCGTCGCGAGCCTCATCGAGAACGTTGCGTCGTCATCCGGCTCGATCGACGCGTGTTGTCCCAACGTCTCTTTGCCGAGCTCATCCTTGAACCCGGGCACTCAGATCGTGCGCTGCGACACAGCTGCACCTGTTTCATCGTCGACACAGTGGCCTGTCACGAGCACAGGCAAACGAGCCGTGCGGGATCCGCAACTCCGCGTCGCAAGCAAACCGAGGATGGCCGGCAACATGGAGCAGACGAGCGCTGGAAGCCTGATGAAGCTCATCCGGTTGAGCCTACGATCGAGTGATCGACACGGACGACCCGCTTCCACGGCGCATGCGCGGATCAGACCCGTATCGAGCTACGGTCGAGCGCTCTCTGTTCGCCATCGGCGACGACCACGGCGGACACGTTCGCGATCTCGACACGATCCCTGCTGAGCGTGAGAGTCGCGCGTGTGCTGTGTTCACGGACTCTCCGCCGCCGTGCGTGAGCCCGATTCGCTGGATCTACTCGACGAGAGGTGGACCGCGCGCTCGCTCGACGGTCAACTGCACGCATGCAGACTCTCTCAGCGAACCCTTCGCCCCGCCGCCGATTCAGCCTGTCGCTGACGCAGCAGATCTTCCTCGGATTGGGTCTCGGAGCTGTGTTCGGCTGGTACATCCACGAGCAAAACCCGACGTGGATCGAGAACGTGCGTCCGTTCAGCCAGATTTTCCTAAGGATGATCAAGCTGATCATCGCTCCGCTGGTATTCGCGACGCTGGTAGCCGGCATCGCGGGCGCAGGCCACTTCAAGCAAGTCGGTCGCATGGGGTTCAAGGCGCTCGTCTATTTCGAGATCGTGACGACGATTGCGCTCGTGATCGGGTTGGTCGCCGTCAATGTCGTTCGTCCGGGTGATGGGCTGACGCTCCCCACCGAGCCGAGCGGCATCGCGGGCAAAGCGCAGGGTTGGCGCGAGATCTTCCTGCACTTGGTGCCCGAGAGCGTCATCAAAGCGATGGCCGAGAACGATGTGTTGCAGATCGTCGTGTTCAGCATCGTCTTCGGAATCGGGCTCGGGATGATCGGCGATAAAGGCAAGCCGATGCTCCATTTCTGCGAGGCGCTCGCGGAGACGATGTTCAAGGTGACGAACATCGTGATGCGTTATGCGCCGATCGGCGTGGGAGCAGCCATGGCGTACACGGTCGGACACAGCGGCATCGAGGTGTTGAAGAACCTCGGGCTGTTGGTGCTCACGCTCTACGGTGCTCTTCTCGTTCTGATCCTCTTCGTGTTCGTGCCTGTGGCGCTCATCTTCCGCGTGCCCATACGGAAGTTCGTGCGCGCTGTGCGCGAGCCGTCGATGATCGCTTTCTCGACGACCTCGAGTGAAGCGGCTCTACCGCGCGCGATGGAAGTGATGGAACGCTTGGGCGTTCCGCGCCGCGTGGTGTCCTTCGTCATGCCGCTCGGATACTCGTTCAATTTGGACGGCACGACCTTGTACCTCTCGCTCGCGGCCGTCTTCGTCGCTCAAGCCGCTGGTATCGAGCTCACGGTCGGCCAACAGATCACGATGCTTCTCACCTTGATGCTCACGAGCAAAGGCGTCGCGGGCGTGCCTCGGGCTTCGCTCGTCATCCTCGCCGGAACGTTGGCCAGTTACGATCTTCCGCTGGTCGGCATCACGCTCATCCTCGGTGTCGACGAACTGATGGACATGGCGCGCACGATGACGAACGTCATCGGGAATTGTCTGGCGACCGTGGTCGTCGCCAAATGGGAAGGGGAGTTCAAAGAGATCAGCGACGCGGACTTCGCCAGTGCCACCGAACGCGGAGAATTCTGACGGGCGGCGACACGGGTATGATGAACGTGCACGTGATTGCTCGCGACGCACTCGTCGCGATTCGAGCCTTCGAACACCGTCCAGAGAACTCTCCCCATGATTCGACATCGAGCTTTCCTCTCCTCCGGCGCGACGCTGCTCCTCCTCACTTCCACGACGCAAGCTCAGGTCGCTTCGGCGATCCTGCGCGTCGGTGACGCTCCCATCGGCGCGGCACCGGGGGTCATGGTGACGACGTTGGGCGGCACGTCCGCGAATGAAGTCGGCGGCGTTGTGGTGCGCGTCACATTGAGCAGCACCAATCATGCGTTCTGGGGTGCGGCCAGTTCGTTCAGTGGAGTGCTGATACGGGAAGAAGAACTCGTCATCTCGGGGTACGAGCAATCGGCCTTCGAAGGATTCTTCGGCGCCAGCGACTTGGGCAACATCAGCTACAGCCCGACGTGCAAGAACCTCACGACGCTCGTGACGGGACTCGATTGCGCGTGGGTCGACGCCACTCCGCTCGCCGTCGAAGGAGATCCGATCCCGACGTTGCCGGGCATGAAGTACCGCTTCGCCAGCCGTCCGGGCATCACCGCGAGCGGCATCCCTTATTGGGTTTCGGGCATCAACGACATCGCGACGAACACGAATCAGGGCGACGGAATCTTTTACGGCGCAGGCGCGACATGCTTGTCCAAGACCGGTGATCCGGCGCCGGCTCCGCTCACGTCGTTCGTAAGCGCCACCGACTTCGACGTGCGTTTCTCGAAATTCGGAACGTACAACATCCAAGGCCTGTCGACGACGGATGTGGCGACGGCCAATACGCACATCGTCGTGAACGGCGCGATCGCGTTGGACGCAGGCGGCAATCGCGTGTCCGAGGGCACGTTGGTTTCGATCGCTGCGGGTGGATTGGGCGGAGAAGCCTGGCTCAACTTCGGTTCGCTCGGCGTCAACGAAGCCGGCGATTGGTTTGCCGAGGGCAACACGAACGGTGCCGCTGCGACCAACAGTTTCATCGTGAAGAACGGCGTCATCCTTTACCGCGAGGGCCAAGTCGTCGGCGGACTCACGCTCTTCGGCACCGTGGCCAGCGCGGGTGCGTACATGAACGACGCCGGCAACATCGGTTACGCGTGGGACACCGTCGGATCGATCACCGGCATCTTCGTCGACAACACGCTGCTCTTGAAAGAAGGCGACACGGTCGATTTCGACGGCGACGGAATCGTCGAAGCCACGTCGATCTTCAAAGCGCAGACGGTCGGCCTTTCCTTGACGGTGGGCAACACGCACTTGAGCTTCGGCGCGATCGTCACGGTGGCCGGCGTGGACCGCAATTGCATCCTCGTCATTGCGCTGCCGAATGCCGCGACCTCGTTCTGCTCGGGCGACGGCAGCGGCACGGTTTGCCCGTGCGCGAACGGCGGACTCGCGGGGAGAGGGTGCGCGAGCTCCAGCTTCGCGAATGGAGCGCGTCTCACCGCGTCGGGAAAAGCAGGCGCATCCGCGGTTACCGACACACTCACACTGACGGCGAGCGACGTCAGCGGCCCGGGTCTCTTCTTCCAAGGCACGAGTCAATTCGCAGGCGGCAGCGGGCTCACTTTCGGTGACGGTCTGTTGTGCGCTGGTGGAACGATCACGCGGATGGGGGTCGTGTTCCCCGCGAGCGGTTCGGCCACGTACCCCGGCGGTTTGACCCCAAATCCGATTCACATCAGCGGCGCGACGTCGAGCGGCGATGTGCGCCACTACCAATGCTGGTACCGCGACTCGAGCGTGTTCTGTGCAGCCGAAACGTACAACCTGACGCAAGGAGTCACGGTGACGTGGGGGCCTTGATCGCGATCGACAGCCACGGCGCTGCGCACATGAATGGGATCGAGTAGGTTGCGGTTCATTCAGCTAGGAACGGAACTGAATGAACAAGGCCAAGCCGAAAGGATACTGGCCCCTTTCGTTGGCGGATCCGCGACG
>JAWXBU010000217.1:0-3489 GCA_034440255.1 Planctomycetota bacterium | reverse complement strand
GGAGCGTTCGAACGGATAGCGCGCCACCGTTGCACGATGCGGCGACCCCGGCGGCGATGAGTTCGACAGTTGCGCGAGCATGTTCAACACCCTTCTGGTGTCGAGCGACAGGCGCAGCCTAGCGCAACTCGAACGGAAGCGCACAGGGGGTGGCGGCCGCGCCGAGACGGTGCTACTCGGCGTGACGGTCTGTGGGTCGGCACTGCTGGTGGCACCTGCCATCGGCACTCCCGCCGCTGCACCGTCATCGACGGCGATGTACTCACACTGCATCGACGTGGGCCAGGAGGATTGAGGGAGGATAGGAAGTCCAAGCGTCCGACGACCGGAGCATGGTAGTGCCGAAGTCGCCCTGGGGGATGTCCACTCTGACAAGCTTGGGCTTGATGAATGCTTGTGAATGCTGGCCTTCAGCTCAGGGAATGCTCGCTCGCAACTCAGATCCCAGCTACGGACTGTTCCTCGACGGCGCCTACCGCTGCGTGCCAGGACAGCTCGCGCCACGATTCCACAGCGCACCGCCGCTCGAGGACGAGCAGGTCGGCGAACTTGCGGCCACGCTGTGCCGGCGCGTGATGCGCTATCTCCAGCGCCTCGGGCCACGGCGCGCTGCTCCCCGAGTCAGCACCGCCCATGGCGCGCATCGGCTCGCCCCGCCATCGCCAGTGGCCGACTCGCGCAGGCACGTCTCAGCGAGGAACCCGCCTTTGACGCGTCACGAGAACTCTCGCGAGTGACACGCTTTGCAGCCGTTGCGCGGCGCGCGCAGGCTGCGTTTTGCTCAGCCGCCCGTGCAGGGCCGACTCAGGCCAGCCAGCGGACCCGCTTGTGGCTACGAGCCAGAACCCGCCGGCTCCTGCTACCAGGAAACACAGCATCGCGAAGCCGGGATAACCCCATAGTCGGAACTCGGTCTGGACGCGCATCAGCAGCGCCGCACCCACGATCAACGCGGCCAAGATCAAGCCCATGGTGATCCGGTTGGCGATCTTCTCCATGCCCTCGACGACCCTGTTGGCATCGAGCGATTTGATCTTGACCTCGATTTCGGAATTGGTGATCCCGTCGTACACTGGCACCGTACATCCAGACACAATGATCGCCGAGGCCGCGCCGGCCTTCACGGGATCGTAGCGGCGTGCAACGCGGTCGAGTCCCCGCGCCATCCTGTCGCGATGCGGCGCGCCGTGCTGATTGGACGCGATGACGCTCGCCCCCGGCCGTTAGCGCGTGAAATGGAGGACTCCGCTCGCCGGCTATTTCGTGCCCGGCGAACAGATCGTCCGCTGACGGCTGTGAACCTTCGGCTGACGAAGAAGCCCTGAACGGGCGACGTTCACCGACTTCGCAGCCGTCGGTCCTGGACGGCTGCAAGAGTCTCTCTGCTCTACACCTTCGCGCCTCAGAGCGTCGTCACTTGCCCTTGACGAGGAGCACGATGATCACAATCAACAAGACCAAGCCACCACTGGGGTAGTAGCCCCAACCAGAACTGTAGGGCCAGGTCGGCAAGGCGCCGATCAGGAGGAGGATGAGGATGATGAGGAGGATGGTTCGCATGGCTCAAGTATAGTCGATTCGACAGGAATGCCCACGCCACGCGGATCCCGACGAGCGCGTGCCTCGACCACGGGGATCACTCGAACGCCGGATCGCCCTCGCCCAACAGCGCAATCACCTGATGCATGGTGGCCTCCGACTCGAACTCGATTTCCGTCTCGAGATCCTTCGCGGGCGGCCCCGGCATGGTCACCCGCATCGTGAGGGACGAGTCGGCCACGAGCCGGGTCATGCGGCCGCTATCGATCGCAAACGACATCGAACCGGCGAGTTCCGCTGCAGTCGTGTGGATCGACACCCCGACGGGTGCAGTCTTCTTGTCCTTTTCGACCGTCGTCTTCGCCTTCAACGCGATGTCCGCGACACGGATGCCGCCGCGCTTCTCGACGCGCGTCAGCGCGTAGTCGTACTCCACCGTCATGGTTCCGAACGAACCCTCGATCTCGACCTTGCGACTCCACGTGGAGTCGACCGCAATGCTCTTGGCGGGGAACACGTTGTATTCGAGTATCTGTCGGAGCGCATCGTCATGGAACAGGTGCTTGATGCCCTCGGCGATCCTGCGCTGGGAGTCCGTCTCGAGCGACGACTCGACCTTCTCCATCGCCTCCGACATGCCCTTCAACTCGATGATCTTGCCTGTCGGATCCATTGTCATCGAAGCCCGGACGTCGAGCAGTGGCGCGAGAACCTTGGTCGACTCTAGATCGTTGAACTTCGCGTCGCCGCCCTTGCGCGTCGAGTCGTAGTTCACGGGCGCCGGACCGTCCACCGACATGCGGATGGCATCGTGGGTCAGATCCATCGAAACGACGCCGTCCTTGGAAATTCCTCGCACCACTTGCCGGAGGACCACGCCGACGCGCGTCGTGACCAGCGTGTCGCCCGTCTTCTGTGTTTGGATCAATTCCGAGCGATAGCGCAGCAACTGACCCGTCTCGAGCTTCCATCGCAGTGTGACTGCGTCGCTCTTGGGCTCCTCGAACGCGACCAGCACCAGGCACATGAGCAACGTCAGACAGGTGAGCAGCTTCTTCACGCGAAACTCCGGGCGGGGTCGGACAGGGGACTGGACCAGGGAAGGATAAGTTCACAGGACGATCCCGGCGAACGTTCCCGCCCGAGGGCAGCGTGCTGTACGAAGTCCTGTGCGAGCACCTCGCCACCTTCCTCGCCCGCACGACGTCGGATTGCGGCAATGCTCTCCCCGCCTTCGTGCGGCGTGAGCTGCGCCGCTACCTCGACTGCGGCATCCTCGCCCACGGTTTCGCCCGCGTGCACTGCACGAAATGCGGTCGCGACGAACTCGTCGCATTCTCCTTAACGGGCCGCGGTTTCTGTCCCTCGTGCTGCGGCCGGCGCAGGATCGACGCGGCCGCGCATCTGTGCGACGACGTGCTGCCGAAGGTGCCTATCCGCCAGTGGGTGCTCTCACTCCCCTACCGAAATCGCTACTTGTTGGCCTACGACGCCAAGCTGTGCTCCGCCGTGCGTCGCATCCTCGTGCGCGTGATCCTTGGCTGGCTCGCGGAGCGCGCAGCCGCGAAGGGTATCGAGGGCAGCCGCTCCGGTGCCGTGGTCCTGGCTCAACGCGCCAACGGCGCGCTGAATCTCAATCTCCATTTTCACGTGCTCGTGATCGACGGCACCTATCCAGCCTCCGCCACGAATCCTATCGCTCCTCCGACCTTCCACGAAGCCGCGCCGCTCACTGACCAGGAGGTCGCCGAAGTAGGGATCGAAGGGGCAAACGATATTCCAAGCGCACCTGTGGACGTATTCGAGTCCGGTCACCGAAGGTGTGGTGTTCGATTTCACGAGCGATCGTAAGCACGAGCACGTGCTCGACTTCCTCGGCTCCGATATCCAGGGCTATCTCGTCGGCGACGGCTATGCGGGTTACGGAACGATCGCGAAGAAGTGTCCCGG
>JAWXBU010000216.1:0-10654 GCA_034440255.1 Planctomycetota bacterium | reverse complement strand
GGGCTGGCCGGTCCTTTCGAAGAGTCTCCCTCAAACCGACTCCGCGGTGGGGCGCGTCAGGAAGGCGAGGAGCCTAATGGCATTGCCGAGAGGGTCCGCGCACGGTAACTCGTCTGCCAGTGCGCTCGTCATCGTCGTGCGAGAGTCGGGCCACGATTGCGTGGATCCGAAACGATCGCCGATGCCCCGCTTCGCGCGCGCTCAGTAGTTCTTCGAGAACAGCACGCGCTGCGAGCTCGGCTGGCCAGTCTTCACGCACTTGCCGGGTGATTTCGCCGGCCCATGACCGTCGAGCGGAATGCAGCGGATCGTGGCCTTCGTCGCTTCCTTGATCGCGAGCTCGGTTTCGGTCGTGCCGTCCCAATGCGCCCACGCGAACTTCGAACCGTCGTCTTTGAACGTCGCTTCGAAGTCGCTCCACGAGTCGATCGTGACCGTGTTCGCGTCGCGCAACTTCAGCGCGCGTTCGTACAAGAACGTCTGGAACTCGTCGAGCACGCGACCGATCGAAACGCCGAGTTCAGCCATCGGCAACGTCTCCTTCACGGCCTTTCCATCCGGTCCGATCGGTGCGATGCGACGCTTGATCATCACCGTGCCGGCGTCGAGATCGCGCGGCCCAAGCTCGATGCGGATCGGCACGCCCTTGCGTTCCCACTCGTAATATTTCGCGCCCGGCTTCACGCCGTCGCGATCGTCGACCTTCACGGTGAGGCCGTCCTCGCGCAGTTCCTTGGCGATCTTTTGCGCGGCTTCGTTCACGCGCGCCTTCTCGTCGTCCTTGCGATAGATGGGCACGATCACGACGTGAATGGGCGCGAGCTTCGGCGGCAGCACCAAACCGTCGTCGTCCGAGTGCGTCATGACGAGCGCTCCGACGAGTCGCGTCGACACACCCCACGACGTTTGCCACACGAATTCGCGCTCGCCCTTTTCGCTCTGGAACATGACGTTGAACGCTCGTCCGAAGTTCTGGCCGAGGTCGTGACTCGTGCCCGCCTGCAGAGCCTTGCCGTCTTGCATCATCGCTTCGATGCAGCGCGTTTCGACCGCGCCGGCGAAGCGCTCGTTCGTCGTCTTGATGCCTTGGATCACCGGCATCGCCATGTATTCGTGCGCGAAATCGCGATAGACGTCGAGCATGCGCTGCACTTCTTCGAGCGCTTCGTCGTGACTCGAGTGCGCGGTGTGGCCCTCTTGCCACAAGAACTCGCCGGTGCGCAGGAACAACCGCGTGCGCTTTTCCCAACGCATCACGTTCGCCCATTGATTGATGAGCAACGGCAAGTCGCGGTACGAATCGATCCACTTCGCAAAGAAGTGCCCGATGATCGTTTCGGACGTCGGACGGATGACGTACGGCTCTTCCAGCTCGTTCTTGATCTCCATCTTTCCATCGACAGCGCGCAAACCAGCGTGCGTGACGACAGCGCATTCCAGCGCGAAGCCTTCGACGTGCTGCGCTTCCTTCGCCAGGAACGAGAGCGGAATCAGCAGCGGAAAGTACGCGTTCTGGTGGCCCGTCGCCTTGAAGCGGCGATCGAGGTCGGCCTGCATCTTCTCCCAGATCGCGTAGCCGTGCGGCTTGATGACCATGCACCCTTTGACGACTTCCGCCGGCTCGGCGAGGCCGCCCTCGCGAACGACGTCTTGGTACCACTGGGCGTAATCTTTGGCGCGGAGCGTGATGCGGGATTCGGACATGGGGGAACTCTGCGGAATCGAGTGCGAAACGACGTGCGGGCCGCGAAGAGTAGAGGAGTGGCGCGGCGCTCGCCACTCAGAGCAGGCCGGGCGAACGGCTGTCGCGATCCACGTCGAGCCACAAGCGATCGAAGTGCGCGGCGCCGGTCGATTTCTTCGAACGCACTCCGCCGGGCGCCGCGCCCTGCGGTCCGAGATCGAAACGGCCGACGAGCGCGTCACCCTCGAGCTTCAAATCGACTCGCGAGTCGGCGCGCTCAACGCGCCCAGTTCAGGAGTAATCCGTTCGTCAGGTTGAACGTTGCGCTCGTGCAGAAGTTCACCGAGTCGCGGTACCACACTTGGTACGTGCGCGCGCCGCCGTCGATCGGGACGCCGGAGAGGATGTGCAGCCCCGCGTCGCCCGCCGATGGCAACACGGCCGAACCGGACGGTGCCGACTTGACCCCGAGTCGCGTGATCGCGCCCGTCACGCACAGGAGTCCGTCGCCGAGCGGCGTGCCCGCGCTCTGCGTCGTGCCTTGGAAGAACAGGCACATCGTCCCGTTCGGTACGCCATTCGCGAGCAGGCTCGCATTGCCGTCCAACGACGACGGTCCGCTCCAACTCAACGGCAAGCTCACCTGCAGCGTCGCACCCTGACCGCTCGAGTTCCCGCAGCCCGTGGCAGTGCTGGTGCTCCCGCACGGGCAAGTACCTCCCGTCCCATTGCCGAAGCAGTAGGTCGAGTTCGATCCGCCCGCGCGCGCTTCGAAAAGTTCGAAGTCGAGGTCGTAGTCCTGGTCGTTCTCGCGGAAGTCCCACGAGATGCAGAAGTCCCGCGAGTTCGCCGTGCCCACGTCCCGAGCCGCCGCGACCTGGGTGCGGAACTCAGACAAGCCACGGAGTCGCACCGGGACGTGCTTCTGCACGAGGACGAGGGCGTTTCCCGACAGCGCGATGTCCGTTGCGTGCACGTTGTACAGCGAGAACGTCGGATCGAACTCCGAGTACGCGACGACGAAGTGCTGTCCGTCGCAATCGATCCCTGGATCGATCTGATTTTGCGCTTGGAATCCCGAGTTCTCGAGCGCGGTCAGGTTCGTGTTCGAGAGAACCGTCGATCCGTCCAGCAGCGCGACCCAGATGTCGCCCTGCCCGGTCTGCGTCGCACGCCTCCGGTAAGCGATCATCGCGCGTGAGGAGTTGTTCAAGAAACTCGATGCGACAGGTTGCGTCGACAAGTTGAAACTCGAGGTGACGGGGAACGCACTGGAAAGCACTCCGCCGCTCACACCGACCCGCGCGGCCCACACGTTGTCAGGGTTGATCCCGGCATCGTAGATGAACGTCACGAGCCAGTTCGAACCGTTCGAAGACTTCGAGACCGTCGGCGAGTTCGCTGAACCCGCTGTGATGATCGTCAGGTACGTGGCGTTCGATCCCTGGGGAATCGCGTTCGACGAGACCAGGCGAGTTGCGATCGACGCCATGCCGTGTTGGGTCCCTTCCGCGCGCTCCCACACGACGCAGAAGTTGGTCGATCCGTTGGGGTCGGAATCGCCGCCGACGTCCGGATTCGTCTTCGCGCCGATGTCCCCGCCGCTGATGTCGAACGCGACGCCTTGGAGGAGGACTCCCGAGAACAGGAGCACCCGCTTTCCCCGGATGAGTTGCGCGCCGGGGAACGTGACCGAAGCCACGACCAGAAATCCACTGCTGGCTGCGAGATAGGCGCAGCGCGGCACGTTCCAGGAATCCTGAGTCGAGTCGAGCACGATGTCGATGACGCCGCCGACCTGCCATCCGCGTGCGAAGACGTCCGTGTCCGTCGCCGAGAATGCGTTGGTCCACGTCAGCAACCACAGGTCGTGGGCGACATCGTAGGCCGAGTCCGTGTTGCGCGTGTCGTCGAGCGCCAGGTTGGCGTACAGCGTGCCGACGACGGGATCGACGATGAGTGGGAATGTTGCGACAGCGATATCCGCGGCGCTGACCGCGATCTCGATCGATCCGTCGACGAGTCGAGTGGGTGCGGTGAACCGCCGTCCCAGAGCATCGATCGCGATCGCGCGGCTGTACGTCAGCGTGCCGAAGTCGTTCGCGAACTCGAGGCCGTGTTCGCCTTCACTCGCAGCGAGTTCGCTCGCGATCGGGATGCGGATCACGAGTTCGCCGGCGCGCGGCAGACTCTCGAACACGAAGCTCTGCTCGAGCGATTCGAGCGCCAAGTCGTAGCGTTCGACGAACGCGCCGCGCTCGAACGAGACGCGATTCTCGTCGCGCGCGGCTGACGTGCGAGATTCGAACGCGAGCGCCTCGCCGTCGACCGTCACTCGATCGGGCGACAGCGCGTGCGGGTAGTTGCGCGGTGCCTGCGAGCCGAACGCCGGGATGAACACCGCGCCTTCCGATCCAAAGCTCGCCTTGTAGCGCGTGCCGACGGCCCAGGTGCGAGCGTCGTCCGACTCGTCGTAGAGAACGCGGTCGCGCGCGAAGCTCATCCGCGCCAATCGCGGAGCCGCAGGGGTCGCATCCTGAGCGGATTGAGCGCGGGCCGGAATGCTCGCAGCGACCGTGAGTGCGGCGAGCCAGACCGATGTGAGGAGCAGGATCGTGTTGCGCGTGGAGTGCATGGAAGACCTCGGGGTTCGTATCGCCCGCCGGTCCACCGCATCGCTCCGCGACGACGGTCCAGCGCCGCCTCCAGTCCTGTCCGCCAGGCCTCCGCGGCAACTGAGATTCCGAGGAAAACACGGTTCACGTTCTCATCCCGCCCGGCGCCGGAGAACAGCGCGCCAGGGCCGAGCAAGACGTTCGAGCACGCCGACTCCGCTCGCCACGCTTCGACAGGAACGCAACGAGCGCCGCGCGCCGGATCGTTCCGACGCGCGGCGCTCGCTGGATCCGAGACTTCAGCGCGCCCAATTCACGAGCAGCCCGCTCGTGACGTTGGACGTCGCGCTCGTGCAGAAGCCCGCCGTGTCGCGATACCACGTCTGGTACGTGCGCAGACCGCCGCCGATCGGCACGCCGCCCGTGATCGACAAACTCGGATCGCCGACCTGCGGATAACGGAGGAACGTGGTGGCCACCGACCTGACCACGATGCGCGTGATCGTCCCCGACGTGCACAGCGCTCCGTCGCCGAAGAACTGAGGCAGACCCGCTGCGGTGCCTTGGAACAACAGGCAGGTCGTGCCGGCGGGGAGCCCGCTCGCGTTGAGCACGAGCGAATCGTTCACAGTCGAGGAGAGTCCCGCATGGACGTTCATGAAGCCGCCGAACGGAACTTGAGAGTTGGCGCAGCCGTTGGTGCTGATTCCGCCGTTCCCGCACGGACACGCGATCGTCGCGCTCGTGCAGAAGCTCTCGATCGAACCGCCCTCGAACGCATCGAAGGTCTTGGAGAAGATATCGTAGTTCTGGTCGCTCTGGCGGACGTGGTACCCGATGCCGAAGCGCTGGCTGAGGGCGCCCGAGGTGTTGCGCTGCGCGACGACCTGCGTGCGGAGTTCGCTCAGGCCGAGATGCAGGTCGGGCACGCGGGTTTGCACGAGGTCGAGATCGTTGGCCGCCGTCGCGATGTCCGTCACGAGGATGGACCAGGTCGAGAAGTTGGCGTCGAACTCCGAGTAGGCGACGACGAAGTGCTGGCCGTCGCAGTCGATGGCGGGATCGGTCTGGTCCCGGCTCTGGAATCCCGAGTTCTCGAGCGCCGTCAAGTTCGTCCTCGAGAGGACGCTCGAGCCGTCGAGCAACGCGACCCAGATGTCACCTTGGCCGCTCGTCGTCGCGCTGTTCCTGTAGGCGATCATCGCGCGCGTCGTGTTCGTCTGGAAGCTCGACACGACCGGCTGTCGCGAGTAGCTGCTGCCCCCGGTCACGGCGAAACCGCTCGTGGGAATCGGGCCGTTGGTTTGGATCCGCGCGGCGTAGATGTTCGCGGGCGCGAGTGCGTCGCTGTAAGTGAAGGCCATCAACCATTCGCTTCCGTTGGCCGACTTCGAGATCGTCGGTCGCACCCCTGATTCGAAGAGCGAGTTGGTCAAGTAGGTGGCGTTCGCGCCCAACACGCCTCCCGTGGGAGTGAGGAGTCGCGCCGCGATGATGCCCGTGCCGTGGGTCGCTCCCGCGCGCTCCCACACGACGCAGAAGTGATTCGTCGTGCTCGACGTGGAGTCGCCGCCCACGTCCGGATTCGTCTTCGCGCCGGTATCGCTGCCGCTGATCAGGACCTGCGGTCCGACGACGTTGATCGTGCCGTTGGGGTCGACGATGCGGCCCTTGATGTGCTGTCCGGTCGAGGCGACGACGAGGAACGTGTGCGAGAAGGCGAGGTACGCAGAGCGCGGGACGTCCCAGCTCTCCGTCGTGATGTCGATCGCGGTGTCGATGGAACCCGTGCTGAAGACGGTGCGCGCGCGCACGTCGAGGTCTGTCGCGGAAAACGCGACGGTCCACGTGAGGAGCCACAGGTTGTCGAAGGCGTCGTACGCCAAGTCCGGCTCGCGCGTGTCGTCCGTCGTCGAGATCACGGCCAGCGTGCCGACGACGGGATCGATCACGAGGGGGAACGTCGCTCGAGCGATGTCGGCTGCGGTGACCGAGATCACGATCGCGCCGTCGACGAGATGCGTGGGCGCGCTGAAGCGTCGTCCAGTCGCATCGATCGCGATCGCGCGGCTGTAGGTCAACGTGCCGAAGTCGCTCGAGAACGCAAGGCCGTCGTCGCCTTCGCTCGCGACCAGTTCGCTCGCGACCGGGATGTGCAGCACGAGTTCGCCCGCGCGCGGGAGTTGATCGAACACGAAGCTCTGCTCGAGCGACTCGAGCGCCAGGTCGTAGCGCTCGACGAACGCACCGCGCTCGAACGAAATGCGATCGGTCTCACGCCGCGCATCGACACGCGACTCGAACGCGATCGGCTCGCCGTTCACCGTCACACGATCGGGCGACAACGCGTGCGGGAAGTTGTGCGGGGCTTGCGAACCGAAGGCCGGGATGAACACAGCGCCGTCGCTGCCGAAGCTCGCTTTGTAGCGCGTGCCCGCGGCCCAAACGCGTCCGTCACCGGGCTCGTCGTACAGCATGCGGGCCTGATCGGCGCGCGCATGCTCGAACAAGGGCGCCTCTTGCGCGTGAGACGGCGCCGCCCACGCAGCGACGAGCGCGGCGAGCAGGGTGTATTCGAAGTGGGGGATCGTGCTGCGTGTGGGCTTCATAGCTGACCTCGGGTTTCGCATCGGCGATCGGTCCTCCGCATCGCTTCACGATGACGGTCCCGCGCCGAAACGAGGCCTGTTCGGACCAGCCACGCTGCTACCGCAATTCCGCGGAATCCGATGCGCGGCTCGCGTTGACGACACCTCGAAGGAAAGCGCCGGAGGCCGAAGCAGGCCGTGCGACTCTCCACCCACGCGTGAGCGGACTGGTCTCAGGGCTTCTTCGAGAGGACCGCTTGGATCTCGAGCAACGCCGGATCTCCAGGCGCGAACTGCAGTCCCGCATCCAACACGGCGCGCGCAGCTTGCATGTCGCCCGCCAAGCGCATGCGGCGGAAATATGCCGCCCACAGATGTCCGTCGCGCGGTTCGAGCGCGAGCGCGGCCAGCAAGCGGTCGGTGGCATCCTCTGGACGCGCGAGTCGATCGAGTGCTTGGTGCGCGTAGTCCAGACTCTCCACGTCGAACGGACTGCGACGCAGGATTCCAGCCAACAGAGCCTCGCCACGCGCCGGCGCACCGCTCTCGACGCAGAAGCCCGCCAGGTTGCGCGCGGCGAAGTAGTGCTTCGGATCGGTCGCGAACGCTCGCTCGAACGCAACGCCGCCTTCGTCGGAACAGCCGCGCATCATCAGCGTGACGCCGAGCGTGTTGATGCACTCGGCCTTGTGGGTCAACGCGCACGCGCGCCACGCCGCGCACTCGGACTCCTCGAGTCGGCCGAGCTGCTGGTAGAGAGCGGCCAGGTTTTGGAACGCGGCTCCGTTCGTGGGGTCCAGCGTGGTCGCGCGCTCGAGCAGCACAGCGGCGGCAGGTGGGTCGAGATCGGACATGACGACGCCGGCCTCGACGAGTGCATGCGGGCTCTCGGGGAATAGCGCCAGCACCGCTCCGACAGCCGAACGCGCTGCAGCTTCGTCCTGCGCGTGGTTTGCTGCGTGAACGCGCCCGAGGTGGTGGAGCAGCCGGGGCGTACGCGTGCGCACGACCGCCTCGTTCATCATGGCGAGAGCGCGCCGACCGAACGCGCGAGCCGCAGCCGGCGGACGCGTGGCGGCTTCCGCGCCGAGCAGCAGACCCAGGAGGAAGAAGTCGTCCGCGCTTGTCGCCGGATCCGCGATCGCCCCGCGATCCTGCGCGACCGCTTCGCCACGGCAGAACGCTCGCAGCGCCTCGATCCCGCGCGTGCTGGGCAACTCGCGCACTCTCTGCAGCGCCTCGTCCTTGGCGTTGCGTCCCAAGCTCTCGAGCGCGAGGCCCACGACGGCGTCCTGACAGCGCGGATCGATGCTGAGGGCGCCCTCGAACTCGCGTTGGGTCGTGACACGATCTTCCGCCATCAGCGCGACGAATCCCGCAGCGAGCGCTTCTTCGCGTTTCGTACCGCGCGAGACCTCTTCCGCCGCGTGCACGACGCCGCGTGACACCCACCAGTTGCCCGCCAGCGCCGCGAGTCCGAGCGCCATGACGCCGAGCAATCCGGCGAGCACGGCCTGTCGCGGTTCGCGCCGCGCCCAACGCGCGATACGTCCGGCGAGCGGCACCGGTCGCGCCGCGATCGGCCGTCCTGCGACCACGGCTTCGAGATCGTCGGCGAGCCGCGCCGCGCTCGAATAGCGCCGTACGCGTTCGCGCTCCATCGCCGTCGCCACGACGACCGCGAGATCGCGCGACACGTTCGGGTTCAAGGTTCGCGGATCGGTTGCGACTCCCGAACCGATGGCGCGGTAGAGAGCGACCGGCGTCGGCGCGTCGAACGGGCGCTGCGTCGTGAGGCATTCGTACAGCGAGACGCCCAGCGCGTAGACGTCGCTCTGCGCATCGGGGCGCGCCATCTCCGCATTCACGATTTCGGGCGCGAAATACGCCGGAGTACCGGCGGTTTCACCCGTGCGCGTCAGAGCCGACACCTCGACGTCGTCGCGGATCGCGAGCCCGAAGTCGAGCAGCGTCGGCGTGCCGTCGTCCGACACGATGATGTTCGACGGCTTGACGTCGCGGTGCACGACGCCGTGCTCGTGCGCGAAGTGCAGCGCACGCGCGACGGATGCGAAGCAGCGTGCGACGTCGATGACCGACGCGGGTCCATTCGGGAACGCGATGCACCGTGCGTGAGCAGCGCGCGCTGCGGTCACGAGGCTCGAGAGCGTTCGACCCTCGACGAAACGCATCGCGATCCACGGTCGGTCGGCGTCGACGCCCGCTCCGTAGAGAGTTGCGATCCCGGAGTGGTCGAGACGTGCCGCGAGTTCCGCTTCGCGTTTGAAACGCGCGCGCGCCGAGGCGCTGGCCAGGAGTTCGGGCGGCAGGACCTTGAGTGCGACGCGGCGTCCGAGCGGTTCCTCGACCGCCTCGAGCACGACGCCCATTCCGCCGCGGCCGACTTCGCGCACGACACGGAAGTTGGCGATCCTCTCGGGCAAGTCCCCGTGCGCCGGCGTCCCCGCCAGAGCCGCGTCGTCGAGCAGGCCGAGCACGCGAATCGCGTCGAGCAAATCGCTTTTGATGAGCGGGTGGCGGGCAGCGAATGCGGCCGGCGACTCGGTCGATCCGCGGCCGCGCTCGTCGAGGAATTGCTCGAGCGCATCCTCGAGCGTGACCGGTCGTCCGTCGCTCACGCGCTGCCTCCACGCGACGGATCGGCCAGATCCAAGAGCGCTGGTTTGAGGCGCAGGATCGCCCGCGCGAAACGCCTGCTGGCCGCGGCCGGCTCGATGCCCAGTTCGGCGGCGATCTCGGAGTTCGACAAGTTCTCGAAACGCCGCAGGAGGATCACCTCGCGGTCGATCTCGTCGAGCTCGGACAAGGCCGCGAGCACGCGTTGGCGGACCTCCTCGCGCTGTGCCGCCGCGGACGGCGACGTCGTGCTCGCGACGAATACTTCGGCGAGCGCCACCGCGCTGACGCTGGGACGGAGATCGGCCAGCGGAGCCTCGCGCCCGACGTCGCGGATGCCCGCCGCCACGTGACGCCGCCGCGCCTGACCGAGCGACTGCAGGGTCGAGAGGCGCAACCAGACGCGGAAGGGAATCGTCCCCGAGGCGCTCCATTCGCCGAAGCGCTTCACGATCTCGACCCAGGCTTCCTGGACGATGTCGGCCGGATCCATGCGCCTGCGCAGGGCCGGCTCGAGACGCAGATCGATCATGCGCTCCAGCTCGAGCTGATATGACTGGAACAAGTGCGAGAGCGCTTGCGAGTCGCCGGCACGCGCCGCCGATAGCAGGCGCGTCTCCCGGTCGCTGTCGATGGGGGGCACTTCCACGATGCTAACCGAAGCCTGAATTCAGATCGAGAAACGTGGGAGCGGCGTGCATGCGGCAAGGTCGCAGCGGAGCGTGTCGTGTGCTTCGTTCTTCAAGTCGCGCTGTGTGTGCCGATCGGCTGGCCGCGCCGGGGCTTGAAAAAAGGAAGGAGAGCCGAGGTTGCCCTCGACTCTCTCTCTGGCGCCGCGAGTCGCGGCACCTGCCTGTCGGTGCGCCTTTTTGAAGGCGCTCGGACTTTGGTCTCAGGGTCGATCCCACATGGCGCGCGAGGCAAGCCCCGCGCTATGGGGGACCGAAGTCATGGTGTATCTCTGGTTGGGAGGGGTCTGTGGGCAGACGACCCGAAGGTTGGTTCCGGAGGTGCCTGTCAGGCGCGGGCACCGCAGTTTGATTCTGTCGACGGTTGTGGAGTCCCACAATCGGGAAATGTGCAAGTTTGAAGGAGCGGGCTGTGTGTCGCGGGTTGGAGGGGAATTGGGT
>JAWXBU010000215.1:0-14888 GCA_034440255.1 Planctomycetota bacterium | reverse complement strand
GATTCCTGACAGGTGAGTGGCGGAGTACCGCCATTCACCTGCCAGGAATTCTGTCAAGAGAAGATAAGGGGCGTGGCGGCCAAGTGTGCTGGCCCGGCGACCAAGTGCGGCTCCATGTCGAAACGGAAACGTCAGTTCCGGTGAAGTTGCGCATGCCGGCCAAGTGAGCCTTGTCCGGACATGGAAACGTCCGTTGCACTACAGCGGGCGTGGCGGCGGAGTGTGCTCGAGTTGCTTGAAATGAAATCTCGCGATCGCGCGACAACTCCCGACTGAATCCCGCGCGCGTCACAACGCCGTGAACGTGAATCGCAAAGCATCGACGGCTCGCCGCGCTCGCTCGTAACTCGCGCGACTCGTCGTTTCACCCGACGCAAGCGCGAACGCCACATGCGGCGTCGCCTCGGAATGCGGCGGCGCAAACGTACGATCGCCGACGTGTACCGCACAGCCGATATGCACGTCGAACTTGCGCGCGATGTCTGCAATGTCGTTCGCTGTCGGCACACGCGCGACCACGCTGTTCGAGTAGCAGACTGCGTATGCCAGCGCCGCTCGCACGTCCATTCTGCGCGTGAACGGCCGCGCTGCACCGAGCGCGATCTCGAGTGCTTGAAACGCCGGTTGAGCACCCGTCACCAGAGCGAACATGTCCCCGAATCCCTCGTCCCATCCGAGGCGACCGTTGACTTCGATGATCGCTGCTCGACCTGCGTCGAGGCGCATCTCGATCGAATAGCCGGTGTTCGTCACTCCGAGCGCTCGCAACGCTCGATCGGAGACGTCTTCGATCGCAGCAAGTTCGTCCGCACACCGATCGGCCGGCAACAAATAGCCCTCCATGAAGAAAAACGGCGGCTTCGAGAGCACTTGTTCGGTCACGCCGAAGGAGCGAATGTCGTTACCCGCGACGACACCGTCCGTCTCGACCGGTGCCCCGCTCGCAAAGGCTTCGACGAGGAACTCGCGCAATGGGTTCAAACCCAGTTCGATGCCTGAAACGACGCCAAAATCAACCAAACGAGCGATGTCGACCGAAGTGGAGAGGCCTTCTTGCACACGCTCGACACACGCTTCGACATCACGCTCGTCGCGCACCAGCGTGACCAAACGACCGAGTGCGGACGCGGCACCTTTCAACACGACCGGATAACCGACTTCGCGCGCGAACGCTTTCACTGCGTGAGCATCGTGCGCTTTCGTGAAACGCGGTTGGGGCACACGCGCGCGTTCGAGTTCGACACGACACGCGTACTTGTTCGTCGTCAGATGGGCAGCCCTCGGTGACAAGCACGGCACACCGAGCTCGACTGCCACGAGCGATCCGACGCACAGACCCGACTCCGATTGTGCGACGACGGCATGCGCTCGATTCGACGTCAGCCACTCGCGGACGCGTCGCAGCGACTCGGCGACTGCTTGCGGCGGCGGCAATTCGATCACGTCGGCGAAGTACTCGCTGTCGGAGGCGGTCACGAAATCGTCCGCGAGGACCAACTCGATCCCGAGCGCCTTCAACACGTCGCGATGCGCTGCGACCTGCGCCTGACGAAAACTGACGGGACCGGGATAAAAGACGAGGACCTTCATCGCGCACACGTCCTGAATCCGGCGAGCACGTCACGCCGATTCGGTGTGTAGAAATTGCGCCACGTGTTGCGGATCAACCGCGAGCGCGTCGCGAAACAACCGCCGCGCAACACCTTGTGGTCGCCGAACCAAGGCGCACTGTATTCCTTGTACGGATCGACGACGAAATCCGGGTACGGAGCGAAGTCCGACGACGTCCACTCCCACACGTTGCCGATCATCTGTCTGCAGCCGAGCGCACTGTCACCGTCTGCGAACGAGCCGACGTCACACGCGCCGTCGAAAGCGAGATCGAGGTGCGCGAGCGCGGCGTTCGGCGGAGCATCGCCCCACGGAAACGGACGTTTCACGGCTGAAAAGGCGCCCTTTTCGTCGATTGTCGCCGATGCCGCCACTTCCCATTCGAGTTCGGTGGGCAAGCGCCGACCGGCGAAGGAACAGTAGGCCTCGGCTTCGAACCACGAGACGTGAACGATCGGACGATGCGGTTCGAGCTCAACTTGCGAGTCGAAGTGCACGCGCAGCCAACTGCCGTCGCTGTCGCGTCGCCAATGCCAGGGCGCGGATGCCCCGTTGGTCGAGCGCCACTGCCAGCCTGCTGCGCTCCACCATTCCCGTCGCTCGTAGCCGCCAGCGTCGACGAACTGCGCGAATTCGTTCTGCGTCACCGGCGCACGCGCGATTCGGAATGGAGCGACAGTGCGCGCGTGCTCCCACTTTTCGTTGTCGAAAGCGAACGGGGTCGATCGATTCGCGCCCAACGCAAACGTGCCGCCGGGAACGTGGACGTCACCGACCCACGGGCCGCCTCCAGCGATCTCGGCAGACGAACGTGCCGCCAGTTTCGGCGCTGGAAGCCCAAGTGTCTGTCGCGTGTAGACGAGCGCCTCGCCGTGCATGTCCTCGTGGTAAGTGACCAGCCGATGGAAGTAGTCGTCACGATCGTCGCGCGGGTCGCCCTCGAGTCGCGAGCACGTCGCGTCGAGAACGGCATCCATGTACGCGAGCGTCGCTTCACGCGAGGGCAGGTCCAGGTGCCAGCGCGTGTCGTGATGAACGGCGGCCGAGTCGTACCAACGATCGCTGTCTTCACGCAGCGAAGCGCTGCCAGCCGAGTGTCGAAGCGTCCACAATTCTTGGAACCAAGCGACGTGACCGATCTCCCACAGCGGAGGATTCACGATCGCAGTCATCGGGACGGATAGGGCCGCGTCAGGTAGATCGTCGATGAGCGCGCGCAACCGGCGACGCGCGTCGCGCAACTCGTCGATGCGCTCGCCGGCCGATTGCGATGTCACGACAGCGCGACTCCGAGCCAGCGCCCGATGCTCCACGTCGCCAGTCCTGCGAACGCTCCGATCGCGAGCATGCGCAATCCGCCCAATGCAGCATTTCGGCCTGAAAACAGGCTCAAAATGGCTCCGATGACGAACAGAAGCGTCGCGCTCGCAAGACATGCGATCAGGAGTGAGTTCCCGGACTGCGCGAAGAAGAACGGCACGAGCGGCACGAACGCGCCGAATGCGAACGCCACGAACGACGACACGGCCGCGCCGATCGGCGAACCCAGATCGTCGGGGTTCAAGCCGAGTTCTTCGCGCGCCAAAGCATCGAGCATGCGCTCCTTGTCGAGGGCCATCGTCGCCGCCGCTTCGCGCGCGACTTCCAGTGCCATTCCGCGGCCGGCGTAGATCAGCGCGAGTTCCTCGGTCTCCTCCTCGGGGTAGCGTTCGAGCTCGTCACGCTCTTCGGCGATCTGGAACTCGAACAGCTCGCGTTGCGACCGCATCGAGATGTACTCACCCGCGGCCATCGAGAATGCTCCGGCCAACAACCCGGCAGCACCCGTGACGAGCACGGTCGACGGCGCCAACGACGCACCCGTCATGCCGAGGATCAAGCTCGTATTCGACACGAGTCCGTCGTTCACGCCGAACACCGCCGCACGCAAGATGCCGCCGCCGCCGTGCGAGCGATGTCGCGCGCCGATGTCCCCGACCGAGACGGGCATCGGATGTCCCAACGGCGCGCCGTCGCGATCGGTACCGTAGGCCGAAAGCCCACGCACCTTGAGCGCCGCGAGCATCGTCTTCGTGCGCGCGATTCCGAACCGTCGCGTCAAGGCGAGGACGAGACGCGCGCGGAGAGTCGGCTCGAAAGTGGGCGTGGTCGCGCCCGACGCGATCACGTCACCGCGCAAGATCTCGGCCTGCTCTTCGGCAGCCGTCGCGAGGTTCGCGAACATGTTCGCGCGCCCGCTGTTGCGCTCGATCTCGGCCAAGAATCCGTAGATCCATGCGGCCTGCTTCTCGCTCTTCCAACGGTTCAAGCTCTCCATCGAGGCAGGATCGTGCGGATCGGGGCGGCTCTCGTCCACGACGGAAACGGCCTATTTCCAGGCAATTCGGAGCCGGGTCGTCGTGCGGTCAGGGCTGTCGCACTAGAGTGAGCGCACTGGCATTCCAACGAACGAACACACGCTCATGATCAGCCTATTCTTCGCCGTGTCGCTGTTTCTCTCACCCGTCCTCGAATCGGCGACTGCGGCGCGCGCTTCCTTCGAAGACTCCCACGGCAAGCTCCCCTGGTTCACGGGTTCGCTCGACGAAGCGATCACACGAGCACAGCTGGAGAAGAAACTCATCTTCGTCGACTTCTGGACAACGTGGTGCACGTGGTGCAAGAAGATCGATCGCGAGACGTATTCGGACGATTCGGTTCTCGCGGCGACGAAGGACATCGTCTGCATCAACGTCGACGCCGAGAGCAAGCTCGGCGCGCCCTTCACCGAACGGTACAAGCCGACCGGATTCCCGACGATGGTCGTGCTCGAATCCGACGGGCGGCTGCGCGAGCGCTTGACGGGTTACTTGACACCGGTGCAGTTCAAAGCGCATCTAGCTCGTATCCTCGCGATGCCGTCGCTCGACGAACTCACGGCGCAAGTTGCAGCCGATGCAGCGAACGTCGAGTTGCGATGGCAACTGGCCACTCGCCTGAGTGCCGCAGAGGACACGACGATCGCCGAAAGTCATGTCGCCGAAATCAAGAGACTCGATCCCGACGGGAAATCGAAAGCCATGCACTTCATCGCGCTGCAGGGCGTGATGGAGCGCGTGCAGAAATTGTGGGAGCAGCGCAAAGAGGCTCAAACACCAGGACTTTTGCAGGCTTTCGTCGCGACCGAGACCTTTCCCGAAGTCCAGTTCCGTGCCTGGAACGTGCTCGGGCAGATCTACGGCGTGCTGGCGCGGCAAGCATCCGATCCGGCCGAAGCTGGGCGTCACAACGCAGCGGCGCGCAACGCACAAGTCACGGCTTGGCACACCGCGCCCGACAGCGAAGCTCTGGCTTTCGGCAAGCAGGTGTTGCGCGAGTTCGAAGCCAACAAGAACAAGTTGAGCGCGGACGACGAACTCTTCGCGCTGGAAGTCGCGGGCCGGATCGAGACCCTGGGCGCCGCCGATTCCGAAGCACTGGACCTCGTCGCGTGCGCGAAGTTCATGAACGGCAAGAAGGACGAAGCGCTCGCCCACCTGCGCCGCGCGATCGAGATCGATCCGATCTACGCGGATCCGGTTCGCCACCTGAAAGAGTTCGGCGGCTGAGAGCGCGCTCGTGGACTGTAGCGGCTGATTCGGTAGCAGGCTCCGCCTTCCTTCGTCGCCGGGCGGCGTCGCTCCTCCTCGGCGTATCGATTGGGGATACGCGGTCGTCGTCGCTTCTTCGCCGACAACGAATGAGGACGAATCCTGCCAGCGAATCAGCCGTTACAGCCCACTAGCGACCGAGCACGAGCCGCGACCAGTTGAGCGGATTCGAAAGCAGGCTGCGATAGCTGCGCTCGCCCGCCGTCACGCTCGTCATCGCTTCGCACAGACTCTGGCCGCGGCGTTCGAACAAACGGCGCGCCAGGCGAGGCTTGTCGTAGAGCAGTCGCGACAGCAGCCGTGCAACGCGCAAATCGGCCTTGATTTCTTGCTGAATTCTGCGTTCGAAGGTGCGCTCGACGTCGCGTGCCGTCGTGTGTTCGACGATGGATTGCGCCGCGATCGCACCGCTGTGCATCGCGAGCGAGATGCCCTCCGCGGTCACCGGATCGGCGAGACCGGCCGCGTCGCCGACGAGCAACACTCGATCGCGGGCAAGTCGCTTGCGCGGACGAATCGGGATGACGTAACCGCGCGTTTCGATCGCGAGCGGTTCGACGATGCCGACAGCGTGGAGGTAGCGATCGAGTCGGTCGCGCAAATGCACCGAGCCGCGCTTCATCGACAAGACGCCGCACGAGAGATGATCACGCTTGCCGAAGACCCAGCCGTATCCTCCGCTGACGACACCGCCGAAATCGAACGCGGCTGTGTCGGCGTGTGCTTCCAAAGTGCGCGCGTCGACGCGTACCTCGGCTTCGAGCGCAGGAATCGTCGCAAGCGTATCGTCGAACCCCGCGAGTCGTGCGCACGGACCTGTCGCACCGTCGGCGACGACGACGAAGTCCGCTCGCACGAGTCCCGCTGCCGTGACGACGTCGACGTGTTCCACACTGCGTTCGATTGCGATGACCGCGCACGGTGCGAGGACGTGCGCTCCCGATTTCACCGCCGCATCGACCAGCGCGAGGTCGAGATCGGCGCGCATCGTCATCGACACGACGGCTTCGGCTCGCACGACGACATGGGCGAAATTCCCGTCGAACATGCGCATCGAAACGCGGCGACAAGCGCGCTCGACCGGGAGTACGACGTCGGCAGGCACGTGTCGCAGAGCGCGCTTCACCACGCCTCCGCCGCACACTTTCGCCCTGGGCAACGTGGCTTTGTCGATCACCACGACATCGACGCCCGCACGAGCCAGATGCAGCGCCGTCACCGCGCCGCCCGGACCCGCGCCGACGACGACCACGCGGCAGCGGATCATCGATCTTGCGTCGTCGGCAGCTCGCGTACGATCGCGACCAACTCGATCGCTTGCCCCTTCGACAAATTGAACCCGTGAGCTACGGCGAGCTCGCTCCAGCGCGAGGTCGGCAGGACGTCTCGCAGCCTTTCGAGTCTGTCGCGCTGGATGACGAGCACGGCGGGAGAGTTCTCCAGAGCCCAGGCACGCAGCTGTGCTTCGTCGTCGAAATCCTTGATCGGCGGACGACCCAAGTAGAAGTCGAGACTCGGCTCGCTGAATTTCCACCTCGCCACGGTCACGCTCTCCGGCACGCCCGAGCGGATCGCAGCGGCGATGTCGGGCGCGACTTTCGTGCGCTCGACGATCGGAAGCGCGAGGACGGCTCCGAGCATCCACGTCGCCGCACACCCGAAGATCACGACGTAGGCCGCGATCGCGTGACGACCGCGGCGGTGCATGCGCATCGCGACGAGCGCGGTCACGCCCAACGCTCCGGCCATGACGAGACTGGGCGTGAGCAGTCCGTCGACGTTCTGGAAGTACGGAACGAGGCCCAGCGCGGCCGCGAGCACGATCGCGACGGCGCCGAAAATCCACGTCCCGCTCGAGGCCCACGCACGCTCGCGATCCGAGAGTTGGTCGCGCTCCAGCGCTCCGACGACGGCGGCTGCAGCGAGCGAAAGTGCCGGAAAAACGGGCAAAATGTAGTGGGGGAGCTTCGTCGGCACGAGCGTCATCAACACGACGCACGGCACGATCCAGCCCAGGATCAGCGCTCGCGTACGGACGTTCGCGATGCGCTGACCGAGGAATGCAGCGCACGCAGCCGGCAGGAACAAGAGTCCGGGAAGGAAGCCGATCACCGCGATCGGCACGTAGAACGGCAACCACAAGAAATAGTTCCCGCCGTGTCCTTCGAGCGCCTCCGTCGAACGATCGACGACGTGGTGACCGAGCCCCCGAGCCGCGTACTCGCCGTTCGTCGCCAGGTTCGCGGGGATGCCCCACGCCAAGAACACGACGAGAGCCGCGATCAGCGCGAGCCACACGCGCAGCGAATCACGGCGCGTGGGCGTGCGCTCGGCGCGCAGGAACCACGACGTGAACGCTATCGACAACGCGACGACGGCGAGGGCAACGGGACCCTTCGTGAGCAGTCCTGCCGCCGTTCCGAGTGCGATGCCGGCGTAGCGCAGTGCGCTCGGCCCGTCGAGCACGAACGCGACGAAGTTCGACAACACGAGCGTCATGCACAAGAGCAAGAGCGCATCCGTCGTCGCGACCACGCCCTCCATCAGCGCCAGGGGCGATACCGCGAGCAAGCCCATCGCGATCAAACCGGCCTTCGCGTCGAACAGGCGTTTTCCGATGCGGAAAACGAGCCAACACGCGAGCGCCAAGCACACCGGCGAGAAGAATCGCGCCGCCCACGCAGTCGCGCCGAACATCTTGATCGCGCCGGCCATGAGCCAGTAGACGAGGATCGGCTTGTCGGGGCGCAGCTCGAAATCGAACGTCGGATAGAGCGCGTTGCCGGTCGCGATCATCTCGACGGCGGCTTCCGCGAAGCGCGGCTCGTCCCGATC
Source organism: Planctomycetota bacterium (assembly GCA_034440255.1). Lineage (GTDB taxonomy): Bacteria > Planctomycetota > UBA1135 > UBA1135 > JAEUIA01. The sequence goes on along the minus strand of JAWXBU010000215.1, from coordinate 6,813 downwards.
GAAGAGCGTCGAACGCGACGTGATGAACGACGCGTAGGCGAAAATCGCGAGGGTCGCGAGCAAGGCGATCCACGTCACTCGCGAGTCGCCGACCTGCGCGTCGTTCGATCGTTTCATCCGCCGCGGGTGTGCATTTCGAGATGGGGGTTGGCCCGCAACGTCTCGGAATTCGCCAGTGCCGAGCGCGCGCTCGTCGCCAGACGCTCTTCGGCACCACGGTCGTTGCGAGCGGTCCAGTGGTGCTGGAGCAGGCCCGCCAGTTCATCGATCGACGCACCGGCGCGCAAGGGCGTGCGCAGATCAGTGCCGCGCGCCGCGTAGAGACAGCGGAACCACTGACCGTCGGCGGTCAAGCGGCTGCGGTCGCACGCGCTGCAGAAAGGCGCCGTGGTCGACGCGATGATGCCGAAGACATATCCGTCGGCGAGCATGAAACGCTCGGCCGGGGCGGTGGAATCCGCAGCGATCGGCGTGATCGGACCAAACGCTTCCGCGAGAGTCGAGAGCATCTGCGTGCGGCTGACGACCGCGTCCATCGACCAACGCGTGGCGCCACCGACGTCCATGTACTCGATGAAACGGATTTCGGCGTCGCGCTTTTGTGCCCATTGCACGAGTGCGACGAGCTCGTCGTCGTTCACGCCGCGCATCACGACCGTGTCGATCTTGGTGTTGCGGAAGCCCTCGGTGGCAACGGCTTCGATGCCGGCGAGGACGTGCTCGTGGCCGTCGCGGCGCGTGAGAGTGCGGAATCGATCGGGTTGCAACGTGTCCAGGCTGATCGTCACGCGCGCGAGACCGGCTGCTTTCAAGGCGCGCGCTTCACCGGCCAACAACAAGCCGTTCGTCGTCAGCGCGATGTCGCGCAATGCTGGCTTGTCGGCGAGCATGCGCACGAGGCTCGCGAGATCGCGGCGCATCAGCGGTTCCCCGCCGGTCAAGCGCACGCGGTCGGCGCCGACGGCGATGAATGCGTCGACGAGTCGCGAGACTTCCTCGAACCGCAGAATGTCCGCCCGCGGAAGCCACGTGTACTCCTCCTCCGGCATGCAGTAGGCACAGCGCAGATTGCAGCGGTCGGTGACCGAGATGCGCAGGTTGCCGAGCGGTCGCCCGAGCGTGTCGACGACGGGATACATCACCAGAAGATAGCGAAAATCTCGCGCGAAACGTGCCTCAACGTCTGCGCACCGCGGACATGTGCCATTCCCACGCCTCCTCCGCCCGAAACTCCTGAGCGCGTTCGTAGAGTGCACGGGCGATGTGAAGCTCACCACGGAATTCGTGGCGCCACCCGGCATAGAACGCGGCTTCGCACTCGAGCGAATCGCGCGGCAATCCGGTCGCGATCGCTCTCACGTTTTCGCTTGGGACAACTTCGCGTACGTGCGTTCGATCGGGGCCGCCGCTGCGACAGGGAGGCCGCTCGAAGCCCAGCCTGGAATCGCGCGTCCGAAATCGTCGCGCGAACCCATGAAGCCGCCTTCCATGTTGACGAGCTCCGTGTAGCCGGCCGCTTCGAGCATCTCGCACGCGCGCACCGAACGAACTCCCGACGCGCAACCGACGACGAGTTTCGCCGTCTTCGGAAACGTCTTCGCGACGACGGCGACGAAGTCCGCGTTCGGCGTCATGCCCATCGGGCCGCGGTGCAGCACCGGAATGTTCCAAGCGCCGACGGGATGGCCGCCCGAGAACTCGTCGACGCTGCGCACGTCGAGGTAAGTCCAACCTTGGTTCGAGTCGACGAGCGCTTTTGCTTCCGCGGGTTTTTTGTTCTGCATCGTTCAGTCCTGTGCGGCGAGATCGCGCGCGAACTCAGCGCTCTTCACTTTCGGTTCGAGGAAGTACCACCACTGCTTGCCGGCGTTCCACCCGTGTTTTGCAGCGTTTTTCGTGCCCCAAATGCACTTACCGGCGCTCTTCGTGTGAGCGTGAACGCTTTCGTCGGCAAGTCGCACGCGACGACCGACAGCGCGCATCTCGTCTTCGCTCGCGACGGTCATCGCAAGCTGGAGAATGTCGCGCCCATCCATGTCGTTGAGCCATTCGTGGTAGTTGCCCCGGTAGCCGATGGAGAGTTCGGAAGCCGTCTTCTCCCACTTCGCGACGACGCCGACGAGTCCACCGGCGAGCACATGGTCGGCCACGCCTCGCGCTCGCAAAGCGTCCATGACTTTGCTTGGCTTCGACATCAGTGAGCTTTCTCGATCTGACGTTCGAAGTAGCGCACACCGTCGTTTGGTTTGAAGAACGTGCGAATGGTCTTGTTCTCGTTGAACGCGAGGAACGCGCCCGATTTCTTGTCGAAGCGCGAGATGACGCCGTCGTCGCGGACCGCTTCCAGGATCGAGCCGCCTACAGGTGCGTCGCGCACTTGCTGTGCGAGCGCGAGGTACTGAGCCTGCGTGATCGAGCCGAACTCGGAGCCGTGTTTCTCGTAGTGATCGTCGAACGCGCGTGTCGAGCCGAATCCAACGGTGCTCGTCGAACCGGCCGGAACGCCGGGCTTCGTTTCGGCCGGGGCCGCCCTCGTCGTCGCGTTCGCGGGCGCATTCGACGACACGCTCGGCTTCGCAATCGATGCGTTCGTGGCCGGCTTGGTCGGCGCGGCCTTGGACGACGAACTCGAGGTCGTCGATTCCGAAGCATTCGGCCCAGATGCGCGCGGCTCTTGCGTCGCAGTCCCCACGCTCGAACTGGAGCCTGACGTCGCCGAATCGGCAGCCGCAGTCCCGTACTTCCAGTTGTAGAGCGCCGCACCGAGGGCGAGGACGATTCCTGCGAGGGACATCAGCGTTTTCGACTTCATGAGGGGGAACAGTCTACCGGCGCTCGAGTCCGTCTGTGCTCGCCTCGTGCGTGAGGGAACCGCTTCCGGACAGTCGACTCGGATCAGCCAACTTGAATCGGCGGACATGTGCTCTGCACCCAGCTGAGCACCACGACGGACTCACGATTCCGTAAGCTCGGGCGCGCCGCATCGAGTTGCACTCATGCTCGTGAGTGAGTGGACCAGGCGGCCGCTGACGTCCATGAAGAGTCGACGAAGCCCACAGTCTCCGCCCTCCGTGTCCTCGTCTGCGGCTCGGAAGCCGACGTCGACGATCGACGACGATCCGCGTGTGCAGCGCATCCTCGCGACTGTCGACTCGATTCCGAAAGGACGCGTGTGCTCGTACGGCGGAGTCGCGCACGAAGCGGGTTTGCCGCGCAACGCGCGTCTCGTCGGGCGCGTGCTCGCGCGTCTGCCGAGCGGTTCCAAGCTCGCTTGGCATCGCGTCGTCGATGCGGCCGGTCGAATACGCGTCGGTGGCGCGTCGTCGCTCGAACAGAAACGTCGGCTCAGGCGCGAAGGAGTCGTCGTGAGCGCGAAAAACCGCGTAGATCAGGCTTTTTTCGTCGAATCGGAGCGACGCGGCGCGCGCTGAACGACGTGTCACTTCGTCGCAGACTCGGGACGCTCGTCGACGAAGCTGTGCAGTTCCAGAGCTGGAAGGACGATGCAACAGGTCCGAATCGTGGCATGCTCAGCCGCGCGCGCGCTCCACGACCCGAACACGATCACCATGCCCGGCCTCGAAAACTTCTTCGAACAGATCTCGAATCTCGACATCACTCCCATCGTGCTCGCGGTGGTCCTCGGCGGCGCCGTCGGTTTCGAACGCGAAGTGCACGGTCGTCCGGCCGGATTGCGCACGCACATGCTCGTGTGTCTGGCGTCCGCGCTGCTGATCTACGCGTCGCGCCAGATCCCGATTCAAGAGCTCGATCCCAACGGTGTCGTGCGCATCGTGATGGATCCAAATCGCCTGGCGGCCGGAATCGTGACCGGCATCGGTTTCCTCGGAGCGAGCACGGTCATTCGCGCGGGCGACATCGTGCGCGGGATCACGACCGGAGCGACGGTGTGGTTCGTCGCCGGCCTCGGCATCGTCATCGGTCAGGGCGAGTACGCGCTGGCGATGGTCAGCACGGTTGCCGTGCTGCTCGTGCTCGCAGGCGTGGATCCGCTCTCGCGTCGCATCGCACCCGTCATCTATCGCCGTCTGATCGTCACCGGCGCGCACTTGGAATTGCCGGCGTTGTCGAAGCGCATTTCATCGATCCTCACGTCTCACGGTATTCGCGTGCAAGACGTCTCGGGTCGCCTCGGTGCCGATACGGAACCGTTCGAGCTCGTCTTCCACGTGCGCTGCCGCAACACGTTCCAAGCGCCGGAGATGATGGAACAAGTCTCGCACGAAGCCGGCGTCTTGCGCGTCGAGTGGTCGCAGATCAGTCACTGATCTGCTGCGAGCGCTTCAGCGCGGCCACAACCAACCGAACGTGCCGGCGGTGATGAGTGCGTAGACGAGGCCGTCGACGAGGCAGCGGAAGGTCGAGATCCACGGCTTGCCCTTCCAGATCGAATCGGACGGGCTCTGCCACGCGTACGCCAGCCATGCCGTCGTGCCGACGAGTCGGAACACGTCCGTGTAGTCGGCGCCGCTCGTCAGCGTGAATTGCGCGACGTACGCGACGAGTGCGCTGACGACGAGCGTGTACAGCACCCAACTGCCGAGGAACGGGCCGAGTTTCACCTGTCCGTTCGGCCTGATGTACATGACGCCGATCGGGCCCTCCTCGAACTTTTTCTTCGTCTCCGGCGAGTTGCAGTCCTTGCCGTCGAGTGCGTGCGGGAACACGTACTGCCCGGGCGTCGGCGCGCTCTTGCGGATAGCCACGCGCACCTCGTCCTCGTTCGCGAGCTTGCGGTAATCGGCGTTGTGCCACTTCAAGACCATGTGGATGATCGAGCTGGCGATGAAGATGAAGACCGCGGACAGCGCGATCGGAAGCAGAAGTTGAGACCAAGTGACCATGGGGGGGGACCTCCGGAGGTTCGAGTCCGGAAGAGTGCGCCGTCGCGGGTGCGATCTGTCAATCCGATTTGGCCGACAGCCAGGCGCGAGTATCCCTCAGCCGGTCGACTTGAATTGCAGCCGGTCCAGGTGCGCTGCCAAGAACTGCATCGCCCCGTCTCTCCCCCAATACCGATCGAGCAACCGCCGCTCCGTGCGGCGCAAGTCCACCACGAGCAGGCTGTCGAGAGCCAAGCCGCCGTGACGCTCGGCGCCTACGCCTGAAGCTTCCGGCGCGTCTTCATCCTTTGCGCGCGCGGAATCCATCCGGCGTTGACGTTGGGATCTACGCTACGCGCTTCCTCATGGCCCTGTTCCAGCGCATCGCCCTGGCCGCGGGCATCCAACTCGTTCGCGTCGGCGACGCCGAGCTGATCCCTGCGTCCGCTATGCAGGCGTTCCTGGACGAAGCGCGGCGCTTTCGTGCAGGCATCCTCTACATCGAGGCGTACCGGGTCGGCAGCGCTGGACTCATTCCGGATGCGCGCGTGATCGCGGACTACGCCGCTCTGATGGCGGATCCGGCGTTCGTCGAGCGATCCATCACGGAGGCGCGCGGGTTCCTCGCGATCGCGGGCCGCGAAGACCATCTCTACGACGTCGCGATCCTGGGAAGGAATCCGTTGGAGTGATGTTCTCCGCCCCGAAGCGCCGGTGTGAGCGCTCCGGATGCGCGACAAAGTTACGCGCCTCGCGCGCGCGATCCGCACATCCGCACGCCGCGGGTTTCACGGGAGCCAAGTCACGCTCGTGCCGCTCGTCAAGTTGAACGTGGCTGGCGAACAGTAGGCCGCCGCGTCGCGATACCAGACTTGGTAATGGCGCGTGGACGCCGCCGTCACGACCGATCCGAGGACCGAGAGCGACAGACTCGCGCTGGGAGGGAACTGGGACGTAGAGGCGCCGTTCATCAGCGTGCCCAGGCGTACCACCGCGCCCGAGGTGCACAAAAGCCCGTCGCCGAACGGCTGTCCTGCACCGCCGGCGCTGCGGTTGGTGCCTTGGAAGTAGAGCGCCGAGCCGTTCGGCATGCGCGACGCGCGCAACAAGAGCGTGTCCGCCGCGAGACTGGCCGAGCCCACGGCGACGAGCGCGCCGCCGCTCCAACTGACGGAATTGGCGCAGCCGCCGTCGGAAGCGCCGAGGTTCCCGCACGGACATGGCGCTCCGCTCCCGTCGCCGAAGCAGTATGCGGTGCCCGTGATCGGCGCCGGTCCGGGCTGACCGGATTGGATCCAGGTCTGGATCGACGCCAGATCGACGGCCTCGAGGCACAGCGGGTTCGACGCATCCAGAGTCGGATCGCCCGAGCACCCCGCTCCGAGCGGCATGTCCCCGTTCTGAATTCGCACGAGCATCGCGAAGCCCTTCGTCTGACCCGGGACGAAGTAGGACGGCAGTTGCGAATCAGCGAAAGCCTGCTGGATGTCGCCCGAGGCGATGTTGTGGGCGCCATTGCCTTGCGTGCTGTGGCAGTCCGCGCAGTAAGTGCGGAACACCGGATGCACGTCGTCGAAGCGCGATTGAGCGTTCAGCGGCGCCGACGCGGCGCACGCGAGAAAGGCGAGAGGAATGAACAGTCGCTGCATGATCGGCCTCGTGGGTGCTGTGGCGTGGGAGCACCCGCATTCCAGCGCGTCGTGTCGCGATCTTCGTCAAGACGCGGATGCCCGCCGATCAAGTCGTGTCGTCGAGCGTGAACTGCGACTCGCGACGCGAGCGCGGATCCAAATCGCCCGGGCGCGGAAGCACGGAGCGACCGCTCGAGCGCCGAGCGAGCGCGGGCGATCATGTGCGATTCACTCTCTCGCTACGCGTCGACGACCGGCTGATAATCCGCCGCACCCGGCTGCGTCTGTCCCGTCGCGCGCACGTACAAGTCGAACGCCTTCTGCTCGATCGGGAACTT
>JAWXBU010000214.1:0-15824 GCA_034440255.1 Planctomycetota bacterium | reverse complement strand
GCATCGGGGAAACATTGCTCTGGCTCGGTACACACACGATTCGCTCCGGCTCGGTACACACACGATCAGCAGCCAACGCGGTGCGAAGCACAACGACGCACTGAGCGAACTCAGGGCTTGGGCGACTCCTGCGCCTTCTGTTCGGCCTCGGCGGCCTTGACGATCTTCTCTCGCGCGGCCGTTTGTTCGGGCATGTCGGTCGGGCTCACGCAGCTTGCGACAGCGGCCAGCAAGGTCTGCGCTTGCTGGAGCGATTGATCGTTGGGCATCGACTTGCCGACCATCTCGGCGCGCTGTTTCATCGCCCCGAAGCGCGCGGCATCCGCGACCGGCGCTTTGCGCCACTGTGCGGCTTCGGGCGGCAACTTCGCGGCGCGAGCGTTCGCGGCTGCGACACGACTGCGCAGTGTCGGGTGATCGCTCGTCGTGTCGGATTTCTGATCGAGTCCTTTGTCGATGAGCGCTTGGAAGAAGTCGCCGAAGCGTTTCGGATCCCAACCGGCGCGCACGTAGAAATCGAAACCGAGTTCGTCGGCTTCGGCTTCGTCGTCGCGTGTGAAGCCCATCCCGACGAATTGCAGCGCCGCCAATGTGCCACCGGCTGCCATCATCCCGTACTCGGCGCCGTGTTCCTTGCCGCCGAGTGCGTAACCACCGATGCCGGCCGCGAGCGCCCCGCCGATCGAGTAGTACTGGCGATTCATGCCTTTCTGCACGTGTCGACCGTAGATGTGTCCGTACTCGTGCGCCATGACCGCGACGAGTTCGTCCTCCGTCTTACAAGTCTTCAAGAGCTCCGTGTAGATGTACATGTGCTCACCGCCCGTCGTGAACGCGTTGAGAGTCGTGCTGTTCACGAAGTGGAACTGCACTTGATCGGAGAACATCCAATCGGCGTCCTCCTTGAAGTGCGCTTTCGGACCGTAATCCTGAGCGTGCATTTCGCGCGCGACATCGACGATGCGCTTGCCGAGGTCCTGTATGTAGCCCTTCATCTCGGCATCCGTGACGACAGCGGGCTCGAGCTGATCGTGCGTGCTCGACGCCTGATCGATCACTTGACGATCGGTGGCGCATGCGGACGAGAGGACGAGGAGAAGAGCCGCGAGGCTCACGCGAAAGGTGTGCGTCGGAATCATAGCGAGTGAGAAGTTAGCATGACGGGCTCGCATGGTCCGCTCCGAGACGAAATCGACGCCGTGGAAAGCGATCGCGGCGCTCTTCGCGGTCGCAGTCATCTGGGGCGCGACTTTCGTGTGGATGAAGGACGCCGTCACGGCGGCCGAAGCGCGCCTCGGGCCAGGACACGTCGTGAGCGCCCTGTGCGTGTTCCTCGTGTTGCGCTTCGGCGCAGCGGCACTGATCGTGTTCGCCGTCTCGCGTTCGGCGCGGACGCGCGTGTCGCGTGAAGCGTGGAAGAGCGGCTTGTGGCTCGGCGGATTGTTGTTCGCGGGGTTCGCCTTGCAGATGAGCGGCCTCGTCGATGTGTCGCCTGCGGTCTCGGCATTCTTGACGAGCCTGTACGTGATTTTCACGGCCGGCATCGGGGCGTTTTCCACGCGTGGGCGTCTGCACGCCGCACTCGTCGCGGGTGCCGTGCTCGCGACCGTCGGCGCCGGACTCGTGCGCGGTCGACCCGACCTGTCGTTCACGACCGGTGAGTGGCTCACGATCGCGAGTGCAGTTGTTTTCGCGATCCACATCGTCGCCACCGATCGCGCGACGCGGCGCATCGATCCGATGGCCGTGACGTTCACGAGCTTCGTCGTCGTCGCCGGAATCGCGCTCGTCGGCTTCTTCGTCGCGCGGGTCCTGGGCGATGCACCCGGCGTCGATGCACTCGTCGCACTCGTCACCGCGCGCGAGTTCCTCGTGCCGCTCACACTGACGACCGTGCTCGCCACCGTTGTCGCGTTGTCGCTCATGAACATCTTCCAGCGCGAGGTCGATCCCGTGCGCGCCGCGATCCTGTACGCGTTCGAACCGATCTGGGCGACGCTCTTCGGCATCGCGACTGGACACGATGTGCTCACGTCATGGTTGTGGTTCGGCGGTGCTGCACTGCTCGCCGGCAACCTCGTCGCTGAACTCGGGCCTCGACGCGAAAACGCTTCCGCGTAGCTGTTTTTCCTGTCGTTTTCTTCCGTGCTCGACGAGGTTCGAGCGCACGTTCAGCGTCGGTTCGGTGCGCAAGATCTTCTTGCGTCGAAGCGCTTTCCAGCTTCGAGGAGCGCGCGACGAAAGGAGGACGAACTGACGCGCACGATCGCTTGCCGACCCTGCGCACCGGGGTACGGTTCTTCGACGCGGATCCCATCGGCAGATGCGGATCCCATTGCAGACCACTCTCGACTGTGCGTCACCCGCTGACCTCGCTTCGCCTGATCGTGCTGCCCACGGGTCGGCCTTCTCCTCTCAACACACTCGATCCGCACCATGATGAAACTCGCACAACTCACGTTCGCCGCCGCGCTGCTCTTAGGGCTAGCGTCGTCGGCACAAGCTCTCAGCAACAACAACAACAATGGCTGTAATCCGCCTCCGTGCGGCAACGGCGGCAACGGCAACGGCAACGGCAACGGTGGTTGCAATCCGATCCTGCGCTGTGACGCTGGCGGTCCGTACACCGTCAACTCCGCTCCCGGCGTCATCACCGTTCAACTGAACGGTCTCGACTCGACCGGAGCCTTGGACTGGGTGTGGAACACGACCTACCCCGGCGCGTACTTCATGGACGCTGCGGTGCCGAATCCCGTGCTCGTCATCCCGGTGACGAACGATTGCAGCTTCAACGTCGAAGTGTGCTTGCTCGTCAAGCGCCAGAATCAGTCGAAGACGTGCTGCACGACCGTGCGCGTCCGCGACCACGTCAAGCCCGTCATCACCTGCCCCGACTTGGCCAAAGTCATCTCGGGCATGGACACGTCGCCCGCTGCCCTCGGTTACGCGACCGCGACCGACAACTGCGATCAAAACGTCACGGTCACCTTCAAGGACAAGATCCTGCAACCCGACTGCAAGGCAGATCGCTTCGCATATCAAATCGAGCGCACGTGGAAGGCTGTCGACGACAACTGCAACGTCGCGAAGTGCGTGCAAATCATCGACGTCGTGCGCTACTTCGCCAACCTCGACGTGATGCCGGGTGCTTGCCCGAACCTCTACAACCGCCGCGCCGCGGGCACCCTCTCGGTCACGCTCGTGGGTGCGCCGGGATTCGACGTCAGCCAAGTTCAATGGAGCTCGCTGCGCTTGTACGGCCTCGATTGCTCCGCCGGTCCGCTCGCACCGAACAGCCTGCAGTTCGCCGACACCGCGACGCCGTTCATCAACGGTATCGACTGTAACTGCACGAACGTGAACGGTGACGGAACGATGGACCTCGTCCTGAACTACAACCGCTCGAGCATCAACTGCGCTTTCAATCTGGCCGAAGTGACCAAGGGCGAGACGTTCAAAGTCGTCGTGATCGGCAAGCTCACGAACGGCGTGAAGTTCATCGCGCAGGACTGCTTGGTCGTGCAGTGATCAATCCGCGCTAGCGCGGCTCTTCGATCGATCCAGCGAGGCTCCGGCGACGGGGCCTCGCTTCGTTTCGAGGCAGCGAGTGAGAAAACGGCTATCTTTCCAGATCTTCTCGGGCGCGCGGCGTTCACCGGCGTCTCGACCTGGAGGTTTCGATGTTGTCCGTCTGGTTCACGCTGTTGGCCGCCACCCCGCAGAATTCCCCCACCGCTTCGCCCGCTGAGAGCGACATGTCCGCGCGACAAGCCGAGTTCGCGCTGCAACTCTTGCGCGAGCTCGACGACGCACCCGGCAACCTGGTGTGCTCGCCTTTCTCGCTCTCGCGCGCGCTGGCGATGGCGCGCCAAGGAGCGTTGATCGAGACCGCGCGCGAGATGGACGAAGTGTTGCGACTGCCAGACGATTCAGGAGCGCGGTTCGCCGCCCTGATGCAGAGCTTCGACGCACCGCAGATCGGCCGCAAAGATGCGCTGCGCCCGGCGTACTCGCTCGAGTTCGCGACATCGCTCTGGGGGCGCGCTAATACTCGTTTCGAGACCGATTTCCTGCGCAAATTGAAGGACGGCTTCGACACCGAGTTGCGGACCGTCGACTTCGCCGAGACCGAAAAGGCGCGCGCTGCGATCAATGCGTGGACTCGAGAACGTACGCGCGAGCGCATTCCGGAAATCTTGCCTGCGGGCATCTTGAGTCCGGACACCGAACTCGTGCTCGTCGACACGATTCACTTCGTGGGCGCATGGGCGGAACCCTTCCAAACTGCGGCTACGAGAGTGTTGCCGTTCCGTCGAGCGGACGGAACGAGCATCGACACGGCGATGATGAGGCGAGTGGCGACGCGGATGTACGCCGAGACCGAGCTGGCGCAAGTCGTCGAACTCGCGTTCGAGTCGAACACGATGTCGCTCGTCGTGGTCTTGCCCAAGGACAAGGTGATGCTCGAAGATCTGACGTCCAAAGAGGATTGCGCGACTTGGACGCGCTCGCTCGCGTCACGAAAGGTCGAGGTCTCGTTGCCGAAATTCGAATTCCGCTTCGGAGCCAACCTGAAATCGACGCTCGAGAAACTCGGCATGCGCCAAGCCTTCGATCCGGCGCTCGCCGATTTCGGCGGCATCACGAAGGGTCCGCTCTGGATTGGTGCCGTCTTGCAGCAAGCGTTCGTGTCCGTGGACGAGAACGGCGCCGAAGCGGCAGCGGCGACGGCGGTCGTGATGTTGCGATCGACATCCGAACGAGAGCCTGAACAAACAGTCGTTTTCGACGCGAATCATCCGTTCCTCTTCTTCATTCGACACCGCGCGAGCGGAACGGTGCTCTTCCTCGGACGCGTGTCCGATCCGACGCGCTGATCACGACACGAGCGCAGCGTGCGGCGCCGGCTGCTTCGATCTGACCTCGGCCGTAGCTGCGACCTGGGCCTCGTGAACGAACGCGCGCGACTCGGAGACCGGTCGCGCGCGGCGATTCGTTTTCCTGAACCGCGTCGGTCGCGCAGGTCACTTCGGTTCGAGCTCGTGCGCTTCGGAGCGGGAGGAGGTTTCCGCGCTGCTCGGACCCGCTGCTGCCTCGACTTGCTTGGCCAACTGCTGAATAGCTTGTACCTGCGTCGCACTCATGCCCTTCGACGACGTCGCGGCGATCTGGATTTCGTCCATGATGGATCGCGCTTCGTCGAAACGCTTCGCGGCCATCAAGCACTGCGCGAGGTTGAAACGAGCCTGAATCGTGGACAGATGCGGCTTGCCGAGCGTGACGTCGAAGATGCGTAGTGCTTCGATGAACGCTTCCTCGGCCCCGACCGTGTCCTGCTGTTGCAGCGCGATTTCGCCGAGCACGCTCCAGCACTCCGCAGTTCGATAACTGTCGACGCCGAACTTCGCGATGCGCACGTCGAGTGCGTGCTTCGCGAGGATCTTGGCGCCGACCGCGTCCTTCATTTGCAGCAGAATACGCGAGCGATTGTATTCGCACATCGCAACTTGGAGGCTCCCGGCACCGTAGCGAGCGGCCAGAATCATGGTCGCCTTTGCCATGAGATCGAGCGCAGTCGTCGTGTCGTTCGTCGTCTTCGCGATTGCTGCGAGTCCGATGTATGACGCAGCCAGAGCTTCGTCGTCGGGGGACAAGATCGCGAGTCGCATGTCGAGCGCTGCCTGCATGCGCGCGCGTGCGTCGCCATGGCGCCCCATACCGTAGTAGACGTTGCCCAACGTCTGGAGCAGCGCTGCGAAACCGGGGCTCACTCCCGCATCCTGGTGCTCGGCGATCGCGGCGAGCAGGAACGTTTCTCCTTCCGCGAGTTCCTGGGTCGCGTAGAGCCCCATCCCCACAATTCCCTGCAATTCCAGGCGTTTTTGCACCAGCTCGGGCGCACCCTCCGCGTCTGGGAGTGCCTCACGGGCGATCTGCGCGGCCCGCTTCGTCGAGCCCGATTCGAGCAAGCGTTTCGCCAAGTTGACGCGAGCTTGCAGCGAGTTCTTGCTCGCCTTGCCCTCCTTCGCAGAGAAGATTGCTTCAGCTTCCTTCAACAATTCGGTGCTCTCCGCGCCGCGACCCTGCGCATCGCGCAAGAGGCCTAGACTCGTGAGCAGCGACGCCAGCACGGGCTCACCGGGTTGATCACGCCGCGCGAGTTCGACGCCTTCTTCGAGCAGTTTCGCGGCTTCGTCTTGCAGCCCCGCACGCATCGCCGCGTTCCCGACGCTGGACAGGATCATCATTCTCGCAGTGTCGTTCGTGTCCTTGCGCTGGTTCAGGCGCGCGATGCCGCGCTTCAAGAGCTCGGCGGCACTGAGAGCCTCCGCGTTGTCACCGCTTCGCCCGATGTCGCCGAAGAGCTCGACCAAGAAGTTCAGACCCGCCTCGCGCGCGTCGGTTTCGCGATTGACGCTGTCGAGGCGTTCTTCCGCGAGCGCGGTCTGCCGCTGAGCTTCTGCACTCGCGACCTCGGCCGCTTTGCGCTGGTCCTTCTCGGCCTCGAGGGTGGTCTCGCGCTCCCCTGACAACCGCTTTTGAACTGCCAACAAATCCGATTCACGGCTGTAGAGAATCGAGGTCCAAGCGGCAGTCGCGACGGCGCCCACCAGTACGACCGCAGCGAGCGCAAACGGCACTTTATGCCGAGAAATCGGCTTCGAAAGCTCGTATGCCGAGCTCGGCGGTCGCGCCAAGATCACATCGTTCGCCAGGTAGCGACGCACGTCTTCGGCAAGCGCCGCGGTGGTCGCGTAACGTCGATGCGCATCTTTCTCGAGCGCCTTCCGGATTATCGTCTCGAGATCGCCGCGCAGGGACGGCACGATCGCCGAGGGTCGCCGCGGCGCTTCCATCGCGACGCGACGCGCAGCTTCGTGAATGGGGACGCTGCTCGTGTCGATCGGCAGTGCATTGCACAAGATCTCGTAGAGGATGACGCCGAGCGAGTAGACGTCGCTCGAAAGGCCGATGGCAGCAGGATCGCCGCGCGCTTGCTCGGGGCTCATGTAGGCGAGCGTCCCGCGGATGTGACCGGCTTCCGTCGCGATCGACACGTCGGCGTCCGTGATCTTGGCGAGGCCGAAGTCGAGGACCTGCACGCGACCGGCGTCGGTCACGAGCACGTTCGAGGGCTTCAAGTCGCGGTGCACGACTCCGTGTCGATGCGCGTGGTCGATCGCGTCGCACAGTTGGAGGAAGCGTTCGAGCTTCGCTGCCCTCGCGAGTGATCGAGCGTGCAGCGTCAGCGGCTTCCCGTCGACGAATTCCATGGCGAACCAGTGCTCTCCGCGCGTCTCGCCGGCGTCGTACAGGGACGCGATGCCGGGGTGCTCGAGGCGAGCCAACACGCGTATTTCGCGCTGGAAAAGCCGCAAAGTCTGCGCGTCGACGTACTGCACACCGCGCACGACTTTGAGCGCGACGCGCCGTTTGGGTGAGATCTGTTCGGCTTCGTACACGACGCCCATGCCGCCGCGTCCGACTTCGCGCACGACGCCGTAGCCCTCGATCGTCGGCAACGTGGTTTCGTTCATGCCCCCGAGTGAGCGTCTCAAGCGTTCGCCCAGTTCGCGGTCCGATCGCAGCTCGTCGAGTTGCTTCGAGCAGGTCGCGCACTTCGTCATGTGTGCGCTGATCCGCGACGAGACGGCCTCTTCCAGCCGACCGTGTGCGAGTCCTTCGATCTCCTCGAACAGCGGGCAGGCGTCGATAGGCGTCACGGACGGACCTCGTCGCACTGCTCGATCATCTCGCGCAGACGTTTCGACACACGGTGCTTGGCGATGGCGAGCGCGTTGCGCGACTGCTCGAGTTCGCGCTCGGCGTCCTCGATCGAACGGTTCTCGAGGACGAGCATCTCGAATGCGCGCATCGTCTTCGGTTCGAATTCCACGCGGATCTGGCGCAGACAATCCTCGAGCATCGTGCGCTCCCACACATCTTCCCACTCGGGACTGACCATGCGCGGCGCTTCGAAGTCCATCCACTCGGCCGAGTCCGCAGGCCGCACGTTTCCGCCGGGTGCTGGGCGATCCGGTTTGCGACGCACGTGATCGATCCGGCGCCACACGATCCCGAAGAGCCCATGCGACAAGCGTCCCTTCGCACGGTCGTAGTCACCGCGTCGAAAAGCTTGAGCGAACGCCATCAGTGCTTCTTGGCTGACATCCTCGCACTCGTCCGGCGCAAGCCCGCGTTGGCGCTTAAGCCTGGATCGGTCGGCTGAAGCGTCCACTCAATCGCTCCCACGCGCCGCGGTCGTCGAAGTCCGACAAGCGTTGCAGCATGGTCGAAGTCGTGACCCATTCGTGAGGGTCGTGCGTGGACATCGGGGGCTATCCGCAGTTCGACGCTATGCCCTGCGAGGCGAAACTGTCCAACCGAGGTCCTGATTCGAGCTCGAAAGCGCGCGCGGACCCATTGGATTCGAAGCAGGCTCTGCCTCACGCCTCGCGCGTGGTGAGCCGATCGTGCTCAGAAGCGCGTGTTCGCGTGCGTCTCGAGGAAAGTCTCGACGGCGATCGAGAGCGCACGACCGAAGCGTGCTCGATTCTCCGCCGTGTCGCGCACGCCAATGAGCGGAGCCTCGATCTGCAAGCCGGGCAAGACCCGAGTGTGTACGCGCGTGCTGAACCCGCCGTTGAAGTAGGCGTTCGCGCCGGGTGAGGGTGTCGCCGGGCTCGGCACGCAGTCGAACTCGCTCGACAGCAATCCCCCGATGCTCGTCGGTCCGCGCAAGAGTGCAGCGAACGAAACGTTCTCGTGTCGACGCAGTGCGCTCAAGCTGCTCTTCGATTCGAGCTCGGCGATGTCGGCGTCGGTCGCGTCGAGCTCGCGTGCGCTCAACAGATAGCCGAGCTCCAGCCGCGCCATGGCGTGCGCGTGTCCGTGCAAGTCGATGTAGAGTCCGCCGCCGAAGCGCCGCTGAACATCCGCGCATGCCGTGTCGACGAAGGCGTGATACTCGCGCCAGGCGCGTTCGGCGTCGACGTTGCCCGCCGCCGCTTCGGTGACATCGCGATTCGCGTCGAGCTTGCGCCGGTGCAGCTTGCACACGATGACGTACGGAGCACGTCCTGTGCGCTCGCGAAACGCGTCGATGATCGCCGTCGCCAGCTCGATCGTGCGCGAGTCCATCGTCGTCTCGCCGCGGGTGCGATCGAGAATTTCAGCGGGTTTCAGGCTTCCGCCGTGAGGCACGCTGATCACGACGGGCAGGTCGCCGGCGCTCCCCGAAACCCACTCGTTCGTGCCTTGAAGCGTGCCCGCCCAGGACGCGGGTGCCGCTATGGCCGGCGGAGCGGACGGCACCGCGACCTGCTCGTGCGCGCATCCTGCGCAGGTGAGAACACCCAGGGTCCCCCACTGACGCAACCATGACAGGCGCGCGACCGAGTTCGGAGAGGTCGACATGAGGCAAGCCTGCGGATTTTAGCCTATGCTCGCGCCCACTGTTCATCCAGCGGATCGCGCGCAGTTGGCGCGGATCGATGCCGCTCGAGTCGCTTTCATTCCTAGAGTCGTTCCACGGAGTCCAACATGCTGTCTCGTTTCGCGATCGGCGCCTTGCTGTCGACCGCCGCTTTCGTTCCTTTCGTCAACGCCGCGTCTGCACCGTCCGCGATTCGTGCCGAGGAAGACAAGTTGCCCGCGCTCGTCGTCGGCAGCGATGCGCCCGCGATCTCCATCGAGAAATGGGTGAAGGGCACGCCGGTCGCGAGCCTCGAGAAGGGCAAGGTCTACGTCGTCGAGTTCTGGGCCACGTGGTGCGGTCCGTGCATCCGCGGCATGCCGCACCTCTCCGAACTGCAGAAGAAGTACGCCGCGCAAGGCTTGACGATCATCGGTGTCTCCTCGACCGACTCGCGCGGCAACACGCTCGAAGCGACCGAGAAGATGGTCGCCGAGAAGGGTGATGTGATGTCCTACACGGTCGCTTGGGACATGGAGCGCAAGACGAACGAAGCCTTCATGGCGGCGGCCGAACAAGGCGGCATTCCGTGCGCGTTCATCGTCGATCACAACGGCAAGATCGCCTACATCGGACACCCGATGTCGATGGACAAGACGCTCGACGATGTCGTCAACAAGAAGCACGACATCACGGCGCTCGCGTCTCAGTACAAGAAAAAGGCTGAGATCGAAGCCAAGAGTGCAGTGCTGCAACAAGCGCTCAACGAAGCTTTCGAAGGTGAAGATTGGCCGAAGGCGCTCGAATCTGCCGAAAAACTGATCGCGCTCGACCCGGCCGAGAGCGGGCAATACGTGTACGCCAAGTTCATGATCCTCGGCGCCAAGATGAAGGAAACGGACAAGGCCTACGCGTTCGCCGCGGAGATGCGCAAGACGGTCGCCAAGGAAGACGCGCAACTCTTGAACGCGTTTGCGCGCACGGTCATCGCGGAGGAAGACGGCTTCGAGAAGAAGGACCTCGACTTTGCGCTCTCGTGCGCGACGGAAGCGAGCAAGCTGAAGAAAGACGCCGAACCGGCGTTCCTCGACACGCTGGCCAGGGTCCACTTCCTCAAAGGTGACGCGAAGAAGGCCGTCGAGTTCCAAACGAAGGCCCTCGAACTGGCGACCGACAAGCGCATGAAGGCCGGCCTGCAGAGGTCGCTGGACGAATACAAAGCAGCCGCAGAGAAGAAGGTCGGCGGCTGAGGCCCGGGCGAGCGGGTACTTCCGCTCCCGGCTTTCGATCGAGGGCGCGCACCGTTCGCGGTGGGCGCCTTCGGTGTTTCACAGCTGGGTGTTTCAGTGCTGGGTGTTTCAGTGCTGGGCGTTTCAGCGCTGGGCGTTTCAGCGCTGGGCGATTCAGCGCTGGGCGATTCAGCAGAGTGCGCTCGGCGCATCTCACGCCCTCTCAAACGACCGAACCCGCAGCGCGCGGGTTCGAGATTGGAGCGGCTGAAGGGACTTGAACCCTCGACATCAACCTTGGCAAGGTTGCGCTCTACCACTGAGCTACAGCCGCGTCGTTTGGGTCGGGAAGGATAGCGTCCCGGCACGCGATGGCAAGCGCTTTCGGGGCGCGGGACCGTCAGAAACGCCCGCCGGTGAGCAGGGCCTCCACGTGGGCGGCTGCATGGCGGGCGGCGACTTCGAGCGGATCCCCGAGGGCCAATCGAGCGGCCAGATGGCTCGCGAAACGGCATCCGGAGCCGCGCACTTTGGCCCCGCTGCGCCGGGGATGTGCGATCAGGAGGACGGGCTCGCCGGCGACCGCGAGGAGGTCGACGACCGGATCCTCGCGGCCGTGGCCGCCCTTCACGATCGCGGCGGCAAGGCCTAGACCGAGCAGGATTTCCGCCGCTTCGGCGCGCGCGGAGAGCGCATCGATCAAGCGTTGTCGCGGCAGGCTGCTGAGCTCGGCCGCCTCGTCCAAGTTGGGTGTCGCGATCACGCCGGCGCCGAAGAGTTCGCCGCGCAGAGCTTCGACTGCTGTCGCGTCGAGGAAACGCGAACCGCTCGACGCAGCGAGTACGGGATCGACGACCACGTGCAAGCGCTCTCCGAAACGCGCGCGCACTGCGGTGACCAGTCGCGTCGCGCATTCGACGTGTCGCGCGCCGGGCAGCAGACCGAATTTGATCGCGTCGATCGGCTCGTTCGCGTGAGCGAGCGCTTCGTCGAACCAACGCTCTGGATCCACGGCGCCGATCGAACGCACGCTGCTCGCGCTTTGATCGGTTCGCGCCGTCACGACGATCTCGACCGTCACATCCAGATCGCTGCAGGCTGCGCGATCGGCGTCGACGCCCGCGCCGGACGGATCGTGTCCGGCGACGACGAGAACTCGGGCGCGACGGCCCACGCTCAATTCCCCTTCGACGAGACGAGGCGCGCTTCACCGCCGCGCTCGACTGCGCGCATGACCAGCGTGTCGAAGCCGTCTGCGTGGATCTCGATGTCGACGGCGGGGCGCAGCGCGATCACTTCGAGCACGCCCCTCGTGATCGCGACTGTGCGCGAGACTGGACCTTCTTCGCGCGGCTCCGTCACGACGGCGCTGGCAACTTGAATCGGCGCACCTTGGGCGTCGATGACGCGCAGGACGAAGCGCGCCACTCGCGTCCGCAGATCGATCGTCGTCTTCTCCGTGTTGTCGAGCTCGATACCCGGCTCGAGCGTCACCGTGGGCATGGCGAAAACGGGCTCGGAAAAACCGTCGATCGTGACGCGCACGCTGTAGGTCCCGGCGGCGAGACCGGCGCAACGCCAGGTCAAATTCGCGGAGACGGCGGCTGGGATCGCTTCGTCGCCACGGTCGACCCACACGCGCACGTTCTCGAACGAAGTGCCCGGCGGAGGCAGCAATTTGCCGCTGATCGCAGCGCTCCGCGGCAGTTCGAGCGCGACTTTGCGCTCACCTCGTTCGACGATTCGCCGTCGCGGTCGCGAATGATCCGGAGCGGTGCAGGTCAATGCGATGCGCGAGCCTTCGACCCAACCGCGCAGACGAAAGCGGCCGAGTTGGTCGGCGACGGTGCTGAACCGCGCGTCGGCAGTGAACGTCTCGGGATCGGCTTCGATGTCGTCGCTGGCCGAAACTTCGACGATCGCGTTCGGTACGGGCCAACCCTTGTCGCTGAGCACGTATCCGGCCGCGAGGGTGGGCATCTCGACCAGGTGTCGCACGCCGAGGTCGATGGCGCCATCGCCGAGTTTCGCCGCGAGTGCGACTCGCTCGGCATTGAACCAATCGCCGAATTCGTTCTGCGCGACGATCAGGAGTCGCTCGGACTTCGCCGTGGCCGGAGCATGCGGAAGCGCGAAGCGCACGGCTCCGCCGGCGTCACTTTCGGCCAGCGCGACGGCTGGAAGCGAATGCACGACCGAGTCGGCTTCGTACTCGAGCCACGCGGTGGTCTTCGTCTTCACGAGCGGCTTCCCGTCGCTACCCACGATCTTCGCGAATACAACCGACAGCCGTCGTCCAGCGGTCACGTCGACCGTGCGCGTTTCCCCGGCTGCGGCCGGACCACGCACGGTCCTCGATGCACTTTCGAAGGCATTTTTGCCGTCGATTTCGAGTAGGAGGTCGAGTCCTGGCTCTACGCTTTCGAACGTCGCGACACCGTTCACGAGCGTGCGTCGAACAGCGCTGCTGCAGGCGACGGACGAGTTCGTCCTCGCAGTCACGACGAGCGGTTCATCGACGCGCGTTCCGTTCGTGTCGACGACGTTCACACGCAAGATCGCACTCTTGTGCGCGTCGAATGCGATGTCGCGCGCGGAGTTCAGTGGTCGACGGATCAACTCGAAGCGTGGATTCGACTCGAGTGCTTCGAGAGTGACGACGCAAGCACCGGGGCTGGCGTCGCGCTCGATCTGGAACGACGCGTGGCGCCAGAGTGCAGTGCCCGTCGCATCGGTGATGCCGCGCCACAATTCAGTGCACGAGGAATCGCGCACGAGAGCGACAACGTTTGCTCGCGGGCCTCCCTGTTCGTCGTGCGCGTGAACCGCGATCGCGCGATCTTCGACGAGGTCGATGCGCGCGCGCGCCGACGCATCACGATCGACCCAGGCAAATCCGTACTGTCGACCCAGGCTCGCGTCGACGAGCATGCGCCCGGGCGCACTGTCGGTGAGCGCGACGCCGCCGAGCTTCGTCTGAACCGGCTGCGTGCACAGTTGCAGCACCATCTCGGGGTCGGCTGCTTCGATCGGCGTGCCGGGATGCGCGCGCTGCCATTCGTCGAGCTGTGCTTGGAGTGCGAAACGCACGCGCGCGCCGACGATCGGTTGTCCGGTTTCGCGCGAGAACACTTGGACGCCGAGCCCTTGGTAAGCAGCGCCGGGTCCGGGCGGAAGTGACCCGAGTCCAGGGATGCCGCTCTCGGTGCCGCCCTCGCGCGCGGGAAGTTGTCGCGGCGGACGGACAGGCGGCGTCGAGCCTTGCGCAGAACCGACTGCTGACGCGCTCGAGCTGAGCAGTGCGCTCGGCGGTGCGCTCGGCGGTGCAGTCGGCGGTGCAGTCGGCGGTGCAGTCGGCGGTGCAGTCGGTGGTGCAGTCGGTGGTGTCATCGACACTTCCGGGAGAAGCGTGATGCGACTCGCGTGTTGCGCCTCTTCTCCTGACGTGGACTTGGGCGACGTCTCGGAGGGCGCAACCGTCTTCGTCGAGGCTTTTCTTGTCGAATCCAGTTGCGCAGGCGTCGCTCCCGTTCCGCGCGCCGGCTCATGCGATGGCGAATGCAGTGTGGTACCACCGAGCGCACGCTCGCCTCGCGGCACCTGAACGACCGCAGCGCGAGCTTGTGTGTGCATGACTGCGCTCCCCATGCGATCGGATCGCACACTGCGCGTCGGCTCCGGGGCACCCCATCGAGCCAAGACCGCGACCAGCGCGATTCCGACGGCCCATATGCTCGCGATGAGCAACGCGCGACTCACGACTTCGATTCCATGTTGGGACGGATTCTAGCCGCAACCGATTCGTCATTCTCGCCGTATCATGCGCGCAGTTCAGTCGCAGCTTCGATGATCGCTCCCCTTCTCGCCATGCTCGCACTCGCCCTCGGTGGGGCGCGGGTCGCCGATCGTGTTCAACTGAACGATGGGACGACGGTCGAAGGACGAGTCGTGTGCATGGGCGAGGACGAAGTCGTCGTGCGCATCGGCACGAAAGATCGCTCGATCCCGAGCAGGAACGTGGCTTCGGTGTACGCGCGTTTCGACAATCAGCGCGAAGCGATCGATCGCTGGATCGCGCTCGCACCCGACGACATCGCGGGAGCGCTCGACCTGGCGCAATTCTGCAAGCGACACGATCTGCTCGAGGAGCTGAACTTGGTCGCGTGGTGGATCGTGCTGTTGAAACCCGACAGCGAGGACGCGCACGAATTTTTGGGGCACGAAAAGTCGAAGGGCACGTGGCTCGTGCGCGACGGCGGGCGACGGATCGAGCTGTCCAAGTATCTGCAAGCGCATGCCGAATGGAGCAATGCGTTCGAGTTGCGGACGACGCACTACGCTGTGAAGACCAATCTGCCGTTGAAGTCGGCGATCACGGCTGCGTTCGCGCTCGAGTGCCACTACCGCGCGTTCTTCGGACAGTTCGGGAAGGCTGTGCGACTCTTCGACGTGACCGAACCGATGCTCGCGAACGTGCACGGAGATTCGAAATCGTTCCCCAGACTGACGGGAGATCGACCGGCGTACTTCAGTAGTGCGTCGCGCTCGCTCGAAGTCGATGCGTCCGGAAAGCTCGACATGCGCGTATTGACGCACGAAGCGACGCACGCCGTTTTGTTTGCGACGGCGATCGCGACCCGCACATCGACGGGCGACATTCCCGCGTGGCTCGACGAGGGTTTGGCCGAATACATGGCGACGAAACTGGGCGGCGAAGACGGCAGATTGCGATTCGATGCGGACGCGGTGTATCGGCCGCATTTCACGATCCAGGCCAAGTCGAAGGATGCCTACGACTTGTCGCGCTTGCTGAATTTCGAGAGCGCTGATTTCCTCGCGACCGCGCGGGCCGATTTGAAGTACGCACAGGCTTATTCCCTGGTGCATTTCGGCCTGCACGCCGACCGCGGAGTTCATCGCGCCAAATTCCTGGCATTCATCCAGGGCTGCTACGCCGGTCAAGCTTCGCAATCGCATTTCAAAGACGCACTCGAGATGGAAATGCCCCCGTTGGAACGCGCGTGGACGACATACGTGAAGTCGATGGCGGTGCCTTGACCGCGCGAGGTCACGGCAATAAATCCGGCTCTCCGGCACGTTTAGTGGAAGCGCAGACGGGCCGCGCTGCGTAAAACCGGCCGAAATCAAGGTCTTTTGGCGCGTTCCGAGGCGCTTGCGGG
>JAWXBU010000213.1:0-9152 GCA_034440255.1 Planctomycetota bacterium | reverse complement strand
CGTGGTTCGAGTTCGCGTGATGTTCGTCGCAGACGGAAACGTGGAAACACGAGCCAGGCACCGTACTTCTCGACTCGAAGCGCTTGTTTCAGGACTAGTCCGCGGCGCTCTCGGTCGTGCTGCCTGCGCGGCGACCTGAACGCAGCGCGGCTCTCATCCAGTCGCGGTTCATGCGCGCGATGTTGTCGAGTGAGATCGACTTCGGGCAGGCCGCCATGCACTCGCCGTGATTCGTGCACGAACCGAAGCCTTCCTCGTCCATCGTCTCGACCATCGACAAAACGCGGCGCCACCGCTCAGGCTGGCCTTGCGGAAGTAGAGCGAGTTGCGAGATCTTGGCCGAAGTGAACAGCATGGCCGACGCGTTCGGACATGCCGCGACACAAGCGCCGCATCCGATGCACGCCGCGGCATCCATGGCCAGATCCGCGTTCTCCTTCTCGATCGGCAGGGCGTTGCCGTCTACCGCGCTGCCGGTGGGTACGCTGACGAAACCGCCAGCTTGAATGATGCGATCGAAGGCGGAGCGATCGACGACGAGATCCTTCACGATCGGGAAGGCTCCGGCTCGCCACGGCTCCAGTGTGATTTCGGCGCCGTCGGGGAAGCTGCGCATGTGGAGTTGGCACGCCGTGGTTCGGTCCTTCGGGCCGTGCGGGCGTCCATCGATGACGATGCTGCACGAGCCGCAGATGCCCTCTCTGCAATCGTGGTCGAATGCGATCGGATCTTTTCCTTCCGTCGTCAGACGCTCGTTCACGACGTCGAGCATCTCGAGGAACGACATGTCCTCGCTCACGTCGTCCGCTGCGTAGGATTCGAAGCTCCCGGCCTCAGCTCGGCTTCGCTGGCGCCACACATTGAGCTTGATCTTCATCACTTGTAGCTCCGTTGGGCGAGGTTCACGAAATCGAACCGCAGCGGCTCGGTGTGCCGGATCGGGTCACGGTCATCGCCTGCGTATTCCCAAGCAGCGACGTGGCAGAAGCGCTCGTCATCCCGCAGCGCTTCTCCATCCTCGGTCTGGTGTTCGACGCGGAAGTGTCCGCCGCACGATTCCTCGCGCTTCAGTGCGTCTAGACACATGAGCTCTCCCAACTCGAGGAAGTCAGCGACGCGGCCGGCACGTTCCAGCGACTGATTCAGACCCGCGCCGTCGCCGGGGACGTTCAAGT
This sequence comes from Planctomycetota bacterium, assembly GCA_034440255.1. Lineage (GTDB taxonomy): Bacteria > Planctomycetota > UBA1135 > UBA1135 > JAEUIA01. The sequence continues at coordinate 7,977 of JAWXBU010000213.1, read as the reverse complement.
CGTGCCAGAACTCCTCGCGCAACTTCGGAAGGCGCTCCAGCGCGGACTTCAACCCACTTGCGTTGCGTGCCAGGCCGCACTCGTCCCAGATGATCTGGCCCAATTCGCGATGGAACGAAGCCGCTGTGCGCTTGCCGCCGATCGAGAGCAATCTCTGCGTGCGCGCGGCGACAGCGGCTTCGGCGGCCTTGACGGCGGGATGATCCGTAGTCACGTCTTCGAGCTTCGCAGTCGCGAGCCAGTGGCCGATCGTGTGCGGGAGGATGAAGTAACCGTCCGCCAACCCCTGCATGAGCGCGCTCGCGCCGAGTCGATTCGCGCCGTGATCGGAGAAGTTGGCCTCGCCGATCACGTGCAAGCCGGGGATCGTGCTCATCAAGTTGTAGTCGACCCACAATCCGCCCATCGTGTAATGCGTCGCCGGGAAGATGCGCATCGGCGTCGTGTAGGGATTTTCCGCCGTGATGCGCTCGTACATTTCGAACAAGTTGCCGTAGCGTTCACGGATGACCGGCTCGCCGAGACGCTCGATCGCCGAGGCGAAGTCGAGGTAGACGCCGAGACCGGTGCGGCCGACCCCGCGCCCGGAATCACACGCTTCCTTCGCCGCACGCGAGGCGATGTCGCGCGGAGCGAGGTTGCCGTAGCTCGGGTACTTGCGCTCCAAGTAGTAATCGCGCTCGTCCTCGGGGATCGTTTGTGGCTGACGCTTGTCGCCCTGCTGCTTCGGGACCCAGATGCGTCCGTCGTTTCGAAGCGATTCGCTCATCAGGGTTAGCTTCGATTGGTAGTCGCCGCTCACCGGGATGCACGTCGGGTGAATCTGCGTGAAGCAGGGGTTCGCGAACGCCGCGCCATGCTTGTAGGCACGCCAATTCGCAGTCGTATTGCATCCCTTGGCATTCGTGGACAGGTAGAAGACGTTTCCGTAGCCGCCGGTAGCGAGCACGACCGCGTCGGCGACATGGGACCGCACCTCTCCGCTGACGAGGTCCCGCGTCACGATCCCGCGAGCGACTCCGTTCACGACGATGAGCTCGAGCATCTCGTGACGCGCGAACATCCGCACACGTCCGAGGCCGACCATGCGCTGCAGCGCGGAGTAGGCGCCGAGCAGCAATTGCTGTCCCGTTTGTCCACGCGCGTAGAACGTGCGGCTGACTTGCGCGCCGCCGAAGCTGCGATTCGCGAGCACGCCACCATACTCGCGTGCGAAAGGTACGCCCTGCGCGACGCACTGGTCGATGATCTTCATCGAGGTCTGCGCGAGGCGGTACACATTGGCCTCACGTGCCCGGAAGTCACCGCCCTTGATCGTGTCGTAGAACAGGCGGTAGACGCTGTCGCCGTCGTTCTGGTAGTTCTTCGCCGCGTTGATGCCCCCCTGAGCAGCGATCGAGTGGGCGCGACGCGGGCTGTCTTGGAAACAGTATGCGCTGACCTGATAGCCCGATTCCGCCATCGTCGCAGCCGCGGATGCTCCGGCGAGTCCCGTGCCGACGACGATCACACGGTACTTGCGCTTGTTGGCCGGGCTGACCAACTTCATCTCGAGTTGGTGTCTGTCCCACTTGGTCTCCAGTGGACCAGCGGGAATTGTTGGGTCGAGCTTCATGCGCGATCACACGGGCAACCAGCCACACAGGGCCGCGATCGGGATGGAGACATTCCCCAACACGACCAGGGCGGAGGAAACCGCCGCTATGGCTCTACGCAGCCTTTCGTGACGCGGATGCGCCAGGCCGAGTGTCTGCATCAGGCTCCAAATGCCGTGGTAGAGGTGGATCCCCAATCCCAGCATCGCGATCACGTACACGCCGCCTGCGAGCGGTTGCGCGAGGCCTGTCGTGACGTTGTGGTGCACACCGAGCTGGATGTAGTCCGGGTGCACACTGCCTATCGTCAGGTGGAGCAGGTGATAGACGACGAACAGGAAGATCAATGGACCGCTGATACGCATCGTGCGTGATGCGTAGGTGGATTGCTTGGCCTTCCACTGCCGGTAACCCACAGGGCGCGCATCGAGACTGCGACGCGTCAGAGTCCAGGCGGCTGCTATGTGCATTGCGAGCGCGGCGAGCAGTCCAGCGCGAGCGATCCATATCGCTCCGCCGTGTCCGATCTCGTGCAAGAACTTGCCGTAGGCGTCGAGCGCCCACACGCCGTCAGCGCCGCGCGGCAAATAGACCTGCAGATTGCCGATCATGTGGCCGATCACGAAGCCGAACAGCACGAGACCGGTTACCGCCATGACCACTTTGAGTGCGATCGTCGAGGCGAGCGGGCGGAAGATTCTCGTGCTGGTTAGGGTGACTCGAGCGGGGGCTTCCATGGCAGTATCCCCTTCTTGGGTCCGCATCCGCCCTGGACACAGAGGGTATTCGTCAACCGTTCATCATGACCGCCGGGTCTGTGATGGAAGCTCGAGTTCAAGATGCCGATGTGTCTAGAACGAAGCTCCTCTCGTTGCATCCGGATCGGCGTCACTCGCATGAGCCGCGGATGATCGAATCGCACGGCCTCCGTTGCATCGAAGCACGTGCCGCCGTCGAACCTTCCAGTGGAATCGGATTCCGATCTGGCTGCATCTGCGGATGACCGGGGCTCGAAGTCCTCGACGACTCGAAGTGCGACAAAGGGAGCAAAGCAGACGTGTTCAGAAGTTCGGACCTACTCATCCTCGGAGCGGCATTCGTGTCGTTCCTGCTTTCGATCAGTCTCTGGTTCGGCTTCATCGGCGCCGCCGACAAGCAGGCCGGCATCTTCGTGGGAATCTGGGTGCCATCGATCCTCGCTGTCGGCAACTACTTCAAGTTGAAGTCGGGCGGTCGCTAGCTTGAGCACGATCGACGCAGTCATCTTCGTGTTCGGCGTGTTCGTCGCCTCGTTGCTCTCAGCGGGGCTGTTCATCACCGTCCGCTCGTTCAAGACGGTCGACAAGCAGTTGAAGGAGCGATCTGGGGGGCGTCCCTGAGAGGTCTCCGGGGCAGCGGTCTTCCATGGGACTCGCGACGGCCACGATGCGGAATGGGTGGGAGAGTCGCTGCTCGCCGAACTCCTCGATTACGAAAACCAACGAGCAACAGCGCTGCATCCGGGCTGGCATGAAGCTCGGGGATCAGCTTCTGCCCCGGGGCCTGGCTAGCCAGAATTTCGGGACTTCAGGAAGTTGTGTCGGTCGCACGGGCTGCGCATTTCACCGCACTTTGGGGGGCCTTCAGGGTCTGACTGGAAAGGGAAACCGCCCGGGCGCATCCGGGACGAGGCCTCGGGCGAACCTCTCGCGGCCGCCTGACTGCGGTTCAGTCAGAAACACGCCCATGCTGCCGCACATCCTCCTCGTTCTCGCCCAGGCGCAAGCACCTGTCGGCGAAGCGCATTCGCCTTCCGTCGCAGACGAGTCTCGAGATTCACATTGGAAGACGACCGCACCCACCTTCGAGCTGCGGCTGCAGACGGCGGAAGAGCGATCGACGTTTCGATGGAGCAACTCGGACTTCAAGGAACACGACGACAGCCATGTCTTCGGAAGCACATTTGAAGTGCCGTCGCAATATTGCTCCCATCCGATGGCAATCACAAAACGGGAGGATTTCTCATGAACAGCTTTCTGGTTTCGCTCGCGCTCGTCGTGATTGTCGGCTGCGCCAGCAGGCCTGCGAGCCCTGCTGAGCGCGCCATGACTTTGAACGGCAAGGTAGCGTTCGAGCTGCCCGAGGGAGAAGGCGTCAAGCAGGCAGTATCAGTCGATGTCGTCATTGGAGAAGGAGATTCAAGATCAATAACGCTCGTCAGAGGGCCAAGTCGAGACACATACTGGAACTACACTCGCGTCGACGAAAACGGCGCAATGATGCTGTACACCTTTTATCGAAAGATCAGTGGCTTTGAAGCCAACGGAATGGTGACGAACATCGTATTCAAGGGACGAAGAGTCGTCCTTTCATCCGCGACGGGCGCATCGATTTACCAAGGTGAAGTATTGAAGGTCAGCGATGCTGAACTGGCAATGGCAGGTATGACTTTAGAGGAGTCCTTCGACAACCTCGTAAAGAACGGCAGACTTGACGCGGTTTGGACCTATTTCGGTTTGTATGACTGGAAGTGAAACTGAAATCGATTTCGATCGACGTTCGGACGTGCCCGCATTGCGGCGGGCTGCGCGAACGGCCTCGCGTTCCTGACCGATGGCCTGGTCGTGCGCAGGAGGTGTGGCGACCTGCGGGCTCCCGACCGAGGGACCACGCATCGCGCTTGTTCGAGGGCCGCCTGAGTTCGAGTTCGCGGAGTAGAGGGCCGGGTCCTGGAGCGTGCTTCCTGAGCAGGCTCGGGCTGGCGAAGCTAGGCTGCCGCTCACACGAGCCGATGGCAAAACGACATGCGAGAGCCTCGAATAGGTGCGCTTCAGCCAAGCAACAGACAGGACGACCCGCTGCGAGACGCTCAGCACGGCTCCTGCGCGTCTCTGGGTTGGGTCGGCTACCGCTCGGTCATACGCTCGGAAGTCCTATCTCCAGAGGAGCATCATGCTAAGTCTGCTAAGTCCGATTGTCGTCCTGATCGCACTCGCGTCTTGCTCGTCCCCAGCGGTCCACGAGCGGCGCGAGAACGTCTCCGATTCGCGGTCGCCAGAACTCGTCGACACGGTCGACGTCGTTGCTGACCGTGAGGTCAGCGCATTCCCCGTGGTCGAGACCGCCGTACCGCCAGATAAGCCCCTGGCGCCGAAGAAGATGGACTCCTGGGAAGTCGAGGCCCAGGCCGTGGGCTACTCGAAAGCCGATTTTTCCGACGTGGACGGAGATCTCGCGGTCTCGCGCTTCGGCGCTGAGCTCGTCTACTCGACGCCGGCCCTGGGAGGACTGTGGAAGATCAAGTTCGATGTGGAGGAGTCGAAATACGACTCGTCCAACGGGATCTTCGACGACGCCACCGAGGTCGGCGTCGGCGCCTCCTACTTCCGTCGGGGAAAGGAGTGGTCGTGGTTCGCGACACTCAACGTGAACGACGGCACGGGTGACGGCTCCAACTTCGGCGACGGTACCTACCTCGAGGGTGGCGGCGGCGTCAGCTATGCGGTCAGCCCTACGCTCAAGCTCGGTTTGGGCCTGATCGGTCGCACACAACTCGAGGATGACATCGTCGCTCTCCCGATTCCGATCATCGACTGGGAGATCAATGAGCACAGCCGCCTCGGCATCACCCGGTCGAGCGACCCGTCGATCGGATACACCTACACGGTCAACGACTCGTTCGACTGCTACGTGCAGGTCCAGCGCCAGCAGCGCCAGTACCGCATCGACGACAAGGTGCTCGACAAGGCGGCGTTCGTCGACGAGGAGACCGGCCTGCGCACCGGAGTCATCTACCGCGACCCGAGTGGTTTTCGCGGCGAGATTTTCGCCGGAGCAGCTCAGCGCAAGCTATCGATCGACGTCGACGGCAGTGAAGTGTCCGACGAGGATGTGGATTTCGCCGGCTTCATCGGCCTCGCGCTGACCTACGGCTTCTGAACACATCGATCATCCCTGGCGCGGTTGTCCGGCCCGCGCCGAACTGAACCCGCACTGCTCACTGAGGATCTAAAGGAACCCTGGGGCTTCAGGAGGTTGCCTGAGTCGAACGGGTAACGAGCGGCGCATTTCACTGCACTTTCAGAGGCCTACAGGGTCTGACTGGAAAGGGAAACCGCATGGGCGCATCCGGGACGCAGTCTCGGGCGAATCTGTCGTCGCCGCCTCACTGCGGTTCAGTCAGGAAAACGCCCATGCTGCCGCTCATCCTCCTCGTTCTCGCCCGGGCGCAAGCACCGATCGTCGAACCGCATTCGCCTTCCGTCGCAAGCGAGTCTCGAGATTCGCATTGGAAGACGACCGCACCCACCCTCGAACTGCGGCGGCGGACGGCGGAAGAGCTCACCCGCGCCGTCGACTCCGCGAGCGCGGCCAGCGCAGAAGTCGGTGAGCGACTGACGCTGCTCCTGACCGCGGCAGGCAGCGCCGTGGACAGCTTGGGCACGCGCTCGGAAAACGCCGTGCGCATCAAGCGCGCACTGGCCGCGGCGAACGATGCGCAGCAGACCCAGAGCGCAAAGGCCGCGTTCGCGAGCCTGAAGAGGGAGCTCGACCGCGTCTCGCGCGATCTCGCCTTCACGCCGCTCCTCGAATCGCCGCGCCCCGTCGGTTTCCCCGCGGCGACCGTCGTGGGCGAGATCGAAGTGCTCGATTACCCCGCCTATCGCATGGCGCGTGCGCCGCTGCCGCCGCAGAAGTCGGGCGGAGACAACAACGCTTTCTGGAAGCTCTTCAACCACATCAAGTCGCACGACATCCCGATGACGGCACCGGTCGAGATGAACTGGAGCGCGGGCGAAGGGCGGAGCACCGCATCCGGCCGCGGCTTCGAGAGCATGGCGTTCCTGTACGTCTCGACCGAAGTCGGCCGCACCGGGCCGGACGGCGAGGTCGTCGTGCTCGACGTGCCCGCAGCGACCGTCGTGAGCCTCGGTCTGCGCGGCTCGAGCAGCAATCAGCGTGTGCAGGCCGAACGCGAGCGCCTGCACGCCTGGCTCACGAGCCAGCCCGAACGTTTCGAGATCGTGGGCCCGCCGCGCATGATGGGTTGGAACAGTCCGATGGTCTCGGACGCGAAGCGCTACTGGGAGGTTCAGTTCCCGGTACGGATCCTCCCGGATCAGGAGAAGCGCACACAGTGAGGCTCGCGCGCCCGTAGCCCACCCGCGCCGCTTGGGGAATCACCCCTCAGGGGATTCCAGATCCTGCGAGGCCTGTTCTCGATCCGAGGCTTGGCGCTCGGATGCACTCTAAGTTGGCCCCTACCGCCTCCGTTTCCGACGGACGGCCGCTTGTGCTCTTTTCTGCGGCGCATCCGCGTGCGCGGGGTCCAGGGCTGGATCTCACAGCGCGCGGCCGCAAGCAGCATCGAAGGCAGCATCGAAGGCAGCGTTCGCGCGGCGCTCGCGACGGCGAGTGTTTCTGATGCAAGGATTCGCGCGCGAGAGAGACGGAAAGTGTACGGATCAAGGCTCAGGCCGTAGTCCGCCCCAGCTCGGCCAGCAGGGTTGCGAAGGCTGCTTTGTCGGTCGGCTCTACCAAGTGGCCGTCGAACCCGGCCTCATGTGACTTGCGGCCGTCCTCCGCCTGTCCCCATCCGGTCAGGGCAATCCACACCATGCGCTTGCCCAACGGCTGCTTTCGTATCTTGCGGCAGACGTCACAACCGTTCAGCCTGGGCCCGCCGATGTCGAGCAGCACCAAGTCGGGCCGGAACGTCTCCGCTGCCGCGATCTCTTCCATTCCGTCGTAGGCGGCGTGCGTCTGGCACCGTACCCCTCGTACAACCCAAGGATTCCGGAGTCGTCAACCATGCAGCCGCACACGAAGCAACGATTCGGCATGCGCATCCGCCGGCTCGTCGAGTCCGCAACCTTCAACAACTTCGTTGTGGCCGTCATCGTGCTCAACGCTGTGCTCATCGGTCTGAGCACCTACCTGACGGACGCGACTTCGCTCCGCGCCATCGGCGCGATCGAGACGCTATGCATCGGTATCTTTGTCGTGGAGATCCTCCTGCGATTCGTCGCTCGCGACTCGGCGGCGGCGTTCTTCCGCAACGCGTGGAACATCTTTGATCTCGTCATCGTAATCGCGGCGCTCGTTCCCGCGTCCGGCGGGGTCGGGCCGGTTCTGCGCATCCTCCGCGTATTCCGAGTGTTGCGGCTGGTCAAGACCATCCCGGAACTGCGGCTCATCGTCGACGTTCTCCTGCGATCCGTCGCCAGCATGAAGTACGTGTCGCTCCTGGCGGCGATCCTGTTCTATGTCTACGCCGTCATCGGGGTGAAGTTGTTCGGGATCAATGGTCACCCGATGCAGCCGTACTTCGCCAGCATTCACGAGGCGTGCTTCACGCTCTTCCGCATCCTCACCGGCGATGACTGGACCCAGATGCGATACG
>JAWXBU010000212.1:0-16599 GCA_034440255.1 Planctomycetota bacterium | reverse complement strand
CGCGACTTCGCGATCACTCGACATCCAATCCTCTACCTCAATTCCGAGCGCGAAGGAAACACTCCTCTGCTGCGCTCGAACTTTTTCGCTGTGCGCTCGTCGCGCCGACTCACTCCTTTTTCTTCTTCTCCTTCTTCGGCTTGTCGTCTGCGCGCTCCTCCGGCTCGCTCTTCACATCCGCCTTCTTGCGCTTCTCGATCGCGCGCGTGAGCTGGTCGATGCTGCGCATTGCCGCGAGTGAAGCGCGCACGCGCTCGCCGAGCTTCGTCTCCTCGCCGGAAACGTCCGCGAGAGCCTCGTTGCAGCGCTTGACGACCCCCGCAGCGCCCTCGAGATCGCCTGTCACGACAAGCATGGACGCGATTTCATCGAACGCATGGATGCGGTCGATCGGGTCGTCACCTTTGTCGGCGACTTTCTGCCACACGCGACGCGCATCGGCGAAGCGTTCGAGGTCGGCATACACGCGACCCGTCCACAGGAGCGCTTCGTCCTTCTGGCGCGCGCTCGCCGTGTCCTCGGACACGACGGCTTCGTACGCGGAAAGCGCGGGTTGTGAGTGCTTCGCGCGACGTTCGACGTGACCGATTTCGAGCATGGCTCGCACTCGGAAATCCGTGCCTGCACCGCGCTCGCGCGCCACGCCGAATTCGGCGAGAGCGCCGGTCAAGTCCTCCGCGGTGCGCAACAATTCGCCCGCGCGGAATGCGGCTTCCGAGCACAGCGCCGCTTCGCTCGCGAAGTACTCGCGCACGGCACGGTACGCGGCGACGGCGTCGACTCGCGCTCGATCGCGCGCCTCCCCTTCCATCCCGCGCAGCGCTTTTTTCAGTGACGTCGCGTGTTCGAACTGCTCCTTCGCGGTTTCGAACTTCTGCGTCTTCACCGTTTCCGAGCACATGACGCGCGCATTCGACACCGACGCGTGCGCCGGCATCGTCATCACGCACAACGCGATGAGCCCCGCCGTCGCCATTGCGACCAGCGACTGAATTCGACCCTGTTTCACACTCATGTTCCTCACCTACTCGGCAGCTTGCGCGCTGCGTTTCTTCTTCGTTCCAGACGGAACCGCAACGCGACGTGCGCTGCGGCGTTCGGGTTCGTGCAACGGCAGACGCGGTAACGGGTCGAACGCTCCAGGCGTCGCGGCGAGCGCCAGCCGTTTGCGCAAGATCCGCACGAGGCGACCGCGCGCTCGAAACACGTGCACTTTGGCCAACTCGGGCGACGCTTCGCAGACGCGCGACGCCGGCTTCTGGTCGTCCGGGCACGCGTACCAGCGGTTCAAGATGCGCCGATCGGAGCGCGGCAATTCGCCGAGCGCGCGCTCGAGGTGGCGCAGCAACGTGGCGCGCTCGAACACTTCGCCGTTCGCCTCGAGGACGTCGTCTTCGGGCCCGTCTCCCGGCGCCGCTTCGCGTCCTTCGACGAGATCGAGCAATTCCTCACATCCGTCGGCGGACGGCAGACGCGAATCACGTCGCAGACTGTCGCGCATCACGTTCACCGCGATGCGCATCACCCAGGGGCGCAGGCGCTCGTCGTCCGTCAGACGATGGCGATAACGCGCCGCGCGGAGCAACGTCTCCTGCACGATGTCGTCGATTTCCGCGCGACACAGGTCGAAGCGTGTGAGTGAGCGCAGAAGATCTGCACGCAGATCGTCGAGGCCGGTCCAAGTACACGTGTTCGATGCGCGAGCGTAGGCGGGTTCCAAGCTTCCTCCAGGGACGCCGTCGTCGTCGCGCGGACAAGTCGCGCGGGTCGGACGTCGGGCATGGAGGAGACTTCGAGAACTCGTCAGGGTGACAGTCGGACGAGTTGTCCGATCGGCTGCCGCGCCGAACGGCGACGACGCCTACAGGGAACGAATCGCGCCGTTGTGCTCGGGGCACGTCGCGTCCCCCGACTCGCTCGACGGCGTTTCGCCTGGCGCCGCGCTCGCGCGCTACTGAACGCGCATCGCGAGGCCCAGTCGGTCGGCGAGCGCTCGCCCTTTCAGCATCGCGACGATGGAGAGCGCGAATTCCATGGCGGTCCCCGCACCTTGGCTCGTGACGATCGATCCCGACGTGACGACGCGCGGTTCCGTGCGGACGACGGCGCCGTCCAACTGCGCCTGCACCGAAGGATGCGCCGTCACTTCGATTCCATGCAGGACGCCCGCGCGGTGCAAGACGAGTGGCGCAGCGCAGATCGCAGCGACGAGCCTGTTTTCTCGCACCAATCGACGCACGAGCTCGATCAGGCGCTCGTCCGCCGCCAAGTTGCGCGTCCCCGGTTGCCCGCCCGCGAGGACGATCATCGTGAACGTGCCCGTGTCCACGTCGGCGAGAGACACGTCGGGCTCGATGACGATGCCATGCGAGCCGCGCACGCGCCCGGGCGCGAGGCTCGCGACGGTCACGTCGAGTTCGGCGCGCCGCAAGACGTCCACGATCGTCGTGAGTTCGATCTCCTCGAAGCCTTCGGCGAGTGGCACTAGGATTTTTTCGGCATCCGTCACCGACCCATGTTGGCCGCGGAGCGCGCGCACGGCAACGTCGTTATGCTCCTCGTCATGCTGTTCGCACCCCTCATCGTCTCCCTTTTCGCCCACGCCACCCCCACCGCCGACGTCCGCGACGTGAGCGCTCTCTTGAAGCCGATTCGCGCGGAATTCGACGTGCCCGGCATGGTCTGCGTCGTCGTCGAGGCCGGTCAGATCACTGCGCGAGGCGCCGAGGGCTTGCGCAAGCGCGGCGGCACCGAAGCGCTGACGATCGACGACAAGATCCACATCGGTTCGAACACGAAGTCGATGACGGCGACGTTGTGTGCACTGCTCGTCGAGGAGAAGAAGCTCGCGTGGGATGCGAAGGTCGTCGACGCGTTCCCCGAACTCGCGACGAAGATCGATCCCGGTTGGCGCGATGTGCGCTTGCAACAGCTGTTGACGAATCACGGCGGCGCGCCCGCGGAATTGAGCGCGGGCGGGCTGTGGACGAAACTGTGGTCGCACACGGGAACGCCGCGTGAGCAACGCATGGCGCTCGTCACCGGTGTGTTGTCGCGCCCGCCCGAGGCGCCGCCGGGTACGAAGTTCATCTATTCGAATGCGGGCTTTTCGATCGCCGGCGCGATGGCGGAGCGCGCGCTCGACGCGCCGTACGAAGACTTGATGCGCAAATATCTGTTCGCTCCCCTGTCGATGAAGTCGGCGGGCTTCGGAGCACCTGGATCGAGGGCACAGGTCGATCAACCGCGCGGACACACGTCGAACGGCAAGCCCGTCGAAGTCGGACCGGCTGCAGACAATCCGATCGCGATCCAACCCGCGGGACGCGTGCACTGTTCGCTTCCCGATTGGGCGAAGTACGTGACCGCGCATCTACTCGGCGAGAAAGATGCCGACGACGGAACGAAACACATCTTGTCCGCGACGAGCTTCGTGAAGCTGCACACGCCGCTCGTCGACGACGCCTCGAAATACGCGATGGGTTGGATCGCGAGCGGCAAAGCTCCGGAGCGGCGCCTGTGGCACAACGGCAGCAACACCATGTGGTACGCGGAAGCGACTCTCGCACTCGACGAAGGCTGGGCGGTGCTCGTCGCCGTCAATCAGGGCGGCGATCCCGCTCAGCACGCCGCAGAGAAATTGACGGCGCTCCTGATCGACCAACTCAGCAAGACAAAGGCTCCGAAATGAACGAACGCGTGCTCGTCTCGGCCTGTCTCTTGGGCCGCGAGTGTCGTCACGACGGGCGAGCGAAAACCGATCACGTGTTGCAACGCGAATTGGTCGCGAACAACTTCGTCGCGGTGCCGTTCTGTCCCGAAGAACACGGCGGTCTGGGCACACCGCGTCCGTCTGCGTGGATCGAGCGCGAGAGCGCTGACGCGGTGCTCGACGGTCGCGATCGCGTCGTCACGTCGGACGGCAGCGACGTCACGCGCGCTTTCGTTTCCGGTGCCGAAGGCGCTCACACGCTGTGTCGCTTGCACGATTTGAAGCGCGCGTATTTGAAGTCGCGCTCGCCGTCGTGCGGCGTCGACGACACGCACGTCGCCGGCACCGCGGTCGCAGGCCCTGGAGTGACGAGTGCGCTGCTCCGTCGTCACGGAATCGAACTGACGTCGATCGAGGGCCTGCGCGACTGACGCGACGGGCATCTGCGCGCCATCTCCTCGCGCGTGGCCAGCGCTCCAGTCCGACCTCGTGCATCACTTCGGATTCGTCGCCCAGACCGTGGCATCCGTCACGAAGCCGCGATCTTCGAGTTCGAGCAAACCGACGATGACGTGAGCGATGTCTTCGGACACGAGCTTCGACGGATTCAGAGCTGCGCGCCCGGCCCGGCCGGCATGCACGCCGAAGTCGTTCTGCACTTCGCTCGGGTTGACCTGCATGACGCGCACGTTGGACCCACGCAACTCGGCGCGCCAGCATTCCGTCAGCGCAGTCAGTGCGAATTTCGACGCGCAGTAGGCCGATCCGCCGGCGAAACCGCGCTGCGCAGCCGTCGAACCGATGTTGACGATGCTGCCGCCGGGTCCGGACTTCCGATTCACGAAATGACGCGCGCACTCGCGGCCGACCAGCAACGCGCCGAGCGTGTTGGTCTCGAACACGCGCCGCACGTCCGCAGCATTCGTCTCGAGCAACGGCGCGAACGTGCCGATGCCGGCGTTGTTCACGAGCACATTCAAGTCGCCGAGCTTCGCAATCGCTTCACCGACGAAACGCTTCACATCCGATTCGTTCGTCACGTCGCCTTGGATCGCAATGGCTCCGATCTCGCGCGCGGCGGCTTCGAGCCGCTTCGCATCGCGACCGGTGATGGCGACTTGCGCACCTTGATTCACGAGGAGCGCAGCGGTGGCCCGACCTATTCCTGTTCCACCACCTGTGACGAGGACGCGTGCTTCGTTGATTTTCATGGACGCGTATCTAGACGTCGATCGCGACGTCCACCAGGGTCGGTGTCAGAACTCGCACGAGTTCTCGCGGATCGATCGACACGAGAAATCCGCGCCGACCGCCGTTGATCCAAATGCGCGGGAGTTCGAGGATCGTGCGCTCGACGTAGACCCTCATCTGACGCTTCGTCCCGAACGGACTCGTGCCTCCGACTTGGTAGCCGGAGTGTTTGTCGGCAACTTCGGGTTTGCACGGCGTGACGCTGCGCGCACCGATCGATCTAGCGAGATTCTTCGTCGAAACCTGCTTGTCGCCGTGCATCAGAACGACCAGCGGTTCCTTGCGATCGTCCTCCATCACGAGCGTCTTGACGACCGCGTGTTCCTCGACGCCGAGTGCGCGCGACGAAGCGGCCGTGCCGCCTTTTTCCTCGTAGTCGTACGCGTGCGTCGTGAACTCGACGCCGTGTTCGCGCAGCGTCCGCATCGCGGCAGTGACAGGCACTCGATCGGAACTCATCGCCGGAGGAGGGTGTTGCGCGCCGCGCTACGGATACCAAATCACCGTCGCCGCGTTCGACAGATTGAACGTCGCACTCGTGCAGAAACTCTCGGCACTTCGATACCAAACTTGGTAGTGACGCACGTCGCCGCCGGCAGGAACGCCGCTCACCACCGACAAGAGCGGCTCGCCCGGCAGATATCCGAAGCTCACGACGTCCGTCGCCGATTGTCTGAGCGCTCGAATTTGGAAGGGGCCAGACAAACACAGCAGTCCGTCGCCGAACGCGACGCCCGAGGTCGGACTGACTGGCCCAGATCCCTCGAAAAAGGCGGCGAAACCGTGCTGTGGGATGTTCGTCGCCACCAACGTCAGCGTGTCGTTCGATACGAACGGTCCGCCGAGTGCGTACAAGCGCGCTCCCGGCAGGGCCACCGTCGCGCAGCCCGCATTCTCATCTCCGACGTTGCCGCACGGGCACGCCGTGCTCGTGCCGAAGCAGAACAAGTCGGCCGGCCTGCAGCTGGTGACGAAGACGTCGCTCACGCCGTTGACATCCGCGAACACGATCGCCGTCGCCGCCGTCGTGAACGCGATCGTCGTTCCGTCGCCGCAGATCGAAGGGTGTACGCAATCCGCATCGGCCTGCGTACCGGTGAGCGAGATGCTGATGCGTTCCGTCGTGTGTGAGATGCGATCGTGGCGGAAGGCGTCTCGTTTTCCGTTCGTGTCGTTCGGGACGAGGTCGGGCGCAGTGTCGGTGAAGATCGCGAAGCGTCCGTCCTCGGAGATCGCGCACGACCAACTCGAGCCCGAGCCTTCCTGCCCCGTCGACGAAACGCTCACGCGCTCGATGACACCGCTCGCGCGGTCGAGCACGAACGAATCGAACTGACCGTTGTTGTCGTTCGGAACGAGATTCGAAGCCAAACTGACGAGCGCGACGTAGCGCGCGTCCGTCGAAATGCCCGTCACGTCCGTCTGCCCGTTCGACTGCGCCCCGCCGACTCCGACCGACAGGATCGAGGTCGTCGCTAGCACGCGATCGCGCACGAACACGTCGAGCACGGCGTTCGTGTCGCCGAGCACCATGGTCGTCGCCGGGCTCTGGAAGAAAACGTACCGACCGTCCTCGCTCGCTACCGGACCGCCTTGGCTGCCGCCGGCCCATCCGTCACCTTGCACGCCCGCGGTCGAGATGCTGACGAGTTCGATCCCGCCCAACTCGCGATCGACGAGGAACACGTCGCGCGCGTCGTTCACGTCGCCGGGAACGAGCGTCGACGCCGAACTCAAGAACGCGATCCAGCGTCCGTTTTTCGAGATCGTCGCTTGGTACGAACCGTAGTTTCCCTCCGCGCCGTTCGCATCGACGCTGACGCGCGTCGTCGTACCGAGCACCCGATCGCGCAAGAAGACGTCGTTCGTGTTGTTCGTGTCGCCGGGCACGAGGTTGCGTGCCCAGCTCGAGTACACGACGTACCGTCCGTCGGCACTGATCGAAGGCAGACTCGATTGGATGTCGGCTTCTCCGCCGAAAGAGTCGACGCTGATGCGTTCGGTCAAGGCCAGCACGCGATCGTGGACGAACACGTCCTCGGCGTTGTTCGTGTCCAACCCGATCAGGTTCGCCGCCGAACTCGCGAACGCGACGAAGCGCCCGTCACGCGACAGCGAGCTGCCGCCGGAATGATTGTCCGAGTCGGAGCCGTTCGGATTCAGGCTGACGCGCTCCAAATTGCAGACCTGAGCCGATGCGGCCGCGGTGAGCGCGCAGAGGAATGCAGTCCTCGTGAACCATCTTTTCGTCGACATGTGGATCGTCCGAGGGCGCTCTCGAACCTGCACGACAGTCTCGTTCGATCCGCGATCCAGCGCAAGGTCGCCGTCGATCCCGCCGATCACCCAGTCGAAGCTTGCACCGGCCCGCGCGGGAAGCGATAGCTGCACCCTCCGTTTCGCGGCCATTCGTCGACTTTTCACGACACGCACACCTTCGAGCAACGCTTGTTCAAGAACATCGGCAGCACGTGGATCCTGAACTTGCTGCAGATCGCGGTCGTTTTGGTGCTCTCGCCGTTCGTGCTGCACCGCCTGGGCAACGAACAAAACGGCGTGTGGGTCACGATCGTTTCGTACACGGGGATCCTCAGTTTGTTGATCCTCGGCGTGCCGATGGCGTCCGTGCGTTTCGTCGCCGAACAAGTCGCGGCGAAGAACGTCGAGCGCATGAACGCGGCGATTTCGACCTGCCTCGCGATTTGCACAGGCCTGGGCGCTGCTGCGCTCGTCGTCGGCGCGGTGATGTGGTTCGTGTTCGACAGTCAGTACTTGCGCGGAGCGAATGCGCATCCGTTGCCGGAGGGGATCGCGAACGGAGCGAGCCTCGCTTTCGCCATCGTCTCGTTGCAAGTCGCGTTCGCGTTCGCGATGCGACTCCCCTACGGCATCTTCGACGCACACTCGGACTTCGTCACGCGCAACGTGATCATGGGTGGCGAGCTCTTTCTGCGCGTCGCCACGACGGTGGCGCTTCTCATGTGGAATGCGTCGTTGCCGGCGCTCGCGATCGTGCTCGTCGTGTCGATGCTCTTCGAGTTCACGACGGCGCTCGCGCTCCTGAAAAAGCGCCATCCCACCGTGCGTTTTTCGTTCGCTGCATACGACCGTTCGATGGCACGTGCGATCCTCGGATTCAGCATCTTTGCGCTGCTCTTGAACGTCGGTACCTTGCTGGCCTTCCGCGTGGACGCCATCGTCATCAGCTCCAGCCTAGCTCCGGTCCACGCGACGTTTTTCGACGTCGGGAACAAGTTCTTCGATCCGCTGACGGGCCTCGTGATCTCGGTCGGAGCAGTCGTCATGCCGCTGGCGACACGGTTGAAAACGGTCGGTGACTTGGGAGCGCTGCGCGACGTGTTCTTGAAGTGGTCGAAGATCTGCCTGTCGATCGTGCTCCTGATCGGCATCTACTTGTTCGTCGCGGGACCGGCGTTTCTCGCGGCGTGGGTCGGACCTGAATTCGAGGAACCGTCGGGGCGCGTGTTGCAGGTCTTGATGCTCTCGTTTTTGGCGTATTTGCCGGTGCGCGGCGTCGCATTGCCGATATTGATGGGCCTCGGCAAACCCAAGGCGCCGGCCTTCGCATTGCTCGCGATGGGAGTGCTCAACTTGATCGTGAGCCTCGCACTCGTCCACACGCTCGGCATCTTCGGCGTCGCGCTCGGGACCGCGATCCCGAACGTGTTGTTCGCACTCTTCGTGCTGACCCTCGCATGTCGCGAACTGAGTGTGCCGGTCCGTGAGTACGTCGGTTACGTCGTCGTGCGTGCCAGCGTCGGCGCGACGATTCCAGCTGCGTTGCTGTGGCTCTTCCGAGCGCAAATTGGCCTGGAAACGTGGCCCAAACTCATCGCGGCGGGTATCCTCTTCGTCGCCCTTTTCGCAGTCGTTTGGCTCGCCTTCGTGTACCGCGGTGACGGGCACGTCGACACTGCGCCGCTCTTGCGCCGCTTCGGCATCGCCGGTGCGAGCGGGAAGAAGGGCGCGCTTTGACGCCGATCGAAATCGCACTCGTCGTCGTCGGATCGGGGGCCGTCGCCTTCGTCGTCACCGAGTTCGCGACGCGGGCGTGGATGAAACACTTCGGCAAGGCGCACGTCTGGGCTCCGTACGCGCGCGTGAAGATGTTGCTCGACCGCGAAACCTTGCCCACGCTCGAACCGGTCGTCGAACACCACACCAATCCCGACGGTGAACGAGGCGACGTCGCTCCGAGCGACGCGAGCCGTCTGTTCCGCGTGCTCGTCGTCGGTGGAAGCGCGGCCGAGTGTTGGTTCCTCGACCAGAAGTCTTCGTGGCCGAACGTGATGCAGACGGAGCTTTCGACGCCCGAAAACCTCGGGAAACTCGGTGCGAAAGCGGTGCACGTCGGCAACATCGGTCGCTCGCTCGTCACGACGCGACACGTCGACGCGATCCTCGAGCGCGTCCTACCGCGCTACGCAAAGCTCGACGCGATCGTGTTCATGATCGGCGTCAGCGATCTCATCCTGTGGCTCGAGAGCGGTGCACCGGAACACCTCGTCGAGAACCGCATCGCGAGCAGCGCGCTCTTCACCCAGCACCCCGACGGTCCTTTCGGTTGGGGGCCGAAGACACTCGCGCTGCGCCGCGTCGCGTCGTATTGGAACCGACGGCTGCGTCAGCCGACCTATGTGCGTGAACGCGTCGGAAAACGTCTGACCGATGCGCGGCGCATGCGCTCGAACGCGAAAGAGATCATCCGCGAGACTCCCGATTCGACCGAGATGCTCGAGCGCCTCGAGTTCTGGTTCGAGAAGTTGATCGCGCGCGCGCAGAAGAAAGCGTCGTACGTGCTCGTCGTCCATCAACCGTGGATCGAGCGCGACTTCACACCAGACGAAGAGAAATTGCTGTGGAGCTTCGGCACAGGTCGCCCCTACGCCGGAGAAGTCACGCGTTACTACAGCCACGATGTCGCGTGGAAATTGCACCGCCTCGTGCACGATCGCGTGGCGAAAGTGGCGACGCGCGCTGGCGTCGCACAACTCGACGTGATGAAGATCGTCCCGGCCGATTTCGAGCACTACTACGACGATCACCATCACACGCCGAAAGGCTGTCGCGTGATCGGTGAGGCCGTCGCGAGGACGCTCGCCGACGTCGTGTCCACTCCAGCCCAGCGCTGAATCTGCCGCACCTTTCGTCTGTCGCGGATTTCTTGGAGTTTCGATTGGCGGGCGCGTCTCGTCCTGCGCTCGTTGCAGGGAGCCCCCCCGTGAACATTCCCGCAATCTTCGCCGTCCTCGCCCTCGAGGAATCCACTCCCTCCCAAACCATCGTCACTGCGCCGCGTTCCGACGCGCCGGCGACGCAATCGCGCGCCGACGTCACGGTCGTCACGGCGGCACAATTGGCGAGGACCGGTGAGCGCTCGCTCCCACGCGCCATCGAACGCGCCGCGGGCATCGGCGTGTGGCTGCAAGAGACGAACGTCGGCGGCGGCGCGCCCATCTTGCGCTGTTTGATCGGGGAAAAAGTGCTGATCGTGATCGACGGCGTGCGCGTGAACGACGCAACGACGCGACTCGGACCGAATCAGTCGCTCAACACCATCGATCCGGCGATCGTCGAGCGCGTCGAAATCGTGCGCGGTCCGGCATCGGTTCTGTACGGATCGGATGCGATCGGCGGCGCGATCTTGATCTGGACGAAGAGTCGCGCGCCGGGCTCGAAGGACTTGCGCGGCAACATGAACGGAGTGCAGGTCGGCGTCGATGGCGGGTACGAATCCGCCACGAACGGGTTCAAGGGTTCGCTCGGTACTTCGCTTTCGACCTCGAGCGACGGCTTCCTCGTCGTCGGTTCCTACGGACAGTGGAACGAGCTGGACGGCGGCGACGGCGACCTCGGCAGCCTCGGCACGGACGAGATCGACAACACCGGCTACCACGCGAATGCCGTGTTCGGCTCGTGGATACATGCGTTCGACGAGCATCGATCCTTGCGCTTCGCCGCGCGCATCCATCGCGACTTCGACGTGCCGCGCACGGATCGGTTGAACGTCGGCTATGGCCAGACGGCGCCGTCGAGCGCGGAGTTCCGTTTCGCGCTGCAAGAAAACGCCGGAGCGACGCTCACCTACGCGGACACCGAGAGCAACTTCCTCGGCGATCGCATGCAGACCCGCTTGTTCTTGCGTGAGTACAACGAGACGCGCGTGCAACGCAACACCGGCTCGACGCAGCGGCGCATCGAACAGGACGACGTGCGCGGTTACGGGCTCGGCGTGGACTTCGAAAAAGCGCTCGGAAAGAGCCAAATTCTCACGTACGGCGTCGATCTCGACATCGACGACGTCGACAGCTCGCGCACGAATCTGAACATCGGGACGGGAGTGTCTGTACCCGGCCAACCGACGTTTGCACCGAATGCGCACTACCAAGCTTTGGGCCTCTTCGTGCGCGATGAGATCCTCGCGTTCGAACCGTTCGACGTGACGGTCGGCGCGCGCTACTCGCGCTTCGATTTCAGCTTCAACGAATTCACGAGCGGCCCCGCCGGCGGCAACGAGGTCGACGGCGACTTCGACGCAGTGACGGGGAGTCTCGAAGTCGCGCGACCGATCGGTGAAGGATTGCGACTCATCGGACGCGTCGCGCAAGGATTCCGCGCGCCGCACCTCGACGACCTGGCGCGCAACGCGACGACCTTCGGCGGCACCGAGATCGCCAATGCCGATCTCGATCCCGAGGAGAGCTTGACCGGAGAAATCGCGTTCGACTACACGCGCGACGTGTGGGCCGGCTCGATGGCCGTCTGGTACACGGAGATCGACGACGCGATCGGCCGACGCTTGACCGACATAGGCGTGCCGGCGACGCTCGGCGACGAGACGTACTTGCGCGACAACACGGGCGAGGTCGAGTTGTACGGGATCGAGCTCACCGTGCAGCGCAAGCTCGGCGACGTAACGGCCGACTACTCTGCGCGCGTCGGTGTCGCGGTGCAGCAAGGTCGTCAGTTCGACGACGAAGTCAATCCGGTCACGGGCGAAGCGACCTACGACGACGTGCCGGCGCGACGCATGCCGCCAGTGCACGGATTCGTTTCACTGCTGTGGGAACCGCTCGAAACGCAAAGTTTCGTGCACTGGGGCGAGTTGCGCTTCACCGCCGCCGATGGTCAGTCGCGCTTGAATCCGGACGACGAGTCCGACCCACGCATCGATCCGACGGGCACGCCCGGATGGGCCACGGTCAGCCTCGACATCGGCGGTCCGTTGGGCGGAAAAGAGGCCATTTCCTCGTGGAATTTGGGCGTGCACAACATCCTCGACCGCGACTATCGCGTGCACGGGTCGGGCGTCGATTCGCCTGGAGTCAACGTGGTCGTGGGCTTGATCTGGAACTTCTAGTCGCACCCATGATCAGGTGTCCGACGATGCCGACCGCGACGCACAGCGCGACCTGAACGACGTGCAGTCCGAGTCCGGTC
The DNA here is from genome assembly GCA_034440255.1 of Planctomycetota bacterium. Classification (GTDB taxonomy): domain Bacteria; phylum Planctomycetota; class UBA1135; order UBA1135; genus JAEUIA01. Next base: position 4,175 of record JAWXBU010000212.1, on the reverse strand, counting down.
GCTGCACCCAGATCGCGCGGAACGCCCAGCAATTCGAAACCGATCACCCAACCGGCTTCGAGCGTTCCGAAGTTCGCGAACGCGCTGATCGGCACGAGGCTCGTCACGATGGCGAGCGCGCTGCCGAAGGCGAGTTCGGCGTACGAGAGTTCGCTCGGCAATCCGAAGGCGCGACCGAGCACGGCGCAGAAGAGGAAGATCGAGATCCAGATCGGGATCGAAACGAGAGCCGCGCGCACCAGTCGTCCTTCGCCGCCGGCGAAGCGCAGAGCACCCGCGACTTGCTCTGCTTTCGCGGTGACCGTGCGCCCGATCGAAACGCGCTCGAGGCCGAACCAACGCACGATGGTCATGGCGAAGATCACGAGCAAGTCGCCGCGCGCGCTCAAGAAAAAGCACGCGACCGAAATCGCGGCGAGCACGCTTCCGACGCCCAAGAACCACGGGATTCCCGGGTACGCACCCGCGAGGTGCAGCGCCCAACACGTGACCGAGAAGAGCCCGGCGAGCGTCGCCAGATCGAGCAAGCGCGACACGACGAGTGCAGCCAGCCCCGACGCGGCAGACACGCCGCAGACGCGCTTCGCGTAGAGCACGAACGAGGCCTCGCCGATCTTCGCGGGCAGCACGGTGGCGGCCATCGAGTAGGCGGAGGTGACTCCGAGCAACGGCAGGAATCCGGGGCGCTCCGCAGGCGGAATCAGGCTGGCGAAACGCACGGTGCGCAGCAGATTCATGAGCAAGTAGAGCGCGAGCGCCGGCCATAGCGCGCTCAGCGTCACGCGGCTCCACGCGCTCTGTAGATCCGCGACTTCGAGCCCGCCATACCACCACAGCGGGACGAGCAACAGCGCCGCGAAGACGAGCGAGAGGACGATCCGCAGCAGGGTGAACGAGGCGTTCGTCAAACGTGCACGCTCGCGGATACGGAGGCTTCAGCAGCCGCGATCGTGCGCGTCACGCCACAGCGGATCTCGTGCGACGAGATCCCGGTCCTCGTGCGCGGAGTGCGTTCGATGCTGCCGTGAATCCGTTCCGAATCACACGCGTGATTCGGACAGACGGAGCTCACTCGAAACGGTTTCAGAGTCCTCACTCGCGACCGTTGCGTCACTCGAACTTCACGTTCGTACCGCCCGAGTCCTTCGCGAGCCACTCGAGGATCTGGAACTGCCCGCCGATGGCGATCGTGTTGATCACGATCTTGCGGTTCGCATTCCAAGCCGCGACGTGATCGCGGATCAGACCCGGATCGATGACGTCGCCGACCGAGGGTTCGCCGTCCGACATGATGAAGATCGTGTCGACGTCCGGATCGGCGAAGGCCGACTGCACGGCGCCGTACAGATTCGTGCCGCCGCCGGCCATCAGCTTCAACGCGAACGCAGAAGCTTCCGTGCGATTCTTTTCGGTCGCGGCGGACAGCGCTCCGTCGACCCACTTTTCCACGTCGCTCGAGAACGTGTAGATGTTGAAGAGCGCGCCCGGATCGAGACCTTCGACGCATTTGGCGAGCTCGTTCTTGGCGACTTCCATGCGGCTTTTGGCCGGTTTTCCGCGATAGTCGTTGAGCAGGCCTTCTTCCATCGAACCCGACACGTCGATGATGAAGATCACGCGGTGGCTGATGATGCGGATGCCGAAGAACTTCGATTCGACGCGCGTCGTCTGACGCAGACGCCACTCTTCTTCGCCCGTCTTGACCTTCTCGAGGTCGGCGTCGGACAGCAACTGGAACTTCTCGTTGTTGTCCCTCCACCAGTTCGTCCAACCCTCGGTGTTGTCCGAGTACGGCTGGCCCGTCATGCGCCACAGCGCGTTGGCGAACTCGTTCTTCATCCGCCCCTCTTCCCTCTGCATGCGCAGGATGATGGGCGAGATCGCTTCCTTCATGTGCAGTCGCTCGAGAGCTTCGAGCGCCGCGAGGCGCGTCGACCAATTCTTGTCGTCGAGTGCGGCGGTCAGCTTGTCGAGGTGCGACTTGTCGGCGACGTTGCCGAGTCCGTCGATCGCGAGGCTGCGCAGTTCAGGATCCTCGTGCTTCGTCATCGCGACGAGCTCGTCGATCCAAGTCGCATCGCCTTGACGAATCATCGCGGTCGCCATCAGGCCGGCGCGCATGACTTCGCGATCCTTGTTGCCCTTCTCCCACATCTTGCGCAGCGCGGGTAGAGCGTCTTTGTACTTGCGTTCGCCGAGCACCTTGGCGACGGCGATCTGAACTTCCTTCTCCTTGTCGCCGAGCATCTTCAAGAGTGCTTTGTCGACACGCTCGTCCTGCAGCGAGCGCACGACGTACACCTGGAACAATTTCTCGCCGACGCCTTTGCCTCTGCCGAGATCGCCGATCAATTGCTTGTTGATCTCTTCGTCGTTGAACGCGATCAGGATTTCAGCGAGTCCGCGGCGCAATTCGACCGGTGAATCCACGCTCGAAGCGCGTTTCATGAATTCAGGCGCGGCTTTCGTGCCTTCGATCTTGGCCAGGATCCGAGCGGCGATGACGCGGTTTTCGGCCATGTCCGCGTCGTTCTTCAGGATGTCCTCGGCGAACTCCGTGGTCTTCTTGTCACCGCGTGACGCGAGTTCTTCGAGAGCCGCGCGGCGGATCTTCGGGTACTTGTCCTTCTTCGACTTCATCAACTCGTCGACGGTGAGCGAACTCGCGATCGCCTCGTAGCACGTCAGACGAATCGGGTTGATGTTGACGAGCTTCTTCTTCTTGGGCGCCGCTTCCTCTTCCTTCTCGCCCTTGCCCTTCTGCTTCTCTTTCTCCTTCGCTTCCTTCTCAGCCTTCTTCTTGGCTTCTTTCTCGGCCTTCTCGCGTTCCTTGTCGCCCTTCTCGTCTTCCTTCGGGATGCACAGTTCGCGATACCACGGGAAGTCGTCCTTCGTCGCGAGGCGCACGTGGAGCTTCATCGCTTTCTCGCGGACGCCGTCGTCGGCTTCGCTCGTCACGATCTGCCGCAAGAAGTCCTTGCCGTGTCCGCGGAACATCCCCATCGCGTCGAGTGCAGCATCGCGCAACTCCACCTCGGTCGATCCCGTCGAGAGGTCCATCAATTTCTGTAACGCGACTTGCTCGGCATCGCCGACACCATCGAACGCCGGCAACACGCGCACGACTTCACGCTTCATGAAGATCGTCTGCATGGCGTCGTACGCTTCGAGCAGTCCGTTCACTGCTTCGCGCGACTTCAATGCGGCGATCTCTCTCAGCACGTCGGGCTTCGTCCGATCCGTCTCGGACTTGATCTTCTTGATCGTCTCGGCGAGCGACTCGGCCGTGACTGGCACGGAGGCAACGGCCGGCGGATCTTCGAAGAGCGGACCGGCGAGCGCGCGTACGCCGAAGGTCGCGAGACCTCCGAGAACGAGCAGCATCAGCACGCTGGTGGACCGGATCAGGGAACTGTTTGGGGACATCTTCATCGAAATCATCGCGGCGTCTCCGTCACGGGAAGGCACATCCTCCATTTCGCGGCTCGTTTTGCCGATAGCAAGCCTCCCCTGCCTGATTCGCGCCGCGGACGCCGCGTCCTAGTCGCCCCCACCCCTACCGGTACGCAACCCACGTGTTCGAACTCAGTTCGCCGACGCTCCCTTCCGACAAGGCCCGCCTGCTTTTGCGGCGCCTGCGCGACCTCAACCTGAATGCGGGCCCCATCGCTGTCACGCGCCGCCTGGGCATCGTGTTCGCGGGCTGCTCCTCCCTCGATGGGCCGGCCGAAAGTGGTGTCCGCTACCGCCTGCGCCGTTCGGACGGGACCGAGCGCATGCTCGAGATCGGCTGGCGCGACGCGCTCCTCCAATTGACCTTGGAGAGCACGCTCCCGAGCGATCGGCGCCAACTCGCTGTCGCCGTCACCTGCGATCGCAAAGGTCGCGCGTGCGCGCGAAAAATTGGCGCACGAGTGGCCCCCGAGAGCACCAATCAACGCGAACTCGAGCACTTCCTACGTCGCGTGGTCCGTTCGATCTGTCGCTGAATCGTCGCTAAAGCGCCCGCACGCTGCCCCCGCGAGCGCCACATTCCCCATCCGGCCACTCCCGAGCCGCCTCAGCCACACTTGGCCGCAGCTCGCCACACTTGGCCGCAGCTCGCCACACTTGGTCGCAGCTCGCCACACTTTGCCGCAGCTCGCCACACTTTGCCGCAGCTCGCCACACTTGGT
>JAWXBU010000211.1:0-2540 GCA_034440255.1 Planctomycetota bacterium | reverse complement strand
GTGTCTCCAGCGCGCAGTGTCTCCATCGCGCAGTTCGGCCTGATTGCGCTGCTTGGCCAGCCGCCCGCGTTTTGGTGGCGAGCGTCCGCACCCGAGCGCCGAGCCGACACTGCGCCAACGCGGGGGCCGGAGACGCTGCAGATCGTTTCATCCGTTCACGAGTTCCAATCTCTCTCGCCCGCTGTGTGAGTCCTTCCAAACATGTCGACGAAGCGATCGAAACGTCTGCAGTTGATCGGTGTCGTGCATGCGAGTCCGCTGCCCGGTTCCCCTCGTTTCCCGGCGTTCGCCAAGGCTGCCCATGCGGAGCGCACGAGCGCGCTCGAGCAGCTCTTGAAGCTCGCGATGGACGACGCGCGCGCCCTCGTCGAAGGCGGTTGTGACGCACTCATCGTCGAGAATTTCGGCGACGCGCCCTTCTTCAAAGACAGCGTGCCGAGCGAGACGATCGCTGCGCTCACACTCGTCGTCGACGCCGTCCAGCGCAGCGTCAAGCGCTCCCTTCCGATCGGCGTGAACGTGCTGCGCAACGACGTGCGCGCGGCACTCGGGATCGCGGCTGCGACCGGAGCGAACTTCGTGCGCGTGAACGTGCACGTCGGCGCGGCGGTGACCGACCAAGGGCTCGTCGAGGGCCGCGCCGCGGAGACTTTGCGCGAGCGTCTGCGCCTGTGCCCGACCGTCGGAATCTGGGCCGACGTGCACGTCAAGCATGCCTCGCCGCTCGGTCAGGAGACGATCGCGCAGAGCGCGCTGGACACGCATCAGCGCGGGCTCGCAGACGCGCTCATCGTCTCCGGCGCCGGCACGGGACAAGCACCCGACACGCAGCGCGTCACGGACGTGCGCACGATTCTTCCGCGCGCGCCGATCTACCTCGGTTCGGGCGTGACGATCGAGAATGCCCGCGACCTGTTGGAGGACGCCGACGGTGCGATCGTGGGGACCGCGTTGAAATGCGAGGGGCGTGTCGAACTGCCCGTCGAAGTCACGCGCGTGCGCCGCATGCGCCGGGCGTTCGACGAGGCGCGAGGCCGGTCGTGAGTCTCGAGCGGCATCGCACCGAGTCGAAGCACCCGCTGCGTTTCGCGGTGATAACGATCAGCGACACGCGCGACAGTGCGAGTGATCGCGGCGGTCCGTTGCTCGTCGAACGTTTGGAAGCGGCCGGTCACGCAGTGACGATGCGCGAGATCGTGAAGGACGACGCCGACTCGATCACCGACGTCGTGTCACGGGCCGCGCGCGATGCGAACGTGGACCTCGTGCTCACCACCGGCGGCACCGGGATCGCGCCGCGCGACGTCACGTATCCGACGCTCGTGAAACTCTTCGAGAGCGACATTCCCGGCTTCGGAGAACTGTTCCGGGCGCTGTCTTTCCAAGCGATCGGGAGCGCCGCGTTGCTGTCGCGCGCGGTCGGCGGAATCGTCGGCGGCAAGGTCGTGCTCGCGCTGCCCGGCTCGCCGAAAGCGCTCGAATTGGCGCTCACCGCAATCATCCTGCCGGAAGCGGGACACCTCGTCTCGCAGTCGCGTCCTGCGCCGCTTTGAGTCGCGTCGGCGCTCCACCGGCGCACACGACACGATCGCATTCGACGCCTGCGGTAGCGCGCGTGCTCGCCGAGCAGAGCCTCGCGATGTCGTGCGCGGCTCTGCACACGACGTCTGATGCTCGGCGGCAGCTTGCGACGTGAAGCGCTTTTCACATCGAGAGCCCCTGCGAAAAAATGGGCCGGCCGCGTGAGCACCCGCGGCTCGAAGAGGCGAGCGCGGAGCCCTGCACGGGACTCGGTCGATCGCAGCGTGGAACAAAAGTCCGCTTCCGCGCGTCACGCTCGAAAGACTTTCGATGCGTGCTGCGCGACACCGATTCGCGAGGCGGTGCGCGTCTAGCCGGGTTCGGCGACAGAGGGTACTGTTAGCTGTTCCTCGCTCTCCGTCCTGCGCCGCACGCAGGGCTCATTCGGCTCGAAACGCCACTCAATCTCGCTCTCACACCATGACGCCGCACACGCAACGCACACTGTTCTTCTCGCTCGCCGCATCCGCACTCTCTGCGAGCACATCCTCTGCTCAAACGCTGCTGTACCCGAAGCTCGGGGACAAGGCCAACGACCGCCTCGGCGTCGCCGTGCGTTCGTGCGGTGACGTCAACAACGACGGCAAGAACGACTTCGTCGTCGGTGCGCCGGAGGACGGCAACCTGTTCGGCGGCGGCGAGGGTTTCGTGCGCGTCTACAGCGGCGCCAACGGAGCGACGCTCTACACGATCAACGGCGTCACGAACGATGATCGCTTCGGCGTCTCGGTCGATGGTGCGGGCGACGTCAACGGCGACGGCTTCGCGGACATCGTCGTGGGCGCGCCGGGTTTCGCCAGCGGCAACGGTCGCGTCTACGTGAAGTCGGGTGCCAACGGCACGACCAACCTCTACACATTCGACTCCGTGGCCGCTTTCGACGCGCACGGCACTGTCGTCGCCGGCGTCGGCGACGTGAACGGCGACGGTCGTCCCGACGTGCTCGCCGCGAGCCCGAC
>JAWXBU010000210.1:0-8825 GCA_034440255.1 Planctomycetota bacterium | reverse complement strand
GCTTGCCGTCGGGCCCGAAATCGCGGCCCTGCGCGAGCGTCACGCCGTCGAGCGCTGTCACTTCGGCTGGGAACGACGTGCCTTCGTGCTCGAGCACGACCTTTGCGTCCCACCACTTGGCCGGCACGAACGCGATGCGCTCTTTTTCGCGCTCGACGATCAGACGCGTGGCGACGCTCTGCACGCGGCCAGCCGACAAGCGCGGCGCGATCTTGCGCCACAGGACGGGCGAAACTTCGTAGCCGTACAACCGATCGAGGATGCGCCGCGCCTCTTGCGCGTCGACGAGCGCCGTGTCGACGTCGCGACAATTCTCGAGCGCTTCGTGGATGGCGGCCTTGGTGATCTCGTGGAACACCATCCGCTTGACCGGCACTTTCGGTTGCAGCAGTTCGAGCAAGTGCCACGAGATCGCCTCGCCCTCGCGGTCTTCGTCGGTCGCGAGATAGAGGATGCTCGCGTTCTTCAGCTTGGCCTTCAGGTCGCGGATCTTGGCCTTCTTGTCGGCCGACACCACGTAGAGCGGAACGAAGCCCGCATCGATGTCGACGCCGACGCGCGACCACGGCAAGGCTTTCACTGCGGCGGGGATCTCGGAAGCGTTCGCAGGCAGGTCGCGCACATGCCCGATCGAGGCCTCGACCTCGTAATCCGGGCCCAAAAACTTGGCGATGGTCCGGGCTTTGGCCGGAGATTCGACGATCACGAGAGGCTTCGACATCGCGCGCACCCTCCGCGATCCACGGTGCAATTGTCAAGCGTGGTTCGTGCGAGGGCGCTCCGCTGAGCGCCGGATCCCGCTATCTTCTGCCGCGTGGCGAAGCCGATTCCAATCCTCTTCGAAGACGAGCATTTGCTCGTGGTTTCGAAGCCTGCGGGCCTCCTATCGGTCGTGACGGGCGGTGAAATCGGTGCGTCGTTGCCCGAGGCGCTGGCCGAACAAGGTCTGGTCGCGGTGCCTGTTCACCGCCTCGATCGTGAGGTTTCCGGGTGCGTGATGTTCGCGCGCACAGACGCGGCGCGAGCGGCGATCGAGGACATGTTTCGCGCTCGCGCCCTCTCGAAAACGTATTGGGCGCTGGCGGAAGGGCACGTGAAACCACCTAGCGGTGCGTTTCATTTCCCCATCCTCGAGGATGGTCCTATCGCGCGCGTTTCGGCGCATGGCAAGAAATCCGAAACGCGCTTCAAGACGTTGAACGCGTGGCGCACGACGACGGAGCTCGAAGTCGATCTCGTCACAGGCCGGAGGAATCAGATTCGGCTGCACTTCGCGCACGGCGGATTTCCGCTCATCGGCGAGAGAAAATATGCGCGTGGGAAGGACTCGTCCGTGCGCATTCCGAGTCGGCGGGTCGCGCTGCACGCGTGGAAATTGGCGTTCGATCATCCGCTCACGAACGAGCCGCTCGCGATCGAAGATCCGCTCCCTCTCGACTTGATCGAAGTGCGTCGCCGGGCTGCGGGTGCTTGATGCCGGACCTTTCCTCACCCATATGAAGCGGCCTGCGCGGTAGAATCTCGCGCCCCACAGTCCGAGCGAGCCTCCACATGCCCACCAGCGAAGACGTCTACAAAGAACTCAAGCAGGTCTTTGATCCCGAGATCCCGGTCAACATCGTCGACCTCGGTCTGATCTACGACGTGAAGGTGCAGGACACCGGCGTGTGCAACGTGACGATGACCCTGACGTCGCAGAGCTGCCCCGAGGCACGCACGATTCCCGAAGTGATGAAGCGCCGCATCAACGCGCTGCCCGGGATCACCGGCACCGAGATCCAAATCGTGTGGGATCCGGCGTGGAGCCCGCAGAAGATTTCGCCCGAGGGTCGCGTTCAGCTCGGCATCGAAGACGACGACGATCAGTGAAACGGGGTTGCGCCCGGCGGAAAGCGGGCACCGTGCGTGGTTCGTCGGGCGAGGCTATATCTTCCAGTCGATGTTCGATCCCGGCACATCGCTCCTGAGTCGTCTCCTCGAATCCTGCGTCGTCGAATTGCAGGGTGATCCCACTAGTCCAGCGCCGTGGGATCGCGCGCACGCCGCGGTCAAAGCCGTGGGAACGACGGACGCCGACCTCGCGGCCGCGGTCGAGGCGAAGGACTACGCCGCATTGCGCGCAATCGTCGAGGCCTGGGATGCCGGCAAGCGCGCGTTGCCCGAACTGGACATGGAAGTCATGCGCCGCGCTATGAAGGCGTTTCGCAAGAGCATGAAAGTCACGCGCCTCGACGACGAGTCGAAGATCGGTCGCAATCCGATGACGGACGGCGGCGGTTCCTCGATCCTGGGCATCACCGCTCCCCCGCGTTTTTCGCGCGACGTGTGGAGCGAATTGGTGCGCCGCGGCGAATTGCGCGGCGGGCGCCAGGGCGTGTACGAACTCGCGAAGGAGTGAGCGAGGCTGGCGAGTTTGGGCTGGCTGACGGAGAGGTAGAACACGCGGCGCAATAGCTGGGTCCACGTGGCGCGGCGATCGGGAGAGTGAATCCTGTTGGGTGTCGGCTCGTCGTGAGAGGCGTTGGGTGCTGGCCTCTGAGAAGGGCGAGGAGCAGGCACGATCTCGTCGCGCCAGGGCACAGTCGACGCGGCCACGCCGTGGTAGGTGAGCAGAGGATTCGCGGACGACGCACCCAGCGGGCCTTCGTGATGCGTAGTTGCGGCGTGCATGCACCCGAGTCGAGCATGCGCGGGACGAGTCCAAGGTCCGGACGGACCTGCCGCGAGTCAGACACGTGCGCTGGATCCTCCAACGTGAGAGCAAAGCACAGCGCGATCAGCGGTCCGACCCGTTCGATGTGCGCGTCGTCGAGTACGCGCAGACGAAGCGAAACCTGCTGACTCGATCAGCTCGGCCTACGCACTAAGGGGACCGGACGTGCGCGACACGATGATCGAGAATGGGAGCGGTTGACCAACGACGGACGACCGGCACAAACCAAAGGACCCTCCATGCACTCCCTGACCCATGCACTCCTCACCTTCGCGCTGCTCGGCACCGTTTCCGCTTCGGCGCAGGTCCCGAGCTACACCGTGGAATTCCTGGGCGCCGACACGGCGGCGAGCGCGCTCAACGAACTCGGCGTCGCAGTGGGCTCGATGAATCTCCCCGGTGACGTGAGGTGCGCCGCGATTGCGCTGCCCGGCCAGTCGTTCACGCCGCTCCCGCTGCCCGCCGGGTACCTGAGCTCGTCCGCGTACGACGTGAACGACGCGGGCCTCGTCGTCGGCGTCGTCAGCACGTCGACGGTGCCCGCGACATCCGCCCACGCCGCGGCCTGGCGCCCGACGCCGAGCGGCTACGTGGTCGAGGTGCTGGGCGAGCCCACCGGCGACCTCTACAGCTACGCCACGGGCGTGAACAACCTCGGCGACATCGTCGGCTCGTCGGGCACGGTCCCTTGGGCGTACGTGACGCACGCGGTGCTCTACGCGACGAGCGGTGCAGTCGTGCTGCCGGGGCTCTCGAGCGAAGTCGCCGACGTCAACGACCGTCGCAAGGTGTTGGCGCGGAACGAGCTCTACGACCTGAACACCGGGGCGATCGATCTCATCGCCCTGCCGCCGGGCATCTGGCAAGGCTTCGGGGCGGCGGCGTTGAACGAGCTCGATGGGATGTGCGGCTACATCCAGGGCAACTCCTCGACGTGCCCGAGCTTCCCGATGCGCTACTTGCCGTCGAGCGGCTGGCTGACCGTCGGTGGCTGTGCGTCGACGACCTCGGCCACCGCGATCAACGACCTCGGCGACGTCCTGACGTACGTCTACTTCTCAGCAGCACGCGTGCGGTTGGAAGGCCTCGGCGACTTCCCGATCGGCCAGCTCATCGATCCGTCGCAAGGCGGTTGGCTCGTGCAGTGGTACGGTGCGTCCGACATCAACAACCGCCGGCAGATGCTGTGCGCGGTGCGCGAGCCGACGACGCTCGCGATCGGCGCCGCGCGCCTCACGACGGTCGAGCCGGTGACGCTCTTCTGCGCGGGTGACGGCGGTGGCACCGCATGCCCGTGCGGCAACGCCAGCGCAAGCGGCGCGGACGTGGGCTGCCTCCATTCGCTGGGAACGGGCGGGCGATTGCGCGCGATCGGAACGGCGAGCGTCTCGGGCGACGCGCTCGTGCTGCAGGCGTCGAGCCTGCCGAACGCACCCGCGCTCTACTTCCAAGGCACGGCGCGTGCGAACGGCGGAGCGGGAGACGTCTTCGGTGACGGGCTGCGCTGCGTCGGCGGCACCATCGTACGTCTAGGCACGCAGACGGCCGTCGCGGGCGTTTCGGGCTACCCCGGCTTCGGCGACCTCCCGATCTCGATCCGCGGCGTGAACGTCGCAGGCGCCGTGCGCATGTACCAGGCGTGGTATCGCGACGCGGCCGCGTTCTGCACGGCGAGCACGTTCAATCTGACGAACGGACTCGAGCTCACCTGGCTGCCGTGACACGGAGGGACCCGTCGACCCACCATCGACGGGAGCGCGTTTCTTCTGCGTGCGGGACGCTCGCGTCCTACTCGCCGCTCACGTGCACGACGATCGTGCGCGCATGTCCCGCGAGGCGCTGTTCGACGAGGAACACGCCCTGCCAGCGGCCGAGCGCGAGCTCACCGCCGCTCACGGGGATCGTCTCGCTCGTCCGCGTGATCGCGCTGCGCTGGTGTGCAGGGCTGTCGTCCGGACCTTCGTCGTCGTGCGCGTTGCGCGGATCGCCATCGGGCGCGAGACGTTCGAGCCACGCGAGCACGTCGCCCCGCGCGGACGGATCGGCGTTCTCCGTGATCAATAAGCTCGCGGACGTGTGGCGGCAGAAGACGACGCACGTGCCGGTCGTGACGCGCGAAGCACGGACCACGGCCGCGATCTGCGCGGTGAGATCGACGAGCCCGCGACCGCTCGTGCGCACTTGGAGCTCGCGCTGGAGAAGGCCCATCGTGCGCCCGATCGTACGCGCGGCCGATCGACCTTGCTCGAGGACGAGCGCGTCCCGGCGAAGAGGCGATTCAGTCGGCGCGACCCTTACCGAAATCGAAGACCACGAAGAGCGTTACGCGCAAACGTCCCATCCGCGGAGTCAGCCGCTGAAGCGAAGATCGTGTCTCGAAATCCTGACCAACCGCCGATCCGAGGCAACTCGCTGAATCGTTCTCCGAACGTTCGAAGTACCATGCACGGTCAGAACGAGAAGCACGCCGGCATGCAGCCCAGAGACGATCTCGAGAGTGAGGACTTCGCAGCCGTGCAAAGGGGCGGGCTGGAGGCGCTGCAGCGCCGCGTGGCCGATTTGGAAGAGCAGTTGGCGGTAGCGCGGGCGACACCGGACGGGCGCAAGTGGATCCACGACGCCTTGTGGCGCTCCGAGGCCCAGCACAAGGCTCTGTTCGCTTCGCTGCTCGATGCGACCGTCGTGATCGACGACCACGGCAGGATCCATGCGGCGAGCGATTCCGTGAAGCGGATCTTCGGCTTCGAACCGCAGGAGCTCGTGGGTCGCAACATCAAGATGTTGATGGCCGAGCCGCACCAGTCGCAACACGACCAGTACCTCGAGAACTACCGTCGCACCGGGTTCACGCACATCCTCGGGCGCACGCGCGAGTTCGAGGTCTTGCGCAAGGACGGCACGCAGATCACTTGCGAACTCTCGGTCGCTCGCGCGGATTTTCCCGGCGGCTGGCTTTTCACGGGCGCCTTCCGCGACGTGACCGAGAAGAAGGCCGCTGAAGCCGCCCTGCGCGAGAGCGAGCGGCGCTTCCATGCGCTCTTCGACAGCACCTTCCAATTCATCGGCCTCCTGCGTCCCGATGGGATCCTGGTCGAAGCCAACCAGACAGCCTGTGACTCGGCAGGAGTCACGCGTGAGGAAGTCCTCGGTCGCCCTTTCTGGGACACGAGCTGGTGGTCGCATTCGATAGAGATGCAGACCCGCATCCGAGAGGGGGTCGCGCGGGCAGCGCTGGGTGAGTTCGTGCGCTTCGAGATCGCCCAGCGCACGCGCAGCGGAGCGACGCTGGACATCGATTTCTCGCTGACCCCCATCAAGGACGAAGCCGGTCGTGTCGTGATGCTGATCCCCGAGGGTCGCAACGTCACCGAGCTGAAGACCGCGCAGCGCGCCGAGACATCCATGTTGCGTGCCCTCGCCCAGATCGGCGAGTCGGCGGCCGTGCTGGCGCACGAGATCAAGAACCCGATCACGGCAGTCAACCTCGCGCTGCGCGCCGTCGCGGACAAGCTCGGCGCGGACGAGCACGCGATCCTCGCGGATCTCGTCGCGCGCATGCAGCGTCTCGAGCACATGATGCGCGGCACGCTGTCGTTCGCCAAACCGCTCAGGCTGAAGCCCATCGATCTCGACGCACGGACGCTGTACGAGGACACCGTTGCACACCTGCGCTCGCAACTGCAACACGCAGGCGCGGAGGTCCGGATTCACGTGCCGAATGCCGCAGTGCGCTTCCACGGTGACGGTCAACTGTTCGAGGAAGTCCTCTCGAACCTGATCATGAACGCGGTCGAGGCCAAGGGAACGGGAGCGCATATCGACCTGTTCGCCGGGTACCACGGCCGGCACGGCGTTCTGCTCGCGATCGAGGACGACGGCCCCGGAATTCCCGAGGAGCAGCGCGCGAGCGTCTTCAAGCCCTTCGTGACGACCAAGGCCTGCGGCACCGGCCTCGGCCTGCCGATCTGCCGGAAGATCGTCGAAGAACACGGCGGCAAGATCGAAATCACGAGCGGAGCCTCGGGCGGCGCACGTTTCGAGATCCGGCTCGAGAACCCAGTGTGAGGCAACGCTGATGCAGAACTTCGGCTTGATTCGCGTCGCCCGGGAGCATTCCTCGAAGGTTCGCGAATACGAATCGAAGTGCCTGCGATCGACGGGCTGACGCTGCTCTTCGAGCGTGGCGGCCTGTCCGCAGAAAACACCGCGCAGTCCGACACAATCGGCAGTCGGAGTTACCATGCGAGCGGGCGATTTCATGCTGCGATCGAGTGCTCGTCGTGTCCTGTCCTGTGTGGTGCTCTCCTGCCTCTCGAGCACGGCTTTCGCGACGGACTTCTACGTCGATGTCGCGAATGGAAACAACGCCAACCCAGGCACGAGTCCCGCGACCGCCTGGCAGACGTTGACGTTCGCCGCCGCGAACGCGAGTCAGGGCAATGCGCACACGATCCACGTCGCGCCTGGAACCTATTCAGCGGCGAGTGGTGAGACGTTTCCACTCCAGTTCCGCGGTCAACACGTCGTCGGGGACAGTGGACCGACGAACACGATCGTGGACGGAAGTGGAGCGACGGTCGTCATCCAGATCCTGAACTTTCCGGCGCTGCCGGTTCCGGCTTCGGTCGCCACACTGCGCGGGTTCACGTTGCAGGGCGCCGCCAGTTGCATCGACCTGACCTGGTCTTGGAGTTCGACCACGACGAGCTTCAGCGACTTGGTTCTGCGCAACGCAACGACGGTCGGCCTCGGCATGACGAGTTCGTCGTTCCAAGGCAGCGGCGCGAACTTCCACGTCCAACTGTCGGGCGTGCGCGTGGAAGCATGCGGACAGGGACTCTTCCTCTCAGGGAATTCGGGCTCGAACACCTTGGACGCGAGCGATTGTGCGTTCGTGAGCAACATCCAGGACGGCGTGTTTCTCAACGTCCGCACGAGCGTGGCCACCAGTTTTGCGCGCTGCAGTTTCCTCGGCAATGGAGCGGCCGGCGTGCGCGCCGCAGCGGTGGCGGGGACGTCCACGTCCCAAGGCTTCGGGTTCTTGACCACTTCGTTCTCCGATTGCCTGTTCGCGAACAATCAGAGCGGATGGGCGCCCCAGACGTCGCTTCTCGCCACCGTCGGCTCGACACTCACGCGTTGCACGATCGCGAACAACGCGTTCGGCATCGTCACCACGAATAACGGGAACAATCCGCCGACGTACACACTCGACAGCACGCTCCTGTGGGGCAACGGCACGGACTTCTCGGCCCCGAACTCCCCCACGAGCACGTTCTCGCAGATCGGCGGCGCGGATCCTTTGTTCCAGAATCCCTTCGGCGGCGATTTCCGCGTGTACTTCGGCAGCCCTGTGATCGACGCGGGCAAACCGTCGACGCCGGTCGGCACACTCGATTTGAACGGTGTCGCGCGTTCCGTCGACGGCGATCTCGACACATTTGAAAGGGCGGACATCGGTTGTCACGAGTTCCGCACGCTCGACATCGACACGACCGGACAACAAGGAACGCTGCTCGGGCTCGAGACCTTCGGAACCGCGGGCGACTCGTCTTCGATGCGGCTGGGCCGCGGAGCCTTCGGCGCGCCGATCGCTACTCCGTTCGGCGAGTTCGACATGAACGCGATCGCGAATTTCCCGTGGGTCACCTTCCCCGTCGCGCCCGGCCCGGGCTTCCTCTTCCAACGCACGATTCCGACGGCGCCGATCTTCATCGGGCAAACGTATTCGTTCCAAGGGCTCGTCACGTCGAGCGTGTCGCCGAGCGGAGCCGCGTGGTCGAACGCGGTCAGCTTCACGATCGTGCCCTGACCGAACCGACGAGTTCACGCTGGGTCGGGGTCGTCACGTCCTAAATCGGCGCGGCGAGCGAGCAATTCGATCTTCGTGAACTCTCGTGGGTCCGATCGAGGCCAAGAACGGCGCACTGATCTCGCTGCGCGACGGTCGTCACGTCCGCGATCGTGTTCGAGCCGCTCGATTTTCTCATCGCGGCTCGCGGCGGGATCCCCTGCGCGATGACGCGCAGTGACCTCGCGCTCCGCTGCGCGGACCGGGGCTTACCTTCCTCGGCCTCGGACGCACTTGCTGACGTGTCACGGCGTGCTGCGT
>JAWXBU010000209.1:0-38445 GCA_034440255.1 Planctomycetota bacterium | reverse complement strand
CGCGCCGGCGCGGCATCTTCGACATCTTCACGCTGCGCGGTCACATCGATCGCATCTACGACGATCCGGCGAAGAGTTCGCGCACGCCGCCGAGCCGCATCCGCGAGATGTACAAGCTCTACGCGAACGAATCGGCGGCGGTTGCGAGAATCGAACGCCTCCCTGAAGGTCTGCGCCAACTGATCGAGAAGACCATCGTCGAGTTCGGTGGAATTCTGCCGAAGAACTTGTTCGACCGCATGGACGTCGAGGTTCCGTGGGATGGTCGCCGTTGGGGACACGCGCTCGAGGAATCGATGATCGGAACGGTCGAGCGGCTCGAGCTCGGTCGGTACGGCATTCAACACGCAGACGAAACGCTGCTCGTGTTCAACGAGGTCGCGCTGGCGTGGTTGCGGCGCAAGGCTGTCCCCGGCGATCCCGATCGGCCGCACGAGGAAGCCGGGCACGGCGTCGACCTCGTGTCGAACATGTCGCGCTTCATCTCGTTCATCATCGAACACGACGTGCGTTTCACGGTGCGCGGCGAGATCTCAAGACGACCGAGCGCCGCATCCAAGAAGACCTGATTCCGAATCCCGGCCGCGAACTGTCGCGCACGGCGGTCCTCGGTTTCATCTACGGATTCGCGCGGCACGCGCACCTGATCGAATCGACGGGCGAGCGCACGTTCGCTCTGTCCGCTGCGGGACGCGCCTGGGAACCGCACGATCTCGAAGCGAAACTGCGCTCGCTGCTCGAGTACTGCATCGAAGAGCGCGACCTGCCCGGCGAGTACTACCACCAAGTGCGCATGCGTCGGATCTTGATGCGCCTCTTGAAGCGCGTCGAACCGCTGGTCTGGTACGACCTGATGTACGTGCCGTTTCTCGCGCGCAACACCTACATCTGCTCGCTCGACGATCTCGCCGTCGACGATTTCTTCGCGTCGCGTTTCCAATCCGGCCAATACACGCCGATGGACGACATCCAGCGACTCGCGTGGAGTCTCGTGTCGTGGGTGCGACAGCGGCTGTACTTGCTCGGCATCGTCGACCTCGGCTACGACAAGAGTGGGCGCCCGGTGGCGATGCGCTTGACCCGCACCGGCGCGCGCTTGCTCGGAGTGATGGAGGGCACACCGGAGGGCGCCCGTGCCGGAGTCGGCAGCCTCGTCGTCACCCCTGACTTCGAAGTCGTGCTGTTTCCGACCGGCGACGACGGCGAGTTGATCCACGACCTCGACCGTTTCTGCGTGCGCGAGAGCCAAGGCAGCGTGCTGCATTTCCGCGTGAACGATCGCTCGATCCAGCGCGCGCTGTCCGAGGGTATGTACTTGCGCCGCATCGTGACGACGCTCGAACAACATTCGCGCACGCCCGTGCCGCAGAACGTTTTGTATTCGATCCGCGACTGGGCCGTGCGCGCGGGCGTGATGCACATGTCGGACGATTTCGTCGTGACGGGCGAGGACGGCGACGCGATGACACGTTTCCGCGCGGATCCCGGCGTGCGACCGCTCGTGCGCGAGGCTCTCGACGAAAAGCGCGTGCGGCTCGTTTCCAATTCGACGCTGCGGCGCACGCAGTCGCTCTTGCGCGAACTCGGCTACCTCGTCGAAATCGACGAGTGAGTGGCGATGCGTTCTCCGCCGCGGCTCTTGCTGCTCACGCCAGGTGACGTCGCCGACGCGGACGGACAGCGCGTCGTGCAGCTCGTGAAAGCATGCGTGGGAGTCGGTCTTGGCGGCGTCGTGCTGCGCGAGCCGCAGTGGTGCGATCGAGTCACCCTCGCCGTCGCGCGACGACTGCGCACGATCCTCGGCGACGGTTGGCTGTGCCTTCACGATCGCGTACATCTCGTCGAGGCCGCACGAGCGGACGCAGTTCACCTGGGCTGGCGCTCGCTCGCTCCGCGCGCCGCCCGAGATCTGCTCCCGAGTGACGTAGGCATCGGATATTCGAGCCACGTCGATGACGATCCGCGCACGTTCGAAGGGTGCGACTACCTCGTGTTCGGTCCCGTGCGCGACACGCCTTCGAAGCGCGGCGTGCGCGCGGCCACGGGCTTCGACGCTCTCGCGCACAGGGTGAAGTCCACGACGCAACCCGTTTGGGCGCTGGGTGGCATGCGTCCCGAGGACGCTCCGGAAGCCCGCGCGAGCGGCGCTTTCGGGCTGGCGGTCCTGGGTGGAATCGCGCACGCAGCAGATCCGGCGTCGGCGTGCGCGCGCTACCTCGCGTCCATGGGCGGGACCTGATGATCCGGGTCCAGAGGCGAAGCGATCCCGCGCGAAGCACAGCAGCGAGAGCGATCTCGTCGCCGACGCTTCCCTGGCGCCAGTGTGCGCCGAATCAAGATGGCCACGCTGCCGTCGGTACGTCGTCGGCTAGGCGTGCCGTTCGATTCACGCACGACGATGCGCGCTCAAGGAACCACCGCTCTTGGTCAGGAGTGAAAAGCGTCGCAGCGGCGAGACGATAAGATCACGCGCCCCATGGCTTGGAGCGAAGACAACTTGCACCGGTGGTTTGCGACGTGGCGCCGACCGAGCGTGCTCGCCGGCAGCCGTGGCCACGATGCGGCCGTACTGCGCCCATTCGACGGACGCGAGGTCGTGTGCGTCGATCAATGCGTCGAAGGCGTGCATTTCGAGCCCGACGCGAGCCTGCGAGCCGTGGGCCGCAAATCCGCGTGTCGTTCGCTGTCCGATCTCGCAGCGACGGCGTCGAAACCCAGGGCGCTGCTGCTCACGATCTCGGCACCGCGCGAGCGCACCGAGCGCGAACTGCGCGCTCTCATCGCCGGTGTGCGCTCCACTGCCGCTGAATTCGATTGCGCACTCGTCGGAGGAGATTTGTGCGCATCGCGCGGACCGCTGCATCTCTCGGTCACCGCGATCGGTAGCCTCGCGAAACGCGGCGTGCCTGTAGGCCGCGATCGTGCGCGCGCCGGCCAACGCGTCGTCGTCACCGGGGCGTTCGGCGGCAGCATCCTCGGACGGCACTTGAACATCCGCCCTCGAATTGCAGCGGGAATCGAGCTCGCCAGTTGCGGTGCGACCGCACTGATGGACGTCAGCGACGGGCTCGCGCTGGATCTCTTTCGCATTGCGCGGGCTTCGAGTGTGGCCATCGAACTCGACGCGGCGCGCATTCCGATCCATCGCGATGCGCGTCGATTGGCGCGGCGAACGAAGCGCGCGCCGCTGGACCACGCGCTGCACGACGGCGAGGATCACGAACTCGTGGCGACACTTTCCGCAAGCGATCTCGCTCGCGCACACGGATCGCTGCCGGGCCTCGTCGAGATCGGTCGCGTCGTGCGCGGCAGCGGACTCACGCTGTTCTCGGATGACGAAGTTCAGCAAGCGTGGACGCGCACGAAAGGCGGCTTCGAGCATGGACGTTGAACGGCACGCACTGGCGCTCACGACGAGCACGCCCGAGGAAACCGAAGCGCTCGGCGAACGACTCGGTCTGGCGCTCGCAGGGACGACGTTGATCGCTCTCGACGGCGACCTGGGCGCCGGGAAAACGTGTTTCGTCCGCGGACTCGCGCGTGGACTCGGTGTCGTCGAGCCCGTGTCGAGTCCGACCTACGCACTCTTGCAGAGTTACACCGGCCGTCTGCAACTTCACCACCTCGACGCTTGGATGGAGGGGCGCGAGCGCGCCTTTCTCTTGGACGGCGGACTCGAGTGGATCGCGTCGCGCGGCGTGACCGTGATCGAGTGGGCAGAGCGAGTCGGCGACTTGCTTCCGACGCCGAGAATATCCATTCGAATCGAGCGCTTGTCGGCCGACCTGCGCGTGATCCACTGCGCGCTCGTCGGTCCTGAAAGTTCCACCGGTGCGCTCGCGCACGCTCTTGCTGCTCTCGCCTGAACGCACGCACCCCCCTCGTCGAGTCGTCACCGCGCTGCCGTGGCCAGAGCCCGATTCACTCCGTATCCTCTCCAGTCCTCATGCCGATCGCCCTCCTCGTCGCCGCGCCCCTGGCGTTCGCTGTCTCGATCCAATCCAATCCAGTCCAGGTCGGTAGCGGCGCACCTCTGGCGTTGACCCTCGAAGCCGCCTACCAGATCGCGCTCGAAAACAATCTCGGCCTGAAGGTCGAGGCCGCGAACACCGAGGTCGCGCTCTACAACAGTCGTGCGACGTGGGGCGCCTTCGATTGGGTGCTCGATGCGCGCGCTGGCTATTCGGACGCCGAGTTCCAACCGCGCGACGTGTTCGGCGGATCGAGCGACAAGAGCACGGAGTTCACGTTCGATTTCACGCGCCCGTTCGCGGCGACAGGCGGCACGCTCAAGACGCACTTCGGCACGAGCGAGTCGCGGACGAACAGTGCGTTCCAAGTCGAGCCGCGCTCGACGACGGACATCATCTCGCTGCAGTACACCCAGCCGCTCATGCGCGGCGCATGGCGCGAGTACGCGACGGCTCGTCAGCGCGAAAGCGAATTCGAAGCACGGCGCGCCGATCAAAAGTTGCGGGAAACCCGTCAGAAGCTCGTGCTCGACGTGACGTTCGCGTACTGGAGCCTCGTCGCCGCGGGCGACGCGTTGGGTGTCGCCGAGTCGAGCCTCGAGTTGGCGAAGAAGCAACTCGATCAGAACCAGCGCTTGCTCGACGCGGGCACGGGCACGAGCGTCGAAGTGCTGCAAGCGGAGGCCGGCGTCGCGACCCGCGAAGAGGCGCGCTTGAAAGCCGAGGTCGACGTCAAGAAAGCGGCCGACGATCTCAAACAGCTGCTCGTGCCCGGCAAGAACGCCGAACTGTGGGACTCGGAACTCACACCGGCGACGCCACTCCCCGAGGCCAGTTCCGGCCCGCCCGTCCCGGCGTGGGGGAATGCCTTTGCCATCGCGATCGATCGACGCGCAGATCTGCGCCAACAGCGCTTGGCGATCGACAGTGCTTCCGCGCGTCACACACGCACGAAGAGCGAGCGCAAGCCGGGCCTCGACCTGGATTTGACGGCCTCGAGTCAGGGCTTCGCCGTCGAGCGCAGCGACGCACTCGAAACCACGGCCCAATTCGATTTCCCGACGTACCGTGCGGCGCTCGTCTTCAACTACGCGCTCGGCAACAACAGTGCGTCCAACCTCGAGCGCGCCGCTTGGGCCTCGGTGCGCGCGGCGCGCCTCGCGTACGACGAACTCGAGTCGAAGATTGCAGCGGAGGTGCGCGACGCAGTGCGACAAGTGACCTATCAAGCCGAAGCCGTGCGTGCCGCGGACAAGAGTTTGGAACTTGCACGTCGCCAGCTCGCTGCCGAAGAGTTGAAATTCCAGAACGAGATCTCGACCACGTTCAACATCCTCACGTTCCAGCAAGATCTGACTCAGGCCATGTCGAATGCGCGCAGGGCACGCGCCGACTACGCCAAGGCGCGTGCAACATTGGCCTCGGTCCAAGGCTTGCTTGGCGAAGTCGACGGACCTTGATGCAGAGACCTCGAACGACGACGGGCCTTGTTTTGTGTGCGCTCGCGCTCCTTTTTTCGAGCTGTGATCGCACAGGGCTGGCATCCGCGCCGGACGCACCGCCCGGAATTGCGTCGCCGCCGAAGGTGGACCTCACCGCGGACGATCGCGTCGCCCACTTGATCGGCGGGTGCGCGAAGAGCGAACCCTTCCTCGGCGACACCAGCGACCCGATCCCGATCCTCGTCTCGAATTTGTCGTCGGGCCAAGTCGATCCCGCGCGCGCGGCGCGTGAGGAATTGGCCGCTTACGGCGAGCGCGCGATTCCCGAGTTGCGCCGCGTGTTCGACGCCTGTTTCACGGCGCCGTTCCTCTCGCAACGAGTGCAAAACGTCGTCGACGTGTTGGGCTTGATGCGCACTCACGCCGGACGCGAGATGCTCTTGAAAGCGGTTTCGCATCCCGTCGAGACCGTGCGCAAAGCGGCGGCGCGTGCGCTGCAAAATCACGCGCGAGCGGAAGACTACGACGTCTTGCTCGTGGGCCTCGCGACTTCAGGCAACGACAGCCAAGGCGATTTCGCGATTGCACTGATCGCGGCCGATCGTCCGCGCGTCGAGCGCCAACTCGTCGAGTGGATCGAGGGCGGAGAATCGAAGTCACTCGTCGATCTGCTCGGCACGCACTTGTGCACGACACACGACCGCGAAGTCACCGAGATGTGGGCCCGAGTCCTCCCGCAGACGAACGGCAAATTGCGCGTGTACTTGCTCGCGGCCATCGCCAACCGGCCCGACGAAAACGCGCTCGCGGAGCTGCGCGATTGGCTCTACGACACGACGAAACCGGCGCGACGGCAACTCGTCGCGGCTGCGCTCGCCCGCGTCGGGATGTCGCGCGAGCTGGCCCCGCTCGTGACGCGCGTCGACCCCGACGAAGCGTTGCGCAAGTGCGCGGTCGAATCGGTCGCGTCCGCAGAATTCGACGACGAGGCGCGCGCCGTGTTGAAGGACGCTCTTGCCGACGGGAATGCCGAGGTGCGCGAGATCGCGCTCGGTGCGTTGTGTGCACACGAAGATCCGGACGCGCTCGATGCAGCGTTCGAATTCTTGAAGGCCTCGCGCTTGGAGTTCGAGTGCGCACTCAAGGCGCTGCGCGCACCGATGCTCAAGAACGAGGCGCTGGCGCGGCGCGCGTTCGAAACACTCACGCAGTTGCACAAGGGAGAACTCGGGCGCGGACTCGTCGACGAACGCACGCTGGTTCGGGCGATCGGGCAGGTGCCGCTCGTCGACGCCGCGCGCTACGTGATGGAGTTCGGCGAACGCCAGACCGGCGTCATCCAGGGGTTGAGTGCGTTCCGTTGGTACGCGCAAGCAGCCGGCAACACGGGCTCCGCGGGGCTCGCCTATTTGCGCGAGCGCTGGGCGACCGAACCCGACGCGTCGCGCCGCATGGACCTGATCATGGCGGGCTCCTTCGAGAAGAGCGATCCCGTGCGCGCCTTCCTCGTCGACGTGCTGGAGAGTGCGCGCTCGACGCCGATCGAAGTGCTGTACGCGGCCGATCGATTGGCCCGGCTCGGTCCGATGGAGTTCGCGGCTCCCATCTTGAAACGTGCGGCGCTGAAGGTGAACGATCGCCACGCGCGCCCGGCGATCAACTGTCTGTTGTGGGCTTGGTACGGCGCGAAGGTGTGAACGCCGAGAAGCAACGAGTGGGCTGTAACGGCTGATTCGCCAGCATGATTGGTCTTCATTCGTGGTCGGGCAAGAAGCGACGACGACCGCGTATCCCTGCGATACGCCGAGGAGGAGCGACGCCGCCCGGCGACGAAGGAGGGCGGAGCCTGCTGCTAGCGAATCAGCCGTTACAGTCCACTAGCCCTGAAACAAGCGCTTCGAGTCGGATCGACGACGACCCACGAATCGCAAGCAGCCCGTCGGAGGCAGTGTTCGGCAGTCGCGTCGCGTTCAACGCCGATACGTGATCGACAGCCAGTCGCTGTCGATGTCGTCCGCCTCGGGCGCGCCGTTGGGGCCGGCGAAGAGGCCGTCCTCGTTCGCGAAACCGAGCAATCCGCGCTGCGGCGTCCATACGAACGCTCCTCGACCCGTCGTGCCGTGGCTCCACGGCCACGCGCGCACCATCGGCTCGCCTTGCTGCATCATCGAGATGTCGAACAGGTAGCCGTGGCGGCGCACGCAGCCGTTGGCCAGGAATTCGACGTCTTCGAGTCGACGTCGCAGCGACCCGTCGTGCGAGACGAGCGTGGCCAGGTCGTAGCGCCCAGCCGCCATTCCTGCGGGCGCCGGTTGCGCGCCGATCAAGCGCAGCGTGCGCATCGCGTCCAGTTCGTTCTCCCGCAGAGCGAAACCCCGCAGGCGGGGGATCGACACGAGCACGACGACCAACATGATCGCGCCGATGGTCGCGTAGTCGAGCCAACGCGTGCGTTCGACCACATTGGCGCCAGCGCTGGTCGCGTTCGAACTCACGGCATCACTCGTCGTCACGGTAAGCTCCACTCCATCGTGCAGCGTCCCTCCGTTCAAGGCCTTTCCAACGCGCTGCGCTCCGTCTCGATCGAGATCGCGAAACGCTTGGCGAAGCAGGGATTCAGGACTTGGATCGTCGGCGGTGCCGTGCGCGACCTGGCGCTCTCGTGCGCGATCAAAGACGTCGATCTCGTGTCGGCCGCGCCGCCCGAGGTGATCGAGCGCGAGTTCCTGCGCACCATTCCGATCGGACGAGAGTTCGGCACGATGGTCATCCACGTCGACGGAATCGATGTCGAGCACACGACGTTTCGCACCGAAGATGCGTACACGGACGCACGTCGTCCCGACTCGATCGGCTTCGGTTCGACACCGGAGGAGGACGCGACGCGGCGCGATTTCCGCTGCAATGCGTTGTACCTCGACCCGCTCAGCGATGAAGTCCGCGACCCCACGGGCGGTCTCGCCGATCTCGCCGCACGGCGCCTGACTTGCGTCGGCGATCCAGCGCGACGTTTCGCCGAGGACGGACTGCGCATCGTGCGCTTGGCGCGTTTCAGCGGGCAACTCGGGCTCGCGCCGACGCCGGAGACGATCGCAGCGGCACGTGCGACGCTGTCTGCGTTGCGCGGTGTGAGTCGCGAGCGTTTGCGCGTCGAATTCGAGCACATGCTGACGCGTGGGGGAGTCGTACACGCCCTCGAGATCCTGTTCGAAACGGGGGCCGCCGAGCGCGTCCTCCCCGGCACCGGCGACGTCGCGTGGCTCGCCTCGGCGCGGGCGTTGTTCGCGCACTTGCCGTCGCCTCCGGGCATCGAGATCGGGTTCGCGACGTTGTTCGACGGCGTCGGATCGCGTCCGGCAGTGGGGCTCTCCGAAGCCGACCTGAGTTCCGATTCAGTCGCGAGCCGCGCATGTCCGCCCAATCCAGTTGCGACTGCGTTCGCGCGGGCGAGCGCACAGTTGGAGAGTCTGCGCCCTTCGAAGAGTCTGCTCGAGCACGTGCGTTCGGCCTGGACCATCACCTCCGCGATGGAAGCGCACCAGGGGCCGTCGCGTGCGCAACGCGTGCGCTGGATGCGGCGCGCGAGTTTCGAAACAGCTCTCGCGCTGGCACTCGCGCGTGCGCAAGCCGGTGGTTTCGACACGGCCTCCCTCGCAGAATTGCACGTCGAACGCGCGTCGCTCGAGGAGCATCATCTCCGGCCGGAACCGCTCGTCGTCGCGAGCGATCTCGCGGAGCGCGGATTCATGCCTGGACCTCTGTACGGGATCGTGCTCTTCGAGGCCGAGACCGAGCAACTCGACGGCCGCTTGCAGTCACGCATCGAAGCCATGGCTTGGCTCGCGCGTCGCCTTCAAGACGGCGGGAATGACCGCCGCAAAGCGTGAGCGAGCGGATATCCGGCGAGGATCGCGAGTGCTGCGATCCACGCATCGGGGACGTCGAAACGCGCGCGCAGCAACGCGACGATCGCCGCGCACACGAGCAAGCGCCGCAGGCACAGTCCCATCGCGCGCTCGACCAGCCCGCGCGTCCACGTCGTCGTCGCGTAGGCGGTGCGCCACAAACCGAACGCAGCGGTCACTGCGAGCGTGAGAACGACAGCGCGCTCCGGTCGAACGACTTCGGGCACGGCGAGAAAGGCGAACAGCACGAGTCCGATCACGTTCAACCAAACGCTCGGCCGGCGCGCGAGCGGAGCACCGTCTTCCTTGTCTTCCATCCGCCCCAGCCGCGACACGGCGAAGACGTACGAGCCGTAGACGAGGCACGGTGCATACGTCGCGAAGCGTGCCGTCTCGTCGCCAGCGACGAAGTAGATGCCCGCGCCGAGATTGAGCGCTCGACACGCGGCGAGCAACAGCGGCCCGACGATCGCACCGCGGCCGATCCAGTCGTACGTGAGGGCTAAAAGTGCCAAAATCCCGTACCAAACGGCACAACGGGGCGCGGCGAGCGCCGCGAGCGCCACTCCGGCGACAACGAGGGCGAGACCCACAGCGAGCGCTCGTCCGCTCGCGATCTCACCCGCGGGCAGCGGCCGCGTCGGTCGCGTCACGGCGTCGTGCGCGCGATCGTTCCAATCGTTCAGCGCGAGTGCGCCGTGGTAGACGCACAGCGACGCCGGCACGAGCCACCATGCGCGAGCGTCGCTCGGAAATCGTCCGCCGCTCGCGAACACGAGTCCGGCGACGACGTCCGCTGCCGCCGACGGTGCGAGCGAGATACGGATGAGTCGGCCAAAACCCAACAGACTCACGCGCTCACATGATCCAGCGCTTGATGTCGTTGAACGTCACGTACACCATCAAGGAGACGATGAGGACCATGCCGACCATCTGACTGTGCCCGAGCACGCGCTCCGATACCGGCGACCCTTTGATCTTCTCGACCAACAGGAAGAACAAGTGCCCTCCGTCGAGCACGGGAATCGGCAGGACGTTCAAGAACGCCAAGTTCATCGAGAGCATGCACAGGAAAAACAGGAGCTTCGGCAGACCGTCCGACGCCCAACTGTGCGACACGACTCCGATGGTGATGATGCCGCCGATGTTCTTGCTCGACACGTGGCCGAGCAGAATGCGCTTCAAAGTCAGCCACGATTCGACGGCGAACTTCCACGACGCGCCGAATCCGACGCGAGCTGCTTCGAGTGGACCCGACGCTTGATAGATGTACGTCGCGTCGAGCGGCGCGAACCCGTAACTCGGCTGAGCGAGCGGCCGCGGCGTCACGGACAGAGACAGTTTCTCGAGGGATCCTTCCGCGCCGACGCGCTCGACTTCCAACGTGACCGTGTCGCCGGACTTCGTCTGCTTGTTCGCGTCGAGGATGTCTTGGTAGCGCGCGATTGCGGTACCGCCCAGTTTCACGATGCGGTCGCCCGAGCGGAGCCCGGCTGCTTCCGCGGCCGAGCCGGCCACGACGACGACACGCGATTCGTCGTCGTTCGCGAGCGCGATCTCGCTCTGGAACCTCGCAGCGTCAGCGCTTTTCAGCGCGAATTCAGGCAATTCCAAGGCCTTGCCGTCGCGCAAGACCTGCACGCGAGCGCGCCCGTCTTCGGCCGCTGCTCGGAAGAGCGGGTAGGCGTCGAAGCGGTCCCACAACGGCTTCCCGTCGATCGTGAGCACCCGATCGCCGATCCTCAATCCCGAAGCATTCGCGAGCGCGCTCGAGCGCACGGCCTTCACGAGTTGGAAGCACGGATGTAGGCCGAGCAGCCGCGGTCCGTCTGCGCTCTCCACCGGCACGACTTCGACGTTCGCAGTCGTTCCGTCGGCGCGTTTCACGACGAGCGCGACCGGACCACCGTCGACCATCACGGAAGACAGCTGCTCGTCCAAGCGCTGATCCGGCAGTCCACCGACGACGGATTGCACGCGATCACCCGTCGCGAGCCCGGCCTTCTCGGCCGGTGAACCGCGCGCGACGTGGATCGATCCGTCGGGGTCGGCGCTGTTTTGGATACCGAGCGAATAGATCCCCATCTCTTCGTCGTAATGTGGCACGAGTCGCACCGAGCGCGGCGTATCGGTACCGGGATCGAGCACGACGAGGTCGGTGTGATCGGGTGCGCCGAGCGCGACCTTCATGGCGATGTCACCGAACGACTTCACGTCGCCGTCGTTCACCGCGAGGACACGCGTGCCGGGCAAAATGCCAGCGTTCCACGCCGGTCCGCCGGGCGCGACGTCGCCGATGATGGGACTCGGCATCGGCACACCGACCATCAAGATGATCGGAAACACGACGAGCGCGAAGACCACGTTCATGATCACGCCGCCCGAGAAGATCAGAAAACGCGCGCCGACGCTCTTCGACGGCAACTCGTCGGGGCCGGCAGGGCGACCGGGCGCGACCTCTTCGCCGGCCATCTTGACGTAACCGCCGAGCGGAACGGCAGAGAGTTGGTACGTGGTCGGCCCGCGTTTCCACCCGAAAATCTTCGGGCCGAAGCCGAGCGAGAAGGTCTCGACGCGCACGCCGCACCAGCGCGCGGCGAGGAAGTGCCCCAGCTCGTGCACGAAGATCACGAGACCGATACCGAGCGCGACCATCGCGTACAGGCGGAACTCGACGAAGAAGTTTTCCATCAGGTCAGTGTTTTCGAGCGGTCGGCCTTGGTGACTGGAGGATCTCGGCCCGCGCCATTGCGCGCGCCGTTTCATCGGAGCGCAAGAGCTCGTCGATCGAGTCCGCGCGGCCGCTGCGCCGGTCCAGGACGGAACGGTGGATGCGGGCCATGTCCATGAATCGAATCTCGCCTGCGAGGAAGGCTTCGACCGCGATTTCATCGGCCGCGTTGAGCACGCAGCCGGCATCGCCGCCTTCTTCGATGCAGCGGAATCCGAGCGCGAGGGCGGGGAAGCGCGCTTGGTCGGGCGCTTCGAAGGTCAGCGAGCGGAAGGTCTCGAAATCGAAGCCCCGCAGCGCACTCGGCGCGCGCGTCGGATGGTGCAGCGCGTAATGGATCGGTCCCTTCATGTCGGGCGGACCCATCTGCGCGATCACCGAGCCGTCGACGAATTCGACCATCGAGTGCACGACCGACTGCGGGTGGATCACGACTTCGATCTGATCGACTCCGAGTCCGAACAGATGATGCAGCTCGATCACTTCGAGCGCCTTGTTCATCAGCGTGGCCGAGCCGATCGTGATGCGCGGGCCCATGTTCCAATTGGGATGTTTGAGCGCGCTCGCGGGCGTCGCGTCGTCCATCTCGGAACGCGTGGCCGCGCGGAACGGTCCGCCGGACGCCGTCAACAGAATGCGTCGCACGCGCCCGATGTCCTCGCCGCGCAGACACTGAAACACGGCCGAATGTTCGGAGTCGACGGGCACGATCTCGGCGCCGTTCTCGCGCGCGATGCGCATCAAGTGCGCGCCGGCGAGCACGAGCGATTCCTTGTTGGCGAGCGCGAGCTTCTTGCCGCGCTCCAGCACTGCGACGGACGGCCGCAAGCCGGCTGCGCCGACCACGCCGTGCAACGCGATGTCGTACTCCGTCTCGCGCGCGATCTCGACGAGCGCATCGGCACCGCCGAACACGTGCACGCCCGGCGGCAAGTGCTCGCGAATCGCGGCGGCAGCCTCGGGGTCGGTGAGCGCGACGAAGGGGACTTCGAATTCGAGCGCTTGCTCGAGCAGGAGCTCCCACGAACGCTGCGCGGCGAGTCCGGCGACCGTGTGTGCGCCCCCCAGCTCACGCAAGAGATCCAGCGTCTGCGTGCCGATCGAGCCGGTGGCACCTAGAAGGAGCAAGGAGGGCATGCTGCGATTTCGAACCGTCTTTCGAGCCGGGCGCGACGGAGTTCGCGCCTGGCGGCGATCCTCGACCGTTGCGCACGATCCAAGTTCGCCCGTAGCCTAAGGGACGCGCGTCCCCGAAGGAATCCTCGGAAGCGACTGGAAGCCTCGTGTGGCATCGTCAAACCCACCACTGTCCGCTCTGCGCCGCACGCCTCGTCCCTGCGTTCGTGGAGGGGCGTGAGCGCACGCGCTGCCCGGCCTGTGCCTTCGTCCATTTCGAAAACCCCGCGTCGGCCGCCGCCGGTGTCGTGATCGACGAGCACGAGCGTGTGCTCTTGGTGCGCCGCGCGATCGAACCTTACATGGGCTCGTGGGCGCTGCCGGCCGGCTACCAAGAGATCGACGAGGATCCGCGCCAGACCGTCGTGCGCGAAATCAAGGAGGAGAGCGGCATCGACGTCGAGGCGTGCGAGCTCTTGGACTTGCTCTTCGTCGCGGCTCCGGCGCGCAAACCGGCCAACCTGGCCGTGTACTTGTGTCGTCCGCTGGGCGGGGTTCTCGTGCCCGGACACGACGCCGTCGAGGCGGCTTGGTTCGATCTCGCGGCCCTGCCGGAGGACCTGGCGTTCGAGAACGGCCCGCGCATCCTGTTCGGGCTGCGCGCGCGCGCCGGCAAATGGTTTCGGTGATCCTGGAGCGCACCGTATGCTCGCTTCACCATGAGCCAAACTCCGACCCGTTACGCCGCAGCCGGCGTCGACATCGAGAAGAAATACGAGGCCGTCGAGCGCGCGACTGCGGCGATCCGGCGCACGTTCACGGCCGGAGTCGTCGGTGACGTCGGCCTTTTCGGAGGGCTGTTCGATCCAGCCCGCGTCGGCTGGAACGATGCCCTGCTCGTCGCGAGCACAGACGGCGTCGGCACGAAGGTCGAAGTCGCGCGGATGTGCAACGTGTTCGACACGGTCGGACGCGATCTCGTCAACCACTGCATCAACGACATTCTCGTCCAAGGCGCGTGGCCGCTCTTCTTCCTCGACTACATCGCCGTCGGGAAGATGGACCCCGCGATGGCGAGCGATCTGATCAGCGGCTGCGCCGAGGCGTGCCGCGAGAACGGACTCGCGCTGCTCGGTGGCGAGACGGCCGAGATGCCCGGTACGTACCAACCGGGAGCATTCGATCTCGCCGGCACGATCGTCGGAGCGGTGAAGCGCGAGTCGCTGCTGGACGGTTCGCGCGTCGCAGCTGGACAAATTCTGCTCGGACTGACTTCGTCGGGACTGCACACGAACGGGTTTTCGCTGGCGCGGCACATCCTTTTCGACACGTTGAAGCTCTCCGTCGACGACCGCCCCAGCGAACTCGGCAGCGTCAGCGTGCGCGACGCACTCCTCGCCGTGCACAAGCCGTATTTGAAGCCGTTGTGGGGCCTGTTGGAGCAGAAGAAGATCGCCGCGATGGCGCACATCACCGGCGGGGGACTGGTCGACAACGTGCCGCGCGTGCTCGGACGTTGCGACGCCGTCATCGACCGCGCGAGCTGGACCATTCCGCCGCTGTTCAAGTACTTGTGTGACACAGGGCGCGTCGACGAGCGCGAGCGCTACCAGGTGTTCAACATGGGGATCGGCATGGTGCTCTTCGTCGAAGCGAGCGACGTCGCAGCCGTGCGTGCGCACCTCACCGCGCACGGGGAAACTTCATTCGAGATCGGTCGCGTCGAAGCCGCCCTCGGCACCGAAGGAGTCGTCCGCTGGGCGCGCTGACGATCGCACTGGTCGCACTCCTCGGGCTCCAGGCGCGTGACGATCGAGCGGGTCCGTGGCCGGATCTTTTCGTGCGCTTGAATCGTCTCGAAACGCTGTCGCCGGCTGCGCGCGAGTTCGACGTCGAGTTCAACGCACTCCGCGCGACGGCGGAACAACGCGAGCGCGCCGGCTTGAAGGCGAAGAACAGCATCGAGAAATTCCGTGCGCGCACGTTGCTCTACCACTTGCAACGCCTGCGCCGCCTGCCCGGTGAATGGGCGACGGAGCCGGACGTGGTCCTCGATTGGTTGCCCTTCGAAGCTTGGTACGCGACGCGCGCGTTGCGACCGGGGATGTATCGCGTCGTGACTTCGGTCGCTGCTCTGGACGACACGCCGCAGTTGGATCCGGAGCGCACTGCGTGGGCTCTGCGACTCTACGACGAAGAACGCCTGAAGCTCGATCTGGATCTGTCCCTGCGCATCGCCGTCGGACTCTACCGCCGCGATCCGACGGCACCGAACGTCGAACGTCTGGCTCGAGTCCGATTATGGCGCGGCGACGGCGATGCGGCCCTAGGCGTGCTCGGCGAGGCCATCGCGGCTCACGACGACACGGCGTCCCTCGCGCAGCTGCACACAGCGCGCGCACGAACGGCGGACGCGCTCGCGCTCCGACGCACGGCCCTCTCCGATTACGGCGCCGCTCTGGCTTTCGCGAGTGTCGAAGCCGCGCGCGACCTGTGCGCGTCGGCCCTGCTGGCCGGGGAGCGCGCGAAGACACGGTTTCTAGCGGATGTCGTCCTGCGCAGCGCACCCGGCGATGAGGAGGCCTTGATCCAGCGTGCTCTGGCCCAATTGCCGGCTCCCGAACCTCTGGAGGAGCGTACGACTGGAGCTAGTGAGAACGCTACTCTGGGCGCCGACACGCCCACACGTCGAAACCCCGCCACCTCGGAATACTAGCTGTCTCATGTCCAAACGAATTTTCTTGTTCGGTGCCCTGAGCCTGTTTTGCGCCGCTCCCTTGGTCGCCGTCGCGACACCGCTTTTCGAAGAGACGTTCAAAGCCAGCGACCTCGAAGGTCTGGGGAAGCTGATGGCGAGCTACATCAAGGCGCGCAGCGACAACGAAGGTCTGGGCAAGGCCGAAGAGAACCTGGTCAAGGAAATCGCGCGGCACGAGAAGCGGCTGAAAAAGAGTCCGCTCGCCTTCTCCTCCGAGATGGGCAAAGCGTTGTGGGGACTCGTACGACTACGAGAAGAATCAGAAGGTCAAGAAGGGCAAGGTCGATTCCATCGAGATGCCTGGGTACTGGGATCCGAAAGCGAAGTTCGGGTACGCGATCTGGACGCCGGTCAAGTACGACGCGAAGAAGGCCTACCCGCTCCTCTTGTGCATTCCCGACAAGGGCGAACGTCCGGTCGATCACATCACCGAGAAGTGGGTCGATCAGCAGATCCGCGAAGGCGCGCTCATCGCAGCCGTACAGATGCCCGCCGACGACAAGGCCTGGCTCGAGAGCGGCAGTCAATCGAAAGAAGGCGGCACCGGAAATGTGCTCTCGACCTTGCGACACGTCTCGACCAACTACGCCGTCGATTTCGATCGCATCTACATCGTCGGTCGCGGGCTGGGGGTCGAGACGGCGTGCACGCTGGCCGCGCGCTACCTCGATCGCTTCGCCGGCGTGATCGGACGCAGCGGTGACGCGCCCAAGGACCTGCCGGTCGAGAACTTGAAGAACCAGGCGCTCTTTTTCGCCGGTGCCGGCGCTCACGCGACTGATCTCGAAGAGCGCCTGAAGAAGCTCGGTTACACGAATTTCTCGCGCAAGGACGATGCGAACGAACTCGACATCTGGACGTGGGTGCAAGCCCATCCGCGCGTCTCGCATCCGACCGAGGTGATCTTGTACCCGGCCGATCCGGCGCCGCTGAGCTCGGCGTGGTTGCTCGTCGAGCCGACGGACTCGACCGGAACCGTGTTCATCAAGGCCAAGATCGACAAACCCACGAACACGGTGACGGTCGAGGGTGAAGGCGTGAAGATCTTCTTCCTCTTCTTCAACGACGAGATCGTCGATCTCGACCGGCCGATCAAGGTCATCGCGAACGGACTCGACGTCACGCGTTCGTACTCGCGCAACTTGCCGCGCATGCTCGATTTCATCTACGGCGCGCGCAGTGATCCGGGCCGCGTGTACGTGTGCAATCAGCGCTTCGACCTGCCGCCGAAGCCGAAGGTCGTACCGCCCAAGGCCGGCGGCGACCCCAAGTGAAGTAGTGGCGAGAAGCTCCCTCGTCCTCGCGATCGCGTTCCTCGCGGGTGCCTCGACGATGGCCGTCGAATTGGCCGCCGTGCGCGTGCAGAGCCCCTGGTTCGGCGCGAGCACGGCAGTGTGGACGAACGTGATCGGCGTCGTGTTGCTCGCGCTGTCGATCGGATACTTGATCGGGGCCAGAGCGTCGCGCAGCGCCCAGCCCCAGCGCGCGCTGGGAGTCACGCTTTCTCTGAGTGCGATCGCGTGCGCACTCGTTCCAGTCGCGAGCGGCCCGATCGCACGTATCTTTCTGCCGCCGCACTTGACGTTGGAACAAGCCGGCACGCTCACGGGGTGGGGAAGTCTCGCCGCGAGCGTGTGTCTGTTCTTGCCGGCAGCCACGGCGCTGGGTTGCACGGCTCCGCTCGCGACCGAAATCCTCGCGCGCGGCGGACGAGCGTCGGCTGGTAGCGCGGGTGGACGCGTGTTGTGCGCTTCGACTCTGGGGAGCCTCCTCGGCACGTTCGCGACGACGTACTCCCTCGTCCCGAACTTGGGCACGACGCGCACTTTTCTCGCGGCCGGAATCGTGCTCGGGGCGCTGGCGTTGCTCGCTTTTTTCGCGCTCGGACGCGGCAGCGCACGCAACGCCGTGGCGCTTGTCGCCCTGATTCTTCCGTGCGCACTGTGGTCGGTCGCGGCACGCTTGCCCGACTTGACGGAGGGCGACGTGCTGCTCGCCTCACGCGAGTCGACGTACCAGAGCGTGCGCATCGTCGAGCGCACGGAAGACGGCTCGCGCCTGCGCCATCTCCAAGTGAACGAGAGCTTCGACTCGTTCCAATCGGTGTGGAGCGAACGGCCGGGCTTTCTTCCCGACGGGCACTACTACAACCTGTTCGCGTTTCCGTTGTGGTGGTCGCGCGACATCACCACGTGGCGCGTCGGCGTCGTGGGCTTGGGCGGTGGAACCGCGTGGCGCGTGCTCGACGGAGCGAAACCAACGGGTGTCGAGCTCTCGCTCGTCGGTGCGGAGATCGATCCCGCCGTCGTCGCGTTGGCGCGCGAGTGGATGGATCTGTCCGATCAGGGTGGCCGCTGTCGCGTGCTCTCGGGAATCGACGGACGCGCACTCGTCGCGAAGACGCACGCCGGATTCGAGCTCCTGATCCTCGACGCGTACGCGAATCAGACCGAGATTCCGCCGCACCTCTCGAGCGTCGAGTTCTTCGAAGCGTGCCGAGCGAGTTTGGTCGAGCGCGGTTGGCTCGTCGCGAACGTCGGTGGTTTCGGATTCGACGATCCGGTCGTGACGTCCGTGGGGGAGACGCTCGCCACAGCCTTCGGCACGCGCGTCTTGGCGGTCTTGGTCCCGTACTCGCGCAATGTGGCGCTGTTCGCGCGTCGCGGGAGCGAACCGATCGATCCGCTGGTCGTGCCGCCCAAGAGCGGCGTGGCAGAAGTCGACCGCCAACTCGCGGCAGCGACGTTGCCCGGACTCTCGCATTGGTTCGCCCCGACGAGCGGCGTGGTGCTCACGGACGATCTCAATCCGATCCAAACCAGGCAGCACGAATCGATCGAGCGCGCGGCGCGGCGAGGTTTAGAGTGATCGCGAGTTGGCTGCTCGTGCTGGCGCCTCAAACGGCGCTCGAAACGGCGGTTCAGCGCACCAACGCTGGCGATTTCAGGAGCGCGTGGAGTGCCGCGAGCTCCGCCGTCGATCCGCTCGAGCGAGCTCAGGCCAAGGTCTTCGTGCGCCAACACGCCGGCGATCTGGCCGGAGCGCTCGATGAGGCCCAACTCGGCACGCGAGCCGCACTCGAGGATCCTTGGCTCGCCGAGCGCACGCTCGCGATCGCGGTCAGCCTCTCGCGCGCGAAGGCCGCGGCGAACGCGCTGTCGCAACTCGATGCACTTCTGCTCGATCCGAACGTGCCCAATCGCGGCGCTTACCTCGAGGCCGCGTCGCGCGTGCGCAGTCGAGTCGATGCGCTGTCGACCGGCGCTCGTGCGCGCGACACAGCCGAATCACGTGCGCGTTTCGTCGTGCTCGGATTCAGCGTGACCGCCCTGTGCGCGCTGGTGTTCCTCGCGCGCAAGGCTTGAGATCGCGTCCGCGTTCTCGGCGCGTCAGAGGATGTCGAGCACGCCCGCGTTCCCGATCGGATCGAAGAGCGTGCTCGGCGGAATCCAGTAATTCGAATCCGAGGCGAAGAGCACGTTCCACGGCAGGGGACGCGCATCGGCGATCAGACCGAGCGCCACGATCGAAAAGGCGCGCGAACCGTTCGTGCGCGTCGTATCGAGAGCGACCGCGAGGAGCGGTTCGATCGCGCGCGAATCCCCGACCCATCCGAGTGCCGTCGCGATCGCGCCTTGCGCCGACATGCCTTGCGCTTCCTTCAACAGCTCGATGAGTTCCAAGCTGACCGTCTTGTCGCCGAGCAAGCCGAGGCCGATCGAGACTTCGCGCAAGAGTCCCGGTCGGTAGCGCGCGACACGCACGAGCTTGCGCAGTGGTTCGACGCCGGCGCGCACGCGCGCCATGCCCAGCGCGACCGCAGCGTACGAACGCACTTGGTCGTCGCGCGTGTCGTCGAGCAGATCGAGCAGCGGTTTCGACACTTCACCACCGACGAGGCCCAGACCGATCGCGTACGCACCCGCTTCGACGGGACTCGGGTGCAGGACGAGCGCGTTCGCGAGTGCCGTGCGCACCTCGATCGACGCTGCGTCGCCGCGTTGGACGATGTCGTGCTCCAGGATGCCGAGCGCGAGACCGACCCACGGTCGCTCGGGCGTCGAGCCGCGCGCGAGTTCGGCGAGCAGGAATGCGCGTGTTTCTTGGAGTGTTTTCGCGTCCCCATCGTGCTCGCCACGCCGCGCGGCGATGCGCGCCAAGGCGATCAAAGACAGTCGTCTCGCCAAGCGATCCCCGGCGCCGATCTGACTTCTCAGTGCAGCGCGCGCAGCGACGTCGATCGCTTCGTCGTCTGCGTCGGCGATCAGCCCGAGTGCGGTCACGGCACTCTGACGCATCGAAGCGCCCACTTCCGGACGCGCGGTGAGTTCGTTCACGAGTGTGCTGACGACGCTCGCCCTCAACGCCGGTTCGTCCTGGGCGAGACGCGCGATCGGCACCGCAGCGTAAGCGCGTACGAATTCCGAAACCTTCGGATCGTCGAGAAGGCGCATCAAGCCCGCGACTACGCCGGAGCGAGAAGCCGACGCGGGCGCGTCCTCGTCCTGAGCCTCGATCGGATCGATGGGGACGATTCCGAGCGCGATCGCGCAGGCGACCGACACGTCTCGCGATGATGCCTGCGCCTGCGCGGCCATCGCGCTGACGAGGTGATGCACGACGAAACGTCGCACGTCGACGTTCTTCGAGTTGTGACCGATCAATCCCAATGCGTACGCCGCGAAGGCGCGCGTGCGCGTCGGCACTTCCTCGCGACCGCAGAGCTTGCGGCCGCTGCTCGTGTCGTCGAGCAGTTCCACGAGTGTGCCCGCAGCCGATCCGTCGGCGAGGACGCCGAGCGCGAGTGCTGCCGACTCGGATATCTCCTGATTCGCGCTGGCGACGCGCTCGCGTAACGCCTGCACGACGAGCGCGACGTCGCCGCTCCCGATCTTCGCCGTTGCGAGCAGACCGGCCGACGCGATGTCGGGGCCGTTGTCCGCCGCCAGCAAACCGAGCAGCGTCGGCACGATGCGCGAGTGAATGATGTCAGCCGACGGACGTCCGGGACTGGCCGAAACCTTGCCGTCGGGACCGAGGAAGAACGTGTCGGTGCCCGTGACGAGATCACCCTCGGAGAGAGCGCGCTTGAGCTGGAGGTACTGATCGCGATTGAGCGCCCACCACTGCTGCCAAGCTGCGAGATCACCGCCGGCGTCGGCGGCTCCACCCGTCGACGGCCCCGGAGTGCCGCCGCCCGGACCTCCAGGCGTCGACGGTCCGCTCGGTCCACCGGGGCCAGTCGTCGTGCCTGGACCACGGTACGTGCCGCCGTGCGACCAAGCGCTCACGACGAGCGTCGCCACAGCCAAGATTGCAGACAAGGATCGAAACATCATTGCGCACCTCT
Organism: Planctomycetota bacterium; assembly: GCA_034440255.1. Taxonomy (GTDB): domain Bacteria; phylum Planctomycetota; class UBA1135; order UBA1135; genus JAEUIA01. The sequence goes on along the minus strand of JAWXBU010000209.1, from coordinate 17,172 downwards.
GCGCGCCGAAAGACGCGCACACACTGCCGGCCCAATTGGAAGCTACACCCCCTGACCGCTCCTGTCACGGCGGAGCGAGACGATCGCGGGCTGCTCAAGTGCACGACGACACCGGCTCGTGCACTTGAATGCCGCATGGTCGGAGTGTTGGAGCAGCGCATGGGAAGCGTGCGAGGAAACACAGCCGCCCGCGTGGAATGAACCTCGCGGGCGGCCGTGGTGCGAACTCGGTCGAGTTCGAAAGGGGAACGATCAGAGGATGTCGAGGATCCCCGTGCCGTTCTCACCCGTCAGGGTGGTCGTGTTCGCACGGTAGTTGATGTTCGTGGAGATCTTCGAGTTCCACGGCAGCAATTCCTTGTCGGCCACGATGCCGAGCGCGACCGCTGCGAAACCGCGGGCGGTGGCCGTGATGTCGGGCTTCCTCAGCATCGCGACGAGCGGGTCGATCGAGCGCGAATCGCCGATGAATCCGAGCGCCGAGGCCAGCGAGGCTTGCGAGGCGAGGCTCTTAGCTTCGCCGAGCATCGTGATCAGTTCCGGCACCAAATCCTTGTCGCCGAGAAGGCCGAGGCCGATCGCGGCTTGCTTCAAGAGGTCAGGCTTGAACTTGGATTCACGCACGACTGTTTGGATGTCGGGCAGCGCTTCGCGCGAGCCGATCAAACCGAGCGACACACACAGGTGCCCCTTCGCGAAAATGTCCGACGTGTCCTTCATCTTGGCGAGCACGAGCGACTTCGCTTCCATGTCCTTCGCCACGCCGAGGCCGATCGCGTACGCGCCGACTTCGTTGGGGGACTTGGCGTCCTTGAAGACTTCGCGCAACGTTTCCTTGGCGGCCGACGATTGCGTTTGAGCGTCGTCGAGGAGTCCGCGCTCCATCACGCCGATCGCGATGCCGGCCCACGGCTTCAGGTGGCTCTTGCCGTCCTTGAGGGTCTTGAGCAGCATCGTGCGTGTTTCACCGCGAGACTTCTCGAAGTCCTCGCCCTTGCCGCGTCCGCCGACTTGGCCGAGCGCGATCATGGCGAAGTTGCGCGACTGGATGTCGCCTTCTTCGACGAACTTGGTGAGCGATTCGCGGATGCTCTCGTTCACCTTGTCGGAACCCGAGTCACCCATCTGACCGAGTGCGAGCACGCAGCTTTGGTGCACTTCCTGGTGCTTTTCCTTGGCGAACTTGCCGAGTTGCTCGACGAGCAACTTGGCGATGTCTTCGCGGATGTCCGCCGGAGCGCCCGACATCAAACGTGCCATCGCGGTCGGAACGTGACTGCGCACGATGTAGTGTTGGTTCGTGTCCTGGAAGAAGCGCTTCAGGTACTTGAGCTGCGTCTGACGCGACGCCGAGTTGTCGCTCTTCGCGTCCGGCGACTCGCTCTTGTCGACGTCGATCGGCACGAGGCCGAGCGAGATGACGGCCGCAACCTTGATGTCGCGGGTCGAGGTGTCCGGGCGCGAGAGGATTTCGATGAGCGTGCGCGCGATCTCTTGGCGCACTTCGTTCTTCGGCGTGCGGTTGCCGATGAGGCCGAGGCCGTACGTCGCGAACGCGCGCGAGCGGTACTTGACTTCGGTGGCACCGACGAGCTTGCGACCGTCTTCGTCGTCGAGCGCGAGGTGCGCGAGCGTCTTGACGGAGGCTTCGTTGGCGAGGATGCCGAGCGAGACCGCAGCGGTCTCCGCGATCTCTTGGTTCGCGTCGGTCAGGAACTTGGCGATGATCGGTTCGAACTCAGAAGAGCCGTCTTCGCCGTTCTTGACGTCGCCGATCTTGCCCAGCGCGATGAGGGCGCCGGTGACGATGTCGTTGGAGCGTTCTTTCTCGAGCGCTTCCTTGAGCGCCGGAACGATCTTGGTGCGGATGGACTCCTCAGAAGGCTTGAGCGCGTTCTTGCCCTGATCCTGGGTGCCCTGCCCGAGCCAGAAACCGTCGCTGCCGGAGGCGGGACCGCCGTCGTAGATCGCGGCCTTGAGCTGGAGGTACTGGTCCTTGTTGAATCCCCACCAGAAGTCCCAGGTGGAGAGGTCCGGACCGGAAGGTGCGCCACCCGTGCTCGGGCCCGCGCTGCGGCCGCCCGTGCCAGCACCCGTCGAAGGACCCGAAGCCGGACCTGCCGGACCGCTGGGGCCCGAGGGGCCGCCGGTCGAAGGACCGCTTGGGCCAGGGGTCGTCGGGCCGGTGCCACCGCCGCCGCCGCCGCCACCACCAGGCGGGACCGTGTCGCCCGGGCCGCGGTAGGTTCCGCCATGGCCCGTGGAGATGTCTTGCAGGCACAGGCTGCCTAGCGCGAGTAGAGATCCGAGAACGATCAGTTTCTTCATTGGAAACCCGAGGGTTTGAGTGCGGAAGGTGCGCGGCGAACGCCGAGGTGCCCTTTGTAAGCAAGGTGCATGCCTTGGAGGTTTCGGCTGCCGTATCCTAGGCATCTTTGCCGCAGGGTTGCTCAAAAAGTGAGACCGGTTGGTTGAGTTTCTCGGGGAGGTCACGGCAGCTATTCGAGTCGCGTTCCCAGTCCGTAACGTGTGTTGACGCCAGGAGTCACCGTTGCGGAAGCGAGCCGGACCCAGCTTGCGCACCGATCGAGTCGCTCGGGTGTCGGTAGATTCTGTTCGATCGGATCAAGGAGCGCTCGTGTGGCGCCAAGTCGCGAGCTCGCAAGAGATCCGAGTGGGCTGAGAGGTTGCTGAAAACCCGTTGTCGAAGTCCCGACGCCAGCTCTCCATTCGTGCATGTCATAACGTACATTATCAGACGTTGTATTTGGATCCAGGGCCCCCGCTGTAGGTTTTGAACACATCGAGCCGGCCGCCGTCTCGGTTCGTTTTGAACGCCGCCTGGCCCGATCCAACCATGAACCTACGCCTCATCGCCACGCTCGCGCTCGTCTGCCTCGCCGGTTGCAAGACTCGCTCGGACGACACGCGTCAGACGACAGGACCCGAACTCGCCGCCGCTGTCCGCAGCGAACTGGACTTGCCGGTCAGCGAACCTCCGCACACGAACCTCAAAGCGAATTGGAAAGAGCGCATCGAAGAACGTTACGCATTCATCGAACTCGTCGGCAGTTACACCGAAACGGGTCAGGCCCTCGGCGGCATCTTCCAGATGCTCGCGTCGCAGGACATCGAGCCGACCGGCGCGCCGTTCGCATTGTTCTACGACGACCCGGGTCACACGGCTGTTTCGGCATTGCGTTCGCGCGCCTGCGTTCCGATCCCGCTCGGTGCCGAAGTGGCTGCGCCGTACCAAGTCGACACGCTGCCTTCCACGATGGTCGTCTACGCCTACGTCGGCGGCGCGTATGGCGAAGTGCCGCGCGCCTACCCGGGGTTGTACGCCTACATGAAGAAGCTGGGCTGGAAGGAAGCGGGTCCGATCCGCGAGAGCTATCTGGTCTCGCCGACGTCGGTGAAGGATTTTTCGAAGCTCGTGACGGAAGTGCAGATCCCGGCGCAGTCGACGCGCTGATCGCGCGGACAAGTCAGGCGACAACGAGTCGCTCGGGGCGAGAGAGTCAGACGGTTGGGGCTGCCGTCGCTCGGGGCGAGAGAGTCAGGCGGTTGGCACTACCGTCGCTCGGGGCGAGAGAGTCAGGCGGTTGGCACTACCGTCGCTCGGGGCGAGAGAGTCAGGCGGTTGGCACTACCGTCGCTCGGCGTACTGGAGTCAGGCGGTTGGCACTACCGTCGCTCGGGGCGAGAGAGTCGGACGGTTGGCACTGCCTCTGCTTGCTGGAGTCATTCGGTTACGAATGACTCTGCTCGAGCCCCCGCGCCTCCGGCGGATAGCAGCAGTACACCGCAATCCTCCCATCCGCATGACGATGCGCGCGCAGGCGATCTCCGACCGCGAGCCAGGTCGTGAGATCGTCGTCGACCGCGACTTCGTGCTCCACGTGCTTGCGATCGCGCACGCGCAACGTTCCGCGATCCACCGTCAGCACTTCGAACAACTCGCCCTCACTCTTTTCCGTCGAACGAGTGCGACGCCGATTCGCTTCGACGATCCGCGGCAAACTCGAGCGCAATCCGCCAGCCATCGCGTCGTAGATCGGACGCAACGCGAGTTCCTGCGTTTCGTCCGACCACTGACAAAAGGTACCCAGCGCCGCCAACGTCGAACGAGCATCGTCCGCATTCTTCAGTTCGTCACTCTCGGGCAACCACCAGGCCGCATAACTGAGCAAATCGCGCTCGGACAAATTCTCGAATACGCCGATCTGGTGCGCATAGCGACCGAAGCTCTCGATCGGGCGCAACTCCGCCGCTCGCGCTGCTCCTTGTGTCTGTTCCGTCTCCCATAAGAACTCGGTGATCATCGCGCCCACGACGCCGGGGAAATCCGGCGCCGCATCCAGATCCTCGTCACTCGCCTCGTCGTCGATCGCGAGTTCGGTTTCCAAATCTGCGAACACTTGGTCGAGCGGCGTTCCCGACTTGCGTTTTTCCTCGAACGCTGCGACAGCTTGCGCCACATCCCGCGTGCGTCGCACCGGCGCGCTCGGCGGCGCAGTCGGTTTCACGCTCGCACCGACGCCGGCACCGCGCTCGGCCAACGCTTCCCACGCGAACAACAACGCGCGTCGCGCGGCCTCGAGATCGACTTCGCTGTCGAACGCGAGATTGTCGAGCATCGGCGCGAGCGCACCATCGACACCGATGCGCAACGTCTCGGGCGCGAACGGAGTCTCGGCCAACTCCTCGAACCAAGCCTCGATCTCGTCGCGCTCGACACCGGAGTTCAACAGGAAAGCCCGCGCTTCTCCGATCGGATCAGCCGGAGCACCGCTCGCGCCCGCCGCGAAGAACATGCGCTCGAGCTCGCGCTGACTCACACGAACCATTCCGCGCCGCGACGAGCGCGCGCGTTCCATGTCCGAACGCAGCGCGCGGACCAATTCGGGGTTCCTGTGATGGAGAGCCGCCGATGACAGCAGGTAAGCCCCGTCGAGCGCCGGGAACAGACGACCCGCGATCAAGTCCCCCGCTCGAATCTCGACGCCGGACGGTGGCGGCAGCACCGGGAATTCGCCTTGGCTCGACAGATCGGAGAGCCACAGAACACTGTCGTCGCCGATGCTCGCCACTTCGAACATGCCGGCGAAGGAATGCATCAGCGCGTGCTGCTCCATCTCGTCGTCGAAGCCCGCGGCTTCACCCAGACGCTCGATCAAGTGCTCGATTCCGAGACGATCCCAAGCCGGATTCACGCGCTCGAACAGGAACCACTCGAGGTGTCGGCGCCGCGCCGCATCGTTGCGATCGATGACGCGATCGTCGTGGCGCGCCGGGAAGAATTCGCGGCGGCTGGAGAGGAAATCGGCCTGAAGGTCAGGCTCGGCACGCATGCGCCGCTCGAGGTTCGAGAAGCGCGTTTCGAGCGGATTTGCGAGGGGTTCCATCGTGTTTTCGGGGCGCGAGTGTAGCTTGCGCTCGCACGAATTTCAGGGGGTCGGCGAGACAACCCACGCAGCGTTGAACGGCTCGCGCGCATGCGCTCCAATCGCGACGTCATGCAATCCCAAAGCTACGCGTTCCTGGCGGCCGTCGAATTCAGATGGCTCGACATCCTCGGCCTCGCACTCGTCCTGTACTTCCTCGTCATCGGCGCGCGGCGCGGGATGTGGTGGCAGATCGTGCGCTTGATGGGAATCGTGGCGACCGTCGCCGTCGCGCGCGCCGCGGCTCCGCGCATCGCACCGCGTTTCGCCGAAGCGTTCCCCGATCTCTCCGTGCGCGTCGCGGGCGGCATCGTGTGGACGATCGTGATCTTGCTCGGACTGTTGGTCGTCGCGCTCGTGGGACGCCTCGGCAAGGAAAGTTTGGAAGCGGCGCAACTGGGCACGATCGATCGCGTCGGAGGGGCGCTCGCTGGAGCGTTGACCGGCGTGCTCGTGCACGCCGCGATCGTTCTGTGTCTGTGCCAAGTCGGCGCTGCTGATTGGTCCGTTGCGCAAGTGCGCGGAACCACCAGTCAGCGCTTGGTCGACTCGGTCGGCAGGAAGTTGCCGTTGTTCCTCGACGCACAGGCACGCGAGACGCTCGAGCCGTGGTTCTCGCGACCCGTCGCTGCGCGCTGAACGCACCGGCGTGCAGTGCTGTACAGCGGCCGACGATCAGCCGCGTCGAACACTCTCGACCCACGCGAGTCGTTCACGCAGCTGCGGCTCGAGCGCTTTGTGCACCGTGATCGAGCTCGCCTCACACGAAGCGCACGCGCCGCGCAAACGCACGATCACGACTCCGCCGTCGATGCCGACCAAGCTCACGTCGCCGCCGTCGGCTTTGAACATCGCACGCATCTCGTCGATCACGGCTGTCACCTCGGCGATGCGCAGCGGGTCGCCGTAGGCCGGTTCGGGCTCGGTGTCGTCGGCGAAACCGGCGAGCAAACGCTTGAGCCAACTCATGAATCCGTCTCGAAGAATCGTGCGGGCATCACGAGCGTACTCGTCGTCGCGTCGGATTCGAATGCGATGTCGGCGGAGAGAGCCTGCAGTTCCTGCGCGCAGCGCTCGATCTCGGCACACGGCGGAACGCGGCACGCAAGGCGCACGTGATTCGAATGCACGTCGAACACGAAGGTGAGCTCTGCCGCTTCCTGCGCCGACAGGGATCGCCCTCGCGCAGCGGCGAAAACGAACCGCGCCGACGCCCACGTGGCCAATCGACCGCGGTCGGGTGCATCGATCCGCACGCGCGGCAGCGGTGTGGCGTTCGCGGCGAGATCGCGCTGCTCGTGGCGCAGCGCGCGCTTCACGAAAGCCAGCAGCACATCGAGACCGTCGCGGCGCGCGCGATCGTGCAGGATGTCCGCTCCCGCTCCGAAGGCGACCATGCCGAGCACGAAACCCAAATCCTCGACTTCGTTCGTCGTCTCGGGCAGTCCGTCGAGCACGCGCGCCGGCGCACCGCTCTCGGAGAGCATCGCGTTCAACACTTTCAAGTACTGCGTGGTGTTCGCGATGTCGTGCAAGATCACCGCGACGAGCGCGCGTGACAACGGGTCCACGTCGCGCGGAGGTGTTGGTGCCGAGGCGGGGACTTGAACCCCGACTCCAGTGAAGGAAATGGATTTTGAATCCATCGCGTCTGCCATTTCGCCACCCCGGCACTGAGGGGCGAGTAGGTTAGTCGGTCAGCGCTCGAACGCGAAGCGTAGGCCGTGAAAAAAACGTGCGACCACGGATCACGACGCACGCTCGCCCTTTTCCAGCGCGATCGCCAAGCCGCGTTCGACTCCCACGGCCGTGGCGACGTACGCGAGCGCCAGCTGGATGCCGTCCGCGAATCCTTCCGGTCCGCTCATGTCGTGGCGCAGCGTGTACGTCTCCCCCACGGCACCGAAAACGACGAGTTGATGCGCGTAGAGGCCCGGCAAACGCACGGAATGAATCGGCACCTCGGCGAGCTTGGAACCTGCGACCGCGCGCATCCTCTCCGCGGTGTCGAGCGCTGTGCCGGAGGGCGCGTCGCGTTTCTTCTCGTGGTGCATTTCGATGATCTCGCAACGCTCGAACGCGCGAGCCGCGGCGAGTGCGGCTTCTTGCAGGAGACACATGCCGAGCGAGAAGTTCGGCACGATCAGGCCACCGAGCGCACGTGAGCGCGCTAGAAGATCGAGTTCGAGCGTCTCCGCGATGCCGACGCCGGACGTGCCGATCAACGGGCGCACGCCCAGCTCCAAGAGCTTCTTTCCATGAGCGAAACCTAGGCCCGCACGCGTGACATCGAGCGCCACACTCGGCCGAGTTTCCGTGATGACGGCGGCGAGATCGTGGTCGCGATCGATGCGCGCCACGACCTCGAACTGCGCACTCCGCGCCAGCAACTCGCACGCGAAACGGCCCATGCGTCCGCTCGCTCCGACGATCGCGACACGCGTCTTCACAAGTCCACGTCGTTCCGTGCAAGCCGCAAGATTTCCAGGCACAGATCGCGGAACGACAAACCGCCTTCGCGCGCCGCGAGCGGCAACAGCGAGCGGTCCGTCATCCCCGGCAGCGTGTTGATCTCCAGCACGATCGGATCCCCTTCCGCCTCGTGCTCGTTGCGCGGGATCATGAAGTCGATGCGCGCGTAGCCGTCGCAATGCGCCGCGCGAAATGCGCGCAGAGCGAGCTCTTGGATGCGCTTCGACGTCGTCGATGAGATCGTGCGCGGCGGGCAGAACTCTTGCGCGCCGTCGGCGTTGTACTTCTCCTCGTAGTCGAAAAAGCGCCCGTCCTTCGGCACGATTTCGACCGGGGTCAGGACGCGCAGCGCGCCGCCCTGCCGGCCGAGGACGCCGCACGTCGCCTCTGCACCGACGATGCGCGCTTCGACGAGCGCCGCGTCTCCGGTGGCGAGTACACGTGCGATCGCGTCGGGTAGCCCCGATGCTTCTTCGACTAGAAACGTCGCGACGGACGAACCACCACGATCGGGCTTCACGGCGAAGCCCTGCACGCCGAGCCGCGTCGCACGCTCGAGCAGCGCGTTCCGATTCTCGCGCCAGACGTGCGCTTCGACGACGAGCGCAGGCGCGACGGCGAGACCGGCGGCCCTGAGCACTTCGCGCGTCCAAGTCTTGCTCATACACAACGCCGAAGCTCCGACGCCGGAACCCGTGTGCACGCGCCCCAAGGAGCGCAACAGACCTTGAATCGTGCCGTCTTCGCCGGCTCCGCCGTGCAACGCGAGAAACCACAGGGCCTCGCGCGGCGTCCGTTCGAGGACCGTCAGGGCGTCGTGCGTTTCTCCGCCGATCGTCCAGCGTCCGTCCGCTTCGATCTCGATCTCTTGGACGCGCAGAGGACCGCGGCCGTCGTTCTCGAGCAACGCTTTCACGATGGCTGCTCCGGTTTTCAGCGAGACCGCGCGCTCGCTCGAGGTGCCGCCCATCAGCACGCACACACTCGCGCGCTCCAATTGCGTTGCGGACGATGACGTCACGACCACAAGTGTCCCCGTTCACTCTCGATCGGTCGAGCCGGTGCGCGCTGTGCGAAAGTCTCGGCGTCCTCGGCGAGTACCGGATCGATCTCGACGGGATGCACTCCGTACTCGTCGGGCGGCGGCAAGGGACGATTCGCGCGTCGCACCCAATCGGCGTGCAGGCTGCACTGCGCGGCGCGCGCTGTCTGAGCCGAGTCTTCGCCGGACTTGTTCTTCACTGGGCTGAACTCACACGCTCGATCGACTTCGAGCGTCACGCTGCGCTCGACGAACGCGAGAGCGTCGAAGACGAAGGTCTCGAATTTGAATCCATCGACGCGCGTCGGTTGGCCCGCGGAATCGATCACGTTCATCGACTTCGCCGCGGTGTGCCACGGCAAGCGCAGTCCGCCGCGCGTCAGTTCTTCGACGAATGAGCGCTCGATCGTGTGCACGGCGATGTTGCCGGCGCCGAAGACCAGCTCACCGCGTTCGTTGCGTGCTTCGCGCAGGAGAGACGGCAAATCCGAGTACTCGACGCACGATAACTTGCCGTCGACGCGGCCTAGAACACCCACTTTTTCGGCGGCGTCGCGCTTGCTCACGACCTTGCTCGACATCTGCGCGCCGTTCTCGGCGTGCAGTCCGATGAACAGCGGATCGAACGGCAGTGCGAGCGGATTGTCGACTTGGAAATAGCTGAACGTCTCGACGCCGCGCGCACGCGCATGCGCCAGCGCGCCCGACTCCGCGAGTGCCGCGAGCGTTCCGCCGTGGCCGTTGGGCGCCAAGAACACTTCGTCTTTCGCGGACATCAACACGCGTCCGGCTCGATCGAGCGCGGGCAAAATCGCTTGGGTGAAGAAGAAGACGTCATTGGGATCGAGGCCGAACCACTCGCGCTCCGCGAAGAACGCACGCGTCGCCGTGTCGTTGCCGACCGAAGTCATCACGTACCACATCGGCCTGGCGCCGAAGCGCTCGCGAGCGGCGATCATCCGGCGTGCGAATATCTCGAACAGCGTGCGCCCGCTGACCGGCGCCACAGGAAAGGCACCTTTGGGTCCGTCGTAGCCCAGGCGCGAGGCCTGTCCACCAGCGACGAGCAGCGCGGCGACGCTGCCCGAGCGCAAGCGCGCGACACCGCGTGCGCGAGCGCGTTCGACCCCACGGGCGTCGAGCGCCAGGCGCGCCAAACTGCATACGTCCGGCGGTTCGAAGCGGTGCGCTCCGTGCGGCGGCGTGGGATCACGGGCCAGTGCTCCCAGCGCCGCGACCTGCGTCAGGTCGATCTGGAGCAAGCATGCGACCAGTCGCGATCGAGCGCTCGCATCGAGTTCCGACCAGAACTGAAAAACGTGTCCTTGCCCGGCGCGCTCCCAATCGGCACGCAGACGGGCTTCGCTCTCGATCGTGGTCAAGGGTGGCGCGCGCTTCGGCGTGGCTCAGCGCTTCGTTTCGAGCGAATCCGCAGACAGCGTCTCGAGAATCTGCTCGAGCAAGTGCTGCTGCGCGGCGACGCGCTTTTCGAGCAGGACTTGGCGCTTGACGATCTTCTCGACGACGGGCGGGAGGATCGCGTCACGCACGTAGTTGTTGATCATGTTGATGATCTCGGCGCGGCTGGCGTCTGGGACTTTGCTGAAGTGGTAGTGGTACTTCGACTTCAGCACGTCCTCGGCGAGGTGGAGACACTCACTGGAGATCTCTTCGGCGCTCTTTTTGTCGTGCTCCGCGTGGAAGACGTCGACCTTGTACTTGTGGAGGATCTGCTGGAACTTCCGCTGCACGGGAGACTCCGATTCGATGGGGTTTTACAGGGAGGAACGAGGCTCGATCGATCGTAACCGAGGCGCCGTGAAACGAGTAGAGGCGTCTCGCACGAGTCAGGTCGGAATCGCGCTCGTGCAGTTGCCGATCAACTCACTTTGCCGATGCAGATCGACACGTTGTGACCGCCGAATCCGAGAGAATTCGAGAGCACGTTTTCGACTTTCAGTTCGCGGGCGCTGCCCGGGATGTAGTCGAGATCACACTCGGGGTCGGGCGTCGTCAAGTTGCGCGTCGGGTGCACTTTACCGTGGTGAACGGACAGCGCAGAGACGACGAGTTCGACGGCCGAACTTCCGCCGAGCAAGTGACCGATCATCGATTTCGTCGAGGAAATGGCCAGTTTCTTGGCGTGGTCGCCGAAAGCAGTCTTGATCGCGCGCGTCTCGATCGCGTCGTTGTAGGGAGTGCTCGTGCCATGCGCGTTGATGTACTGGAACGCCGTCGGTGCGAGCTTCGCGTGCCGCATCGCTTCCGCCATCGCGCGCGCCGGACCGCGCCCATCTTCTTTGGGCGCCGTGATGTGATAGGCGTCGTCGGTCGAGCCGTAGCCCTTGACTTCGGCGTAGATCTTCGCGCCGCGCTTCTGCGCGCGCTCGTACTCCTCGAAGACGAGGATGCCTGCACCTTCGCCCATCACGAAGCCGTCACGATCTTTGTCGAACGGGCGAGACGCGGCGCCCGGATCGTCGTTGCGCTGGCTGAGCGCCTTCATGTTGCCGAAGCCCGCGAGCGAGAGCGGCGTCGTCGCCGATTCCGCTCCGCCCGTGACGACGACGTCGGCATCGCCCCACTGGATCGCGCGCCACGCCATACCCATCGAGTGTCCCGACGATGCACACGCGGACGACGTGGTGAAGCACGTGCCGAGCAAGCCGTGACGGATCGCGACTTGTCCGCTGACGGCGTTGGCCATGATCTTCGGGATGAAGTGCGGGCTCACGCGTCGCGCGCCGCGCTCCATCATCTCGGTGTGTTGCAATTCGATCCCGGTGATGCCGCCGATGCCGGTGCCGATGATCGAACCGAAGCGTTCGCGGGTAGGCTCGTCGATCTTGTCCATCTCCAGTCCCGCATCGCGCAACGCTTCGTCCGATGCGAGCAGGGCCCACATCGAGAACAGGTCGTACTTGCGCAAGTCCGGCACCGAAAAATGCGGCGTCAGATCGAGGTTCACGCTGGCCGCGAAGTGCACGACGTGATCCTTCGAATCGAACCGCGTGATGGGCCCCACGCCGTTTTCACCGCGCAGGAGCCTCGCCCACGTCGTCTCGACTTCATTGCCGAGGGCGTTGATGGTCCCCAAGCCTGTGATCACGACTCTACGCATCGGTTCTCGATTCGGTGGCGAGCCTCACGCTTCGAGTCGCCCGCAGCAATCCCTGCCGCAGCGAAGCGAAAACGTGTGCGAGCGCTCTCTAGGACTTCGAAGTGATGTACTCGATCGCGTTGCCGACGGTTTGGATCTTCTCCGCGTCTTCGTCGGGGATGGAGATCTCGAATTCGTCTTCGAGCTCCATGACGAGCTCGACTGTGTCGAGCGAATCGGCGCCCAAGTCGTTGATGAACGACGTTGCGTGCGAAACCTTGTCAGGCGTCGTGCCCATTTGGTCGCACACGATTTTGATCACACGTTCTTCGATCGAAGGTTTGGTCACTTCCACGGCTCCTTGCAGTCCTTGTGCGCCATTGCGCGTTGGGTGTTCGTTGGTCTTCGTGAGTCGAGTCTAACGACGGCGATTCAGCGCGTTCGCTGCGGACGACATCCGCACGTCGGCGCGCCCGGCTTTCACAATGGATTCAGCATTCACAGCGTCAAGCCCCCGTCGACGACAAGGGTGATGCCGGTCACGTAATCACCGCCGGGACCGACGAGGAATTCGACGGTCCGCGCGATGTCTTCGGGTTCGCCGATGCGTCCGAGCGGAATCTCGTTCCGCAACGCTTCGGCAGCCTTGGGGTCGATCGCCGACGTCATGTCGGTCGCGATGTAGCCCGGCGCGATGCAATTCACGCGCACGCCACGGCCCGCGAGTTCCTTCGCCATGGACTTCGTCAGTCCCACGACGCCGGCCTTGCTGGCGGCGTAGTTTGCTTGTCCCGCGTTTCCGGTCAAGCCCACGACCGAGCCGATGTTCACGACTCGCCCGCCTTTCTTCATGAGCGCTCGCGCGGAGGCCTTCATGAAGTTCCATGTGCCCTTCAGGTTGACGTCGACGACGCGGTCGAAGTCTTCCTCGGTCATGCGCAGAAGCAACTGGTCTTTGGTCACCCCGGCGTTGTTCACCAGGATGTCGAGACCGCCCAGTTCCTTTTGAATTTGGTCGACGAGGCTCGCGACCGCAGCGGTCGAGGCGACGTCGACGCCGTAGGCCGCCGCGCCCTCGGTCAGGGCGGAGCAGCGGCTCGCGGTCTCAGAAGCGCGCTCAGCCGTCGTCGCGATGCACGCGACCTTGGCCCCGCGCGCGGCGAGACGGACAGCGATCGCTTGACCGATGCCGCGCGAAGCGCCGGTCACGATGGCGACACGGCCTTCGAGGAAGCGTTCGGGATTTTGCAAGGGCGTCAAAGTGGATGCGGACGTGAGGTGGACCACGTCGCTTGGTGGGGCGGACTATACCGGTGCTGGGAGGGCCCTTCAACGCCGCTTGCACAGCACCGAAATCCCCTCGAAAAGGCCTTTTTCACGAGGCCAGGAACGCGGTGACGTCCTCCGGTTTAGCTGCGGGCTTCACGCGCGCGGTCTCGTCGATCTTGCTCATGATGCCGGCGAGGACGGTGCCCGGTGCCGGTTCGAGGAAGTCGTGGATCCCGCGCGCGAGCGCGAAACGCATGCTCTTTTCCCAGAGAACCGGTGCACAAACTTGGGAACCGAGCTGTGCGCGGATCTGCTCGACGTCGTCGGTTGCAACGGCGGTCACGTTCGAGACGAAGGGCACGCGCGGAACCGAGATCAGGATCTCGCGCAGCGCAACCTTCAACCGTTCGGCTGCGGGCCGCATGCATTCGGAATGGAATCCGCCGGCTACCACCAGGCGGCGAGTGCGGCGGATGCCATGATCTTTCGCGGCGGCTTCGAGCGCGTCGAGCGCTTTCAGTTCGCCCGACACGATCACTTGGCCGGGAGCATTCAGGTTCGCGACTTGGCAGATGCCGTGCGCGGCGCCGACTTGCGCGACAGTCAAGGCTTGCTCTTCAGTGGCCCCCATCAAGCTGACCATCGAACTCGGGAATTGCAGGCTCGCGTCCTGCATCGCTTCGCCGCGCAGACGGACGAGGCGCAGACCATCTTCGAACGAGATCGAGCCAGCGCACCACAGCGCCGTGTACTCACCCAGCGAAAGTCCCGCGACGAGAGGGATTTTCGCGCGATCGAGTCCGCGTGATTCGAGCACGCGCACGACGGCGACGCTCGTCGCGAAGATGCCCGGCTGCGCGATGTCCGTGCGATTCACTTCGTCGCCCGCATTCCAAATCGCATTCGTGAGCGAGAAACCGAGCACTTCGTCCGCGCGCTGAAACGTCTCGCGCGCCACTGGAAAGGCGTCGGCGAAATCGCGCCCCATGCCCGGCGCTTGGGCACCTTGGCCCGGAAACAAGAGTGCGGGATGCATGCGTGCTCACCAGCGCAACAGCGCGCCGCCCCACGTCAGACCCGCACCGAACGCGACGAGCACGACGAGCTTGCCCTTTTCCATCCGTCCGGCGCGCACGGCCTCGTCGAGCGCGACAGGCACGGACGCAGCCGACGTGTTGCCGATGCGATCGATGTTGACCACGACCTTGTCGGAGTTCCAACCGAGTCGCTCGAGAGCGCCGTCGATGATGCGTTGATTGACTTGATGCGGAACGACGACCGCGACATCGTCGTAGCTGTGGCCTTCGAGCATGTCTGCGATCGTCTCGGCCATCTTGTGCACGGCGAAGCGGTACGTTTCGCGGCCAGCCACGCGGATGTAGTGATCGCCGTTGTCGATCGTCGCGTGCGTCGGCGGCAAGCGCGAACCGCCGCCCGTCATGTGGATGAACTTGTAGCCCGTGCCGTCCGCGCCGAGCGAGCTCTTCAACACTTCGCCTTGCTTGCAGTCGTCGTGCGGCATGAAAACCGCAGCGCCAGCCGCGTCCCCGAAGAGGATGCACGACGTGCGATCCTTGAAGTCGACGAAGCGCGAAAGCGATTCCGCGCCGATCGCGAGCACACGTTTCGCTCTGCCCGAAGCGACGAAGGCTTCGGCCGTGTTCATCGCGGTCAAGAATCCGGTGCACGCCGCGTTGACGTCGAATGCGCCGGCTTTCGTGGCGCCCAGAGCTTGCTGCACGAGCACCGAACAAGCCGGCAAGAGATGGTCGGGCGTCAGCGTCCCGACGATGATCAGGTCGAGGTCCTTGGGATCGACGCTCGCCGCCTCGCACGCGCGACGCCCGGCCAAGGTCGCGAGATCGGAGGTGGCTTGCTCCGGCGCATTGAAATGGCGCGAGCGAATCCCGGTACGCTGGACGATCCACTCGTCAGACGTGTCGACGAGGGCTTCGAAGAACGAGTTCGGGACGACTCGTTCAGGGACGTACGACCCTGTGCCGGCCAGACCGACCCGAACGCGTGAGGGCATGCTGCTAGTGGTTCCCATGATCTTCGAGGGAGAGGCAACCCCCGCGAATGGGGCGGAGCCTAGCGGACAGGCGCATGCCGTTCGAGTCCCCGCTTCCGAGGTCGCACCCGCGCAGTCCGGTCGGGCTTCGCCCTCAGCGCACCGAACCGCCGGCGCCCGCTTTTTGGAGGCCGCTGACGATGTGCGCGTTGACGTCTGCGTCGAGGGCACGTGCACCCAGCGACAGCGCGTTCGCGACCGCGTTCTCGTCGCTGCGCCCGTGGCCGATGATCACGACGCCGTTCACGCCGAGCAACAAGGCACCGCCGTACTCGGAATAATCGATGCGCTTTTTCACGCGCGCGAGCGCAGCAGCTGGAACTTGAATGCCTTGCGCGGCGACTTCGCCGACCGTCATCTTGAGCATGAAGCCAGCGAACTCTTCGAGCAGCTTCAAGACGACGTTGCCGGTGAAACCGTCGGTGACGACGACTTCGGCGCGATTTTGGAAGAGGTCGTTGCCCTCCAAGTTGCCGACGAACTCCAGGTTCGACTCCTTGAGCAACTTCCACGCAGCCTTGTGCGTGTCGGTGCCTTTGCCTTCTTCTTCGCCGATGTTGAGCAGGCCGACGCGCGGCGTCTTCTGACCGAGCACGTCGTGGCTGAACACGCTGCCCATCACGCCGAATTGATACAGATGCTCAGGCTTGGGCGACACCAACGCGCCCATGTCGATGAACGTGAGTGGCGCGCCGGTCAACTCGACCGTGACCGCGATGCCGGGGCGCAGAACACCCGGCAAAGTGCCCAGTCCGAGCGTTGCAGCTCCGACGACGGCGCCGGTGTTGCCCATGCTGACGGCAGCACCTGCTGCACCCATCTTCGTTGCGCCGATCATGACCGCGATCGACGAGTCGCGCTTCGCCCGCAGAGCCACTTCAGGCGACTCTCCCATCCCGATCACTTGGCTCGCATGCTGGATCGCGAAGCCCGGATCGCCGCCGAATTCTTCCAACTTCGAGCGGATGGTCGCTTCGTCGCCGACCAGCAGGATGCGCTGTGGCGACATCTTCCATTTACCCGACGGTGCAACCGCCGTGAGTGCTCCGCGCAAAATCGCGTCGGGAGCCTTGTCTCCGCCCATCACATCGAGGGCAATGCGCGCGTCCTTCATATCCCCTCCTACTGCTGCGGGACAGATCGCGAGTGCTTCACTCGCGGCCACGAGAGACGACTAGAACTCTTCCTTCTGCAGAACGGCCGTGCCCTTTTGGCCGCCCTTGTCGAAGCCGTAGTGGCCGCAGTTGTCGCACACGCGGTGCGGCCTGACGGCAGCGCCGCAACGAGCGCAATGGTTCAGACCGGTCGCCTTCAGTGCGTCGTGCGAACGACGGATGGCGGTGCGGTGCTTGGAGTGACGGCGCTTGGGATTCGGCATGACTTCTTGAGGGTTCGCGGAAGTTGGAGGGCGAGAATACTAGTCAGGAGCCCCCCAACCTGTCAACGCATGCAAACGGCGAACGCAATAGGAGTTGAAACAGCCTCCCACCCACAGGCCGCACTGCGCCAAGTCCATCGGCAACGCAACAGCCGCACCCAACACGAGCCACCCAACCCACACTGCCGTCACGCCTCGCGTCACCCAACCGCCGCTCCGCATCCCGAGCCACTCAGCACACTCCGCCGCCATACCCCGCATCCCCCAACATCCGCTCCACATCCCGAGCAACTCAGCACACTCCGCCGCCACGCCCCTTTTCTTCTCTTGACAGAAATCGTGGGAGGCGAATGGCTGTACTCAGCCACTCGCCTCCCACGATTCAGCGATGCG
>JAWXBU010000208.1:0-15334 GCA_034440255.1 Planctomycetota bacterium | reverse complement strand
CTGTGGGCCTTGACCGGGGCGGCGACAAAGGCGGCAGAAGGGGGAGCGGCGGACCGGCACGGAATCCTCTGCTTACTGGCCGCGGCGAATTCGCCACGGCGGCTGGCCGCGGCGAATTCGCCACGGCGGCTGGCCGCGGCGAATTCGCCGTGGCTACCAGCCCGCCAGATCGCCCGAAATCTCCTCCAAGAGATCCTTCAAGGTGACGATTCCGACCGGGTTCTGCGGGTCCCCCACGATCGCCAGCCGCTGCCCACTCGCGCGCAATCTGGAGAGCGCGCGATCCACCGCGGTGCCCGGACTCAACGCGCGCACCTCGCGCAGGTTGGCGAGCACCGGCTCGCCCGGACCGGTCCCCAAGACGTCGAGCTGATGCACGTACCCGGCGACCGCTCCGTCAGCGCCCACGACGACGAGGCGCGTGTGGTGCGAGCGCGAAACCGCTGCGTACAAATCCGGATCCGGATCGCGGGCGTCGAGGCGCGTCACGTCTTTCCACGGGACCATGCAGCGCTCGAGCGGAATGGTGCGCAGGTTCAACACGTTGCGCGCCATCTGCTCGGCGCCGTGCGGGATGGCGCCGCTCTTGTGACCTTCGCGCATGAAGTCGAGCACCGCGTCGCGACCTTGTCCGGCTTGGAACAAGCGCTCGGGAAGTCCGAAGAGGCGCGTGACGATCGTCGTCACGAGGTAGAGCGCACGCTCGATCGGCCAGAAGAGAAAGCGCGCGACCACGACGACCGGCGCAGCGATGCGCAAGTACGCATGCGGCCTGCGGCGCGCCATCTCCTTCGGCAGCAAGTCGCCGAAGAAGAACACGACGGGCGTGAGCAAGAGCGTCATCCACAGCTCGATTCCGTCGGCCTCGGCCCCTGCTGCGAGCAGAACTTCCTCGACGACGCGCGTCATGAACTCGAGGGTGAGGTTCAAGCCCAGCACGAAGACGATCACGAGCGCCGTCTCGCGCCGCAGCAGGAAGCGCACGAGCCGCGCCGTCTTCGAACCGGCGCGCGCTTCGATGTCCACGCGCACTTTCGAAGCGCGATAGAAAGCGGTCTCGGCCCCGGAAAAGAGGCCATTCAAGACGAGGCACACGAAGAGGATCGCGACGTCCAGCCAGAGATTCACGTCGTCACCTCTTCGCCGATGCGAATCGACATGTCTACGCTCGTGACACGCCGACCGCGCACGTCGCGCACGCGCAGCACCAGCCCCGAGAGGCGCACGACGTCGCCCGCTTTCGGGATGCGGCCGAGCAGTGCTGCGACCAATCCGCCGACGGTTTCGAAGCCCTCGGGCACGACTTCGCGACCGAAGAGTTCGTTCCAATCGCGGATCGAGAGCCCGCCCGAAACGCGGAACATTCCGTCAGGGAGTTTCACGACCGGCACATCCGCGCGCTCGCCCTCGACGCGCAAGTCGCCGACGATCTCTTCGAAAACGTGCTCGATCGTGACGAAGCCCGTCGTGCCGCCGTACTCGTCGACGACGATCGCTTCCGTGCCCTTGTTCGCGCGCAAGTGGTGCAAGAGGTCGAAAACACTCGCCACTTCGGGGATGAAGAGCACCGGCTGTACGAGCGCGACGACTTCCGCTTCGGGCTGCGCCAACAAGTCGCGCATGCGCACTTGACCGACGACGATGTCGGGGCCGCCGCGCACGACCGGCAACCAGGTGACGCGCTTCGCGAGCGCGCGTGCGATCACGAACCAGCGGTGTTCCTCGTCGGCGTCTTCGAGATCGAGCACGAGCATGTCCACGCGCGGTGTCGTGATCTCGCGCACGCGAATGCCCTCGAGCTCGACGACTTCCGACAACAGGTCGGCCTCGCTCGTCTCGATCAAGCCGCCCTTGGCGCTGTGTTCCAGCACTTCGTAGAGCGCGTCTGCGCTGATACCGGATTCAGGACGTGCGAGCTCGCCGAGCGCACGCATCACGACCTCGAGCAACAATTGCACGAGCCGTCGCACCGGACGAACGAGGGCCACGAGCGGCGTGAGCGGCACTGCGGCGATGCGCGCGAACTGCGGACCCGCGCGCAAGGCCAGCGTCTTCGGCAGGATTTCGCCGAAGAGCACCAACAAAACGACGGCGATCAAACCCGACGCGAGTTCACCATACGCGCTGTCCTCCGAGCTCAGGCCTGCTGCGAAAGCGAAGAACAGCAGGTTCGAGATGAGGTTTGCGAGCAGCAGCGTGACGAGTAGTCCCTGCGGATCGTCCAAGAGTCGGCGTGCGGCCGTCCCCGAAGATTGACGACCGCGCTCGTCGAGCGAGAAGAGCGCGGCTTCGGCGGCCGACAGGAATGCCGAGGTCGCGGCCAAGGCCGGCAAGACGATCCAGGCGAGGGTCTCGCTGCCGCTCACGCGCGCCCGCTCTGGTCCGCCGTCGGACTCCACGCCGGCAGGCGGATTTCGACGCGGAAAAAGCGGCCTTTCTCGCTGGCGAGTTGCACGGAACCGCCGTGGTTCGCGACGACGCCATGCACGATCGAAAGACCCAAGCCGGTGCCTTTGCCAACATCCTTCGTCGTGTAGAAGAGGTCGGCGACGCGCGCGAGTTCAGCCGGGTCCACGCCACCGCCGTCGTCTTCGATCGACAGCACGACGTCGTGCTCGTGCGACACGATGTCGATGTCGACGCGACCGCCGCGCCCGTTCTCCTCTAGTGCGTCCAGAGCGTTGACGAGCACGTTGAGCGCGGCTTGCCCGAGCTCGTTGGCTTGGCCGAGCACCGGCGGCAAAGCGCGCAGTTTTTGGATCACCGCGTCGTCCTCGGGCGAGCCTCGGGCGAGCCGGATCACGACCTTCAACTTCTGCGCGCGGTACGCCACCAACGCGATCGCATCGACGACCGGGTCGACGAGCGCGAGCGGCACCGGTTTCGAATTGCGCGGCGTGAAACGCAACAACTTGCCGACGGTGTTCTGGATGCGCTCGAGTCCGCTGCGCAACAGCGCGTGATACTGATCGCGCTTCTCGGGCGGCAAGGTGCCCTTTTGCAAAGTCTCGACGGCGTTCAACAGGCCCGCGAGCGGATTGTTGATCTCGTGTGCGATTCCAGCAGCGAGCTCTCCGGTCGCTGCAAGTCGGCGCTGCGTCATCGCGGCTGCTTCGGCGCGACGAACTTTCTCGGTCGCGATCTCGACGTCGCGCGCCAACTCCTTGTTGTAGCCCTCGACTTTTTCGGCCATCGCGTTGAAGCTCGTGATCAAGCGCGAGAGTTCGTCGCGTCGGTCCGTCGGCGCGATGCGCGCGCCCAGGTCACCCCGCTCCATCCGCTGCGCGCCTTCCGCCAATCGGTTGACCGGATCGAGGACGAGTCGGCGCAGCGTGACGAACGTGCCCAGCGTGAGCAGCAGCGTGGAAACGAGGAACCACGGCAGCAACCTGCCGAAGGCGGCGACGATTCCTTGTCCTCCGGGCGGCTTGAACCAGCACCCGCCCCAGACACCGCCCCGCTGATCCACGATGGGAATCGCAAACCCCGAACTGCTCGGTACCGATGTGCGCGTTTCGATGGCGCGCTGAATGGCCTTCAACACCGCCTGCTCGTCGAACGCTCCCGTGCGGCGATAACGGCCGAGCGGATTCAGATACGCGCCACGCGGATGGAGTTCGCCGCGAGCATCCACGTCGAAGCGTGCGCGCACGAGTGTGACATCCTCGAACGATCTCCACGCCGTGGAACGCAAAATGGGCGTGACGGTGATGCCGCCTTCCGAGTCGATCATCGGCACCACGAGGCTGGCGATGACAGTGTTCAATTGATCCGAGATTCGCGCTCGATCGCGCTCCAGCTCACCTACCAGCACGACGAACCCGACCCCGAACGTGATCAAGTTGATCACCGCGATCAGAGCGAGGATGCGCCAGCGCAGCGAGAGGTTCATGGCCGCGCCCGTCTCAGGCGCTGCCCACCTGGTTCATGATCTCGAGCAGCGGGAGGAACAGCGCCACGACGATGAAGCCCACGAAGATGGCGACGAAGATCAAGAGCGCCGGCTCGACGAGCTTGAACATCGCGTTGATGCGCCGATCGACTTGGATCTCGTAGGCGTCCGCAACCTTCAAGAGCATCCTGTCGAGCTCGCCGGTCGCTTCGCCGACGTCGACCATGTTCACGACGAGGTCGTCGAAGAGCCGCGTCTCCCCCATCGGTCGCGCGATGCCTTCGCCCTCGCGCACCGTCTTCCGGATGTCGTCGATCGCCTTCGCCAAGACTTCGTTGCGCGTCGCGTCGCGCACGATGCCGAGCGCGTCCAAGTGCGGCACACCAGCTTGGATCAGCGTGCCGAAAGTGGACGCGAACGACGCGATGTGTGCTTTCGAGATCACGCCGCCCAACACTGGAATCTTCAGCATCGAGCCGTGCACGCGGAAGCGGTACGGGTAGCTGCGCTTCATCAAGAAGATGTGCAGGACGAACAACCCGATCGGGATGCCGAAGACGATCCACCAATAGTCGACGGTGAAGCGCGAGACGTTCAGGAGGATCTGCGTCATCCCCGGCAGTTCGATTTTGAACGAGCGGAAGATCTCCTCGAACTTCGGGATGATGAACACGATCACCGCCGACACGACGCAAACCGCGACGAATACGATCACGGCCGGATAGATCAGCGCGCCGACGACTTTCGAGCGGATCGAAGCTGCTTTTTCGAGGATCAGCGCGAGGCGATTGAGCACGCGATCGAGCACGCCGCCCGCTTCGCCGGCCTTGACCATGCTCGCGTACAGACGATCGAAGACGCGCGGATGCTTCGCCATCGATTCCGACAACGGCGTTCCGGCCGAAACGTCCTCGACCAAGTCCTTCAACACTTCCTTGAACGGACCTGGGCGCGTCTGACCCTCGAGGATTGTGAGCGATTTCACGATCGGGATGCCGGCTTCGGTCAGCGTAGCGAGCTGGATCGTGAAGTCGGTGATCGTCGTGACCCCGACGCGACCGCGGCGTTTCCTCGGAGCACCGCCGCTGTGTTGTTGCGCGCTGCTCGAGGCACTGGACGCGGGAGCGCCGGCGGGACGAGGAGCGGCTCTTTGGATCTTCTTCGCCATCGGACTAACGCTGCGTTTCGCGCAGCACTTCCTCGACCGTGGTCTTACCCGAAGCGAGTGCGGCGAGCCCGCTCGCGCGTAACGTGCGCATGCCGCCGCGAATCGCAGTGGAGCGAATTTCGGCAGTCGAAGCGCGCTTCAAGATCGCTTCTCGAATCGAGTCGTCGATCGTCATGATTTCGAACACTCCCGTGCGTCCGCGGTAGCCGGTGTGGTGACAACGCTCGCAACCTTTGCCGTAGTGGAAAGTCGCGCCGCGCAAGCTCTCGGAATCGGAGCCGAGCTCCATCAAAATGTCTTCGTCGGGCGCGTACGTCGTGCGGCAATCGGCGCACACCGTGCGCAACAGGCGTTGAGCGACGACGGCTTCGAGCGTCGCCGTGATCATGAAGGGTTCGATGCCCATGTCGATCAAGCGCGTGATGGTGCTCGGTGCGTCGTTCGTGTGCAACGTCGAGAAAACCGTGTGGCCCGTGAGGCTCGCTTCGACGGCCACCGCCGCCGTTTCGGCATCGCGGATTTCGCCGATCAGGATTTTGTCGGGATCCTGGCGCAACACGGTGCGCAACACCCGGGCGTACGTGACGCCGATCTCCTCGTTCACGGGCACTTGCACGATGCCCTCGATGTCGTACTCGACGGGGTCCTCGGCCGTGATGATCTTGATGTCGGGCTGATTCGCTTCCTGCAACATGGCGTAGAGCGTCGTCGTCTTGCCGGAACCCGTCGGTCCCGTGACGAGCACGATGCCGTGCGGAAGTTGTGTGAGCTTCGTGAGCTGCGCGTGGTCGTCGGACGCGAGACCCAGGCCCTCGAGATCGAGGCTGACCGCCGAACGATCGAGAACGCGCATCACACAGCCCTCGCCGACGACCCCCGGGATCGTCGCGACGCGCAGGTCGACGGGGCGACCGTCGATCGACAATTCGATGCGTCCGTCCTGCGGCATGCGCGTCTCGGTGATGTCCAGCTCCGACATCACCTTGATACGCGCGACGAGCGGCAACGCCAGGTGCACGGGCGGAGCTTCGATCTCGTACAGCGAACCATCGACGCGGTAGCGGATGCGGAATTCGCCTTCGAAAACCTCGAAGTGGATGTCCGAGGCGCGGTCCTTGATCGCGCGATGCAGAATCGAATTGAGCAGTCGCACGACGGGAGTGCTCGATGCCACCGACGCGACATCGCCGCCGCCGACCGCGCGCGCAGCATCGGCGATCGCGTCTTTCAAGCTGGCCTCGGCGCCGTAGTGCTTGAGGACCGCTGCCTTCAACTTCTCTTCTTCGGCGAGTGCTGCACGCACCTGCGTCCCGGTCGTGAAGCTCAAGTCCTCGATGACGGCCGTGTTCAACGGATCGCTGATCGCGACGATCAACGTCTTGCCTTCGACGCGCAGCGGCAGCACGCCGAACGTGTGCGCAGCCGACGCATCGACGAGTGCGAGAGCGGCTTTCTCGGGCACGATCTTGTCGAGATCGACGATCTCGAGCCCCGATTGCTCGGCCAGCGCGCGCGCGACGTCGAGCTTGGTGCACGAGCCGCGTTCGACCAGACACTGTCCGATCAAACCGCCGTGCTTACGCTGCTCCGCCAGCGCTTCTTGGATCTGGCCTTCGCGCACGACGTTGCGCGCTTTCAGGATCTGGCCGAGCAGGCGCCGACCTTCCTTCGCCGTGGGAGCGCGTTCGCTCACAATCGCGTCTCCATGTCCTTGTCGTCTTGCGCCGCGTCGAGCGCGACTTCACGCGTGATCACGCCGCGTTTCACGAGGTCGAGCAAGTAATCGTCGAGCGTGATCATGCCGAGCTTCTTCGACGTCTGGATCGTGCTCGGGATCTTGTTGGTTTCGTTCTTCCGGATGAGGTTCGCGACCGCGGGCGTCATGCTCATGATCTCGAACGCGGCGACACGCCCGGACTTGTCGGCTTTCGGCAACAAGACTTGGCTGATGACGCACACGAGCGACACCGACAACTGCGCGCGGATCTGTTCCTGCTGATTCGCGGGAAACGCGTCGATGATGCGGTTGACGGTGCGCGCGCTGCCCGTCGTGTGCAGCGTGCCGAACACCAAGTGACCCGTCTCGGCGGCCGTGATCGCGGCCGAAATCGTGTCCAGGTCGCGCATTTCACCGAGCAGGATGACGTCCGGGTCTTGGCGCAACACGCGCCGCATCGCCTCGACGAAATCGGGCACGTCGACGCCGACTTCGCGCTGCGTGACGAGCCCCTTCTTGTGCGTGTGGAAGTACTCGATCGGGTCCTCGATCGTGACGATGTGTCGATCCATCGTCTGGTTGATCCAGTCGATCATCGTCGCCAGAGTCGTCGTCTTGCCCGATCCGGTCGGCCCGGTGATGAGGATCAGTCCGCGGGGTTTGCGCAGGAGCGGCTTGATGCCCTCCGGCAATCCGATCTGCTCGAACGTGAGCAGACTCGACGGAATCAGGCGCAAAACAGCGGAAAAACGGCCTCTTTGGCGCATCACGCTGACGCGAAAGCGGTTGCCGCCGTCGTGCGCGAGACCGAAGTCCGTCGTGCCGATCTTCTCGACCTCGGCCCAGTGCTTTTCGCTGCACAGTTCGCGCACGAGCTTCTCCGCCGACTTGTCGTCGAGCAGTTCGTCCCCGAGCGACACGAGTTCGCCCTTCACGCGCACGACCGGCTGACGCCCCGGATTCAGGTGCAAGTCCGAACCGCGTCGCTCGACACAGATCGTCATCAATTCGCGGGCGGTCTTCACTCTTCGATCTCCAACTGCGCCGCCATTCGGACGACGCGCATGACTTCGGTGGTGCTCGTGTCGCCGCGCAGTACTTTGCGTGCTCCGTCGGCGAGCAGCGTGCGCAGATTGCCCGACGACGCAGCCGTCGAGCGAATGACGTCGAGACTTTCACCCCGGAACGTCATCTCGCGGATCGCCGGATCCATCTCGAGCATCTCGAACAGCGCGACGCGACCGCGGTAACCGGTGCCCTCGCACGTGCGACAACCCTTAGCTCGCTTCAATTTCATCCCCACGGCGAGATTCGGCGCGACGCCGAGCGCAGCCAATTCGCCCGCCGTCGGCACGTACTCTTGCGCGCACTCCTTGCACAAGCGCCGCACCAAACGTTGCGCGATCACCGCTTGCACCGACGCCGACACGAGGAACGGCTTGACGCCGATGTCCATCAAACGCGTCAACGCGCTCGCGGCGTCGTTCGTGTGCAACGTCGAGAACACCAAGTGTCCGGTCAACGCCGCTTGGATCGCGATCTCGGCCGTCTCCATGTCGCGAATTTCACCGACGAGGATGATGTTCGGCGCCGCGCGCAACATCGCTTTCAGAATGCGCGCGAAGGACAAACCGATCTTCGGATTGACCTGGACTTGGTTGATGCCCTTGATGTGGTACTCGACCGGGTCTTCGGCCGTGATGATCTTGACGTCGGGGCGATTCAGCTCCGAAAGTGCGGCGTACAACGTCGTCGTCTTGCCCGAACCCGTCGGACCGGTGACGAGCACGATCCCGTTCGGCCGCTTGATCGCGCGGCGGAACCACTTGTAGTCCTCGTCGTCGAAGCCGAGCTCGCGCAACGAAATCAGCGAGCGCGACCGGTCGAGCAAACGCATCACGATCGACTCGCCGTGACTCGCCGGCAGGATCGAACAGCGCACGTCGATCGAGCGACCGTCGATCTCGAGCCCGATGCGCCCGTCCTGCGGTTTGCGCCGTTCGGCGATGTCCATCGCGGCCAAGATCTTCAAGCGTGAGATCAACGGCGCGTGCAAGTGCAACGGATGCTCGGCGATGTCGCGCAACATGCCGTCGACGCGGAAACGCACGCGCACAGTGGCCCGACCAGGCTCGATGTGGATGTCCGACGCGCGCGCTTCGAGCGCTTGATGGAAGGTACGCGTCACGAGGCGCACGATGGGCGCGTCACCTTCCTCTTCGCCCGCTTCGGCCTTGAGGGACTTGACGATGCCGACTTCTGCGGCAGCGCCGTAGTTCTTCGCCAGTGCGCGCTTCAACGCGCTCGACGAAGCGAGTGCGCAGACGACTTCGATGCCGAGCATGAAGCGCAACTGGTCGGCGAGGATGCGCTTCAGCGGATCGTCGACGGCGACGACGAGCTTGCCGCCCTTCTCCATCAGCGGAACCAAACCCTGCTCGCGCGCAACTTCCGCCGGCACGCGCGCCAAGACTTCGGGCGCGATCTTGCCTTTGTCGAGGTCGACGAATGGCATCCCTTGATCCTTGGCGACCGCGCGCGCGAGCGTCGTCTCGTCGACGAACCCGAGCTTCAAAAGTGCGTCGGGAAGTGCGAGAGAACCATTGCGCTGGAAGGCCAGTGCCTCGCGCAGTTGGGGTTCGGTGAGAACCCCGGCCGAAACGAGCATGTCGCCGAGAGGGTGGGTCACGAGGGTCTGAGTGTGGCTCGTTGGACGGCCGGAGCGGCCTATCCTCGAGCAAGCGCCCGGTAGCTTACAAAACGCCGTTCACTGGAAACGAGGCTGTCCTCCTGTGTCGCTCGAGCGAGGCGTCCTCGAATGCACGCTGGTGGAGGAGACGCGCGAGGGGCGAGAGGGATCTGAGGCAAGGAGCAGAAGTCGCCGTTCCGATCATTCAGCGCATGAGGATTGCCAGGTGAACGCTCTGGGTTGCTGTGTCGGCACATGAGCTCGCACACTTGCCGCACTGGCTGGCCAGGTCGGCACACGTGGTCGCAGCACCGCCCATTTTGGTCGCCAAGTCAGCACACTGGGTCGCTGCATCGCCGGCCTGCATCGCACGGGCTGCATCGTCAGGCTGGGTCGCCGAGTGCGGCATCGTTGCGGCCAAGCGCGGTCCTGTTGCGACGCAGTCGTGCGACGTCGAGACCCAGTGTGCCGACCTAGCGACCCAGTTCGGTTTCGTTGCGACCGCAGTCGACTTCGTTACGCCCCTGTGCGCCGTCGTCACATCCCACTGCGACCGCATCACCACCTGCTTGTCCGCTCCCGAAACGACTCGAGCCGACCCTAGAGTCGGCTCGAGCATTCGTTCAAACGCCTGCGCGCTTCTGACTCACTTCGGCGGAGTATTCCCCGGCAGCGGCATCGGCGTCGGAACCGGCGCGGGCGTACCACCCGTCGTTCCACCGCGGCACACACCCGAGATGAGCGCCTTGATCTCGTCGCGTTCGGGATGCCCCGTCTTCACGACCAACATTCCCGAGAAGCTGCCCGACAAACTCTCGGGCATACCAGTCAGCGTGACCTCGATGTCGACTGCATTCTCACCAGGCACCGCGCGTGTGATGGGCGTGAAGTACTTGGCGAATTCCCACTCGACCGTGTCACGACCTTGGATCGAAATCTTCGGGTCCGTGATCTTGAAGGCCGGATCGTGCGAAGTGATGCGCACCGTGCGTGCGAGTGACTGACCCGGACGAATCAGGCCGAGCGAAATGAATTGCGGCGTGAACGAGATCGCGCCCGTCACTTGCGCCATGACCGAAGCTTGCGCTTCGTACGTCGGCATCTGGCCGTTAGGCATCTTCTCGCCACCGGGGATCGCCAAGTCCGAAAGCAAACGCACCGAGTAAGCGAGGTTGCCTTCGACCAGGCCCGGCCCAGCCGTGACGACGACGTCGAAGCGCGTGCCTTTGCCGTCGGCATCTGCGTCGAGCGCATTCACGTCGACCTTGACACCTTGGGGCAGCATGTCCTTGACCGCGGTCAACTTGATGCGATCACCCTTCGACGTCGAGACCGTGAACTTGTCCGTCGCCGTATCCTTCGCCGACATGCGGTTGAAGTTGAGGCTCGCCGGATTGATCGCGAAGAACGGTTCGACTTCAGCTTCGAGGCTCAAGATCGTCTGGCCGCGCGGGTCGTTCGAGTTGATGTTGATCTTCGACGAAGCGTGACCGCGCTTGTTGACCGTGTGCAGCGTCGCGTCGATCTCGATCTTCTTGCCCGGAGTGATCGGCTTGCCGTACTGGTACGCGACCATCGTGCCGTTCTCTTCCACGAGGATGTTCGCGACCGTGCAACCGCAGGTCGGCTTGGCTTGCTTGATGACGAGGTCTTCCTCGCCGTCCGACTGCATCTTGAACTTGTGGCTCAAGACTTCGCCTTGCATGACCTTGCCGAAGGCCTTCATGTCCGTGCCGAATTCGTAGACGAGTTTGGCCTTCGAGTTCGGATCGATGTCTTGCGCCATCGGATCGACGGGCTTGGTCGAGGCCATCTTGGCTTGGATCTCGGCCATCGCCTTGGCGCGCGCGTCGGCCTCCGACACGCCTTGAGCTTCGAGTTCGGCCATGCGCGCTTTGAGTTCGCGCTCGTTGACCACCTGATTCGAAGCCGCTTTGTCAGCCTCGGCCTTGATCAGCTTTTGCTTCTCGTCCATCGCTGCCTGCGCTGCCTTTTGGGCGTCGGCTGCTTTTGCGACGGCATTGGCTTTGTCCGCTTCGGTCGCGCTCGCGAGCGGAACTTTCACGGGATCGGTCGTCGTCGCGGCGGCCGACTTCGGCGCCTCGCTCGACGGCTTGATCATCTCAGCGGCCTTCTTCATTCCGTCGGCCGCGGCGCTCTTCGTGTCTTCGAGCGCCTTCTTGCCCGCGTCGCCCGCCTTCGTCGTCGCGCCACCGACGGCGTCGGCCGTCTTCTTGGCTGTTTCCTTCGTTGCCTCCACGGCCTTCTTCGAAACGTCGACGGCTGCGTCCGCCGTCTTCTTGGCACCGTCGGCGACGGCTTCACCGACCTTCTTGGTGCCGTCGAGCGTCTTCTCTGCGGCCTTCATCATGGGGTCGCCGACCTTGTTGGTGGTCGCGGGCTCGACCTTGGCAGGAGCGGCATCACCGCAGCTCGTGACCAGGATCGGGCTCAGCGCCAATGCGCCGAGGAAGAGAAGGTGAGGAAAAGCGCGTGTGTGTTTCGAGGCGGCGTGCAGCATGGAATTCTGGTCTCCGGAGTGGAAGGCAGGGATCGTATCGTCGAGGGTCTGGAGCCGCGAGTACGTAATCAAGATGTGAAGGGTTGGCGGCCGACGCGCGAAATCGAGCTTCCTACATCGGCATTTTGACGCTTGAACAGCCGCATGAATCCCTATCTGGGGCGCCCGTTGGCACCTCTGCACCTGGTACAGTCCTTTGCGAGCGATGAGTCCCCCCCGCATCCTCGGCGCGCTGCTCCCGCTCTTCATCGCGAGTAGTTGCTGCGTTGCACCGGCTCGTTCCGACGACTGGCTCGCAGTCGGTTGGCGCAGTCCGACGCAGGCCTTCACCACGTTTCAAACCGCCATTCGCGCCGATTCGGCCGAGCTCGAGTACCGCACGTTTTCGAACGGCTTTCGCGAGCGCAATCAGATCTCGAAGATCGCCTGGCGCGAAGCACGCGAGGAGTTGCGCAAGCGCTATCCGTGGTTGCGCAAGGGCATCGCCGACGCGGCATTCGTCAGCCCACCCGAGGTCGTCGGGGCGCGCGCACACGCGACGATCGCGTCGCACGGCACCGAGATCGCGATCGAGTTCGTGCGCGAAGACTTCGCCGAGCTGTGGGAGGGAGACACGCTCGTCGCGGACGACTTGGTCGTGTTCGATCGCGCGACGTTCGTTCAAAAAGGCGCCGACGGGCGCCGCTGGTTTCAAGGCTCGGTCGCTCTCCCCTCCGGCGACGAGTCTGGCTCCGAGATCACGGAGCAACGCTTGGGGAGGGAATGGAAAATCGACTCGTTCGAGGCGATCGAGTCGAGCTCACAGGACGCGCGTTCTCGTGCCGAAGCAAAGCTCCACCAAGAAAACCTCGACTGATTCCAAGGCGCGCAAGTCGTCGAAGCGCGGCGCTACACGCACTTCGAAGAGCGTGCAGCACGTGTATTCGTTCGGGCCCAGCGGCGCCGACGGAGACCGCGAGATGAAGCACGTGCTCGGCGGGAAGGGAGCGAACCTGGCCGAAATGTGCAACTTGGGATTGCCGGTGCCGCCGGGGTTCACGATCTCGACGGACGTGTGCACGCACTACTACGCGAACGGGCGCACGTTTCCGAAGACGCTCGAGCGCGACGTAGAAGCGGCGCTCGCGTTGGTCGAGCGCGAAGTCGGGAAGAAGCTCGGTGACAAGCGCGATCCGTTGCTCGTGTCGGTGCGCTCGGGCGCGCGCGTGTCGATGCCGGGGATGATGGACACGGTGCTCAACCTCGGGTTGAACGACGACACGGTGGAAGGTCTGGCGCGGGCGTCGGGCAATCCGCGCTTCGCATGGGACGCGTACCGGCGCTTCGTGAACATGTACGCCGATGTCGTGCTCGGCTTGAAGGCCAAGAGCGAATCGCATCAGTGTCCGTTTCGCGAAGCCTTCGATCTGAAAAAGCGCTCGCGCAACGTGCGCGAGGACTCCGAACTCACGCCGACCGATCTGAAGGAAGTGGTCACCGAGTACAAGCGCCTCGTCAAAGAGCGCACCGGGAAAGCGTTTCCAAGTGATCCGCGCGAGCAGCTGTGGGGCGCGATCGGCGCCGTGTTCCGCTCGTGGCAGAACGAGCGCGCGATCGCCTATCGCTCGATGAATCACATCCCATCCGCGTGGGGCACGGCGGTGTCGGTGTGCTCGATGGTCTTCGGCAATCTGGGCGCCGACTCCGGCACCGGCGTCGCGTTCACGCGCGATCCGTCGACGGGTGAGAAGCGTTTCTACGGCGAATATTTGATGAATGCACAAGGCGAAGACGTCGTCGCCGGTTTGCGCACGCCGCATCCGATCTCGACGCTCGAGGCCAGCGCGCCTGCGGCATGGAAAGAACTCAATCGCATCGTGCAACTCCTCGAGGGTCACTACCGCGACATGCAGGACATCGAG
This sequence comes from Planctomycetota bacterium, assembly GCA_034440255.1. GTDB lineage: Bacteria > Planctomycetota > UBA1135 > UBA1135 > JAEUIA01. Next base: position 1,446 of record JAWXBU010000208.1, on the reverse strand, counting down.
TTCACGATCGAACGCGGTCGGTTGTGGATGCTGCAGTGTCGCAACGGCAAGCGCACTGGTTTCGCGGCCGTGAAGATCGCGGTCGATCTCGTGAAAGAGAAAATGATCTCGAAGGAAGAGGCGTTGATGCGCGTCGAGCCGACGGCGCTCGATCAACTCTTGCAGCCGGTGTTCGATCCGAGCGAGCTCGACGATGCGCGCAAAGACGGGCGCTTCCTCACGAAAGCTCTCAATGCCGGTCCGGGAGCAGCATCGGGGCGCATCGCCTTCAGTCCGAGTGAGGCGGTTCTGCGCAAGGAACGCGGCGAGTCGGTCGTGCTCGTGCGCATCGAGACTTCGCCGGACGACATCCTCGGCATGAAAGCTTCGTCGGGAATTCTGACCGCGCGCGGCGGGATGACCAGTCACGCCGCTCTGGTCGCGAGACAGATGGGCAAGGTGTGCGTCGCGGGTGCGAGTGAGCTCGAGATCGACTACGCGCATCGCACGCTCGTCGTCGGCAAGTGGACCTTGTCCGAAGGCGACTGGATCAGCATCGACGGTTCGACGGGCGAAGTGTTCGCCGGCAAGCTCGGCACGCAGAGCTCCGACGTGTGCGCCGTACTGCTCGAAGGCGCGAAGCCACGCAAGGGCTCGATTTACAAGGCTTTCGACGAACTCTTGGGCTGGGCCGACAAAGCGCGGACCTTGAACGTACGCGCCAATGCCGATCAACCTGATCAGTGCTTGAACGCTGTGCGCTTCGGTGCCGAAGGCGTCGGTCTGTGCCGCACGGAACACATGTTCTTCGCGCCGGGCAAGATCGAAGCCGTACGCGAGATGATCCTCGCCGAGACGACGGCCGAGCGCGTGCACGCGCTCAAGAAACTGTTGCCGCTGCAGCGTGCCGACTTCGAAGGCATCTTCCGCGCGATGGCACCGCGACCGGTGACGATCAGAAGCCTCGATCCGCCGCTCCACGAATTCCTACCGCACGACGAACCGTCGATCTGGGCCATCGCGCGCGACCTCGGCATCGCGCCCGAAAAAGTGCACGCGAAAGTCGAAGCGTTGCGCGAGCAGAATCCGATGCTCGGCCTGCGCGGTTGTCGCTTGGGCATCGTGTATCCAGAGATCACGATCATGCAGGCGCGAGCGATCTTCGAAGCGGCGTGCTCTGTCGCCAAGTCGACGAAGAAGAAGCCGCGCCTCGAGATCATGATTCCGCTCGTCGGCGCGAAGAAGGAGCTCGATCTGCAAGCCGACGTCGTGCGCACCGTCGCCGAAGAGGTGTTCGGCGAGATGAAGATCGAAGTCCCCTTCCTCGTCGGGACCATGATCGAATTGCCGCGCGCCGCCCTGACCGCTGGCGAGATCGCGAAGACGGCCGAGTTCTTCTCGTTCGGCACGAACGATCTGACGCAGACGACGTTCGGCATCAGTCGCGACGACGGCGGCAAGTTCTTG
>JAWXBU010000207.1:0-4430 GCA_034440255.1 Planctomycetota bacterium | reverse complement strand
GGGGGGGGTGAGGGGGGTGGGGATCGTGCGCGACTTTCGGATGCGCCACCACGGCACGACACGGGCTCCCCTTTGGAGTCACCCCTACCCTGCCTTGGTCTCGCCTGGATCCGAACGAAGGATGCGACCCGCGAAGGTCGCTCGATCGCTCGATCTGCCTGAAATTCGAGCCGTTTTTCGCTCTGCCAGTCCGCCCACGGTGCCACCGCGGGACGGGCCCGAGCGAGTTCTGCGGCTCGCATCCGGCAGGGCGATTGTACATGAAGGCGGATTCTCCGAACTTTCCCTTCCGGCAAAGTCGCGCCGGATGAAGGGATTTGCATTTGCTCATGCGCCGCGCGAGGGGCCTCGCGGCCGGTGATAGGATGCGCGGCTCGACGCGGTCCGTCGTTTCCATGGAAGCCCTGCTCCTGCACCCGCCCTTCGCGGATCCGACCCAGCCCTACCTGAGCCTGCCGACCTTGAAGGCGGCGCTGCGCGAGCGCGGTTTGGACGCGCGCGTCGTCGATCTCAACATCGAGGCGGCGCACTGGCTGTTCGAGCGCGAGAACCTGCGCGACGTCGCCCGGCGCCTGGGCTCGCGGTTCGTCGATTTGAATCGGCAGCAGGCGCTCGACTTCGACGAGCAGCGCGAGTTCAAGGCCGTCGTCCAAGCGCGCCCGTCGATCGAGCACGCGATCGGCGCCGATCCGTCCCCCATCACCGTCTTCCAAACGCGCGAACTGTTCTACGACGCGTCGCGCTACGCCCTCGCCCGGCGCCACGTCGAGATGGCGTTCGAAGCCCTGTCGGCGGTAAATTGGCCCTATCGCTTCGGCTTCAACGTCGCGTCGCATGGCGTCTTGCCGTGGAGCTTCGACCTGCTCGAGGAGTACTGCGCCGGAAAGAAGAGTCCGCTGCGCGACTTCTACGCGCAGTGGTTCACCGGCCCGGCCGAGTGGGATTGGGACTCCGGCGCGCAGCCGAATTGCGACCTCGACGAGGTCGAGTTCGTCGGCGTGTCCGTCGTGTTCCCCTCGCAGATCCCCGAGGCGTTGAACCTGTGTCGCTTCTTGAAGGCGCGCGCGCCGCACGCGTTCGTCGCGCTCGGCGGTCCGGCGATCCACCAGGTCGCGATCCATCTCGAAGAGGATTTGAAGCGCCGTCTGCTGGCGTTCGTCGACGGCATCGGTGTCTTCGAAGGTGAAGAGACGCTCGTACAACTGTTGCCGCGTCTCGAGCGTTGGCGCGCGGCTGCGAGCGCTGTCGAGCGCTTCGAAATCGTGCGCGACGTGCCCAACTTGATGTCGCGCGATCCGCTCACCGATCTGGCGCACATCGGTCCGCGTTGGACGCTCGACTTGAAGGATGCGGCACCGCCCGACTACTCCGACCTCGATCTCGATCGCTATTGGGCGCCGAGCCGGACGCTGCTCTACGCGCCGACGCGCGGCTGTTACTGGGGTCAGTGTTCGTTCTGCTACTACGGCTTGACCGAGACGGCGACCGCGAGTTATCGCGAAGTCCCGCCCGAGCGCGCAGCATCCGAACTGGGCCAGCTTTCGCGTCGCTACGGCGTCAAGAACATCTACATCTCGTGCGACGTGCTCTCGCCGAAGTACGCGGTCAAACTCGCCGAAGCGCTGATCGAGAAGGGCGTGAAGATCCGTTGGTCGAGCGACCTCAAGATCGAAAAGTATTTCACGCCCGAGCGCTGCAAATTGCTCTTCGATTCGGGGCTGCGTTCGGCCGCGTTCGGCATCGAGAGTGGATCGGATCGCATCTTGTCGCTGATGCGCAAGGGTTGTGATCGCGCGACGATGACGACGGTCAATCGCTCGTTCCACGACGCCGGCGTCGCGACGGAGTGGATGACGTTCACCGATCATCCCGACGAAACGATCGACGAAGCGCTCGCGACCGTGCAGTGGATCGAGGACGAACAAGACGCGATCGACTTGTTCATCGTCGGCCAGTTCGGGCTCGAAAACGGCTCGCACATCGCCAGTGATCCGACGCGCTACGGCGTGCGCAAGATCTACTACGCCCGCGGCGATGAACTGCGTTTGTATGCGCTTTTCACGCAGAAAAACGGCCGTCGGACGATCGATGCGAACCAGCGTGTCGAGCGCGAGATCGATCGCGTCGCTTCGGGCTGGGAACTGAATCCCTATCCGTGGGCAGGCGCGAATTCGACCCATCACACCTTCCTCCACTTCCTCGAGTTCGGCCCTAGAGCGTTCCGCAATCACTTCCAAAAAGCCGGCGCCGCCACGCGCGGTGCCCTCGCGACTCCGCCAGTCGCCCACATCGCCGGCATGCGCGAAAAACCGCGCTACGACGTGCAACACATCGCCGAAAAGGAACGCGCGTTCTTCGACGGGTATTTGAAGCGCGCGATGTACACGACCGTGCCGTCGAATCGCTCCGGTGGCGCGAACACGGACGAAGTCGCGCCGCTGTCGGCCGAGGATTACGCGGAAGCCGTCAAGGACGTGACGGTGCTGCATTCGGGTTGGAAGGCCTGAGCACGAATCTTCGCGCGCCATGCCCCGAGGCGCAGCTCTTACTAACTAGACTGTTGTGTGGGCTGTACTTTGGTCGCGAAACAACAACATGACGAGCCAAGGACGTTCGACCGCAGCTTTACGCAATGGCGGTCAATTGGCTTGAGGGTCAATACACTTGAGTCCGTGAGAAGCGGTGCGAACACTCGACAGAAGGCTCGCGGAGCTCGGTCATTTTGACAGATTAGTAATCTGAGGAGAGTTCTGCTGTGGCCTGGGTGTACAGTTCAATTATTGCTTGGCGTTGCGATTCTGTCAGCGCCAACGATTGTGGGACTGGAACATCCTCAGATCCGAGATTGAACGGAGTCTCTAGCTGGGCTTGAAACATTTCAGCGAGCTCGGGGCTTACGCCGGTTTGAGCCGCTCCGCCGACCGTAATTGCATCCGATCGAGGATCGTCGCGAGCGCGTCGTCATGTTCGACGAAGCAGTGCGGACGCTGCTCGAGCCCGTCGACGTTCGGAAGCACGATGTCGACGGACTGAATACGCTTCAGTTCTTCGAGCATCTTGCGCTGACTGTCCCCTCCAACCTGCCTTGGCCCGCCAGGCCCTGTTCGCTCGAGGGCAGGATCGAGCTCAAGACAGATACGTTTTGCTGCGGGCGACAAGGCGATTTCCGGCGGTCAGCGTGACGGCGAGTGCTCCTCCTCGAGTTCGAGCAAACGCTGCTTGCGCCACAAACCGCCGGCATAACCGCGTAAGGCGCCGCCTTTCTCGACCACGCGATGGCACGGAATCAGGATCGCCATGCGATTGTCGCCATTGGCTTTGCCGACTGCGCGAACGGCTTTGGGATTGCCGATCGCGCGCGCGATGTCTTCGTACGAGCGTGTTTCGCCGTACGGAATCGCGAGTAGCGCTTTCCACACCGACTCTTGGAACGGCGTGCCTGCGAGCGCGAGCTTCACGTCGAAGCGCTTGCGTTTGCCGGCGAAGTACTCGGCTAATTCTTCGCGCAGTTGTTCGAGCGCGTCGTTCGTGCCGGGCAGGATCGGATCGTCGAACCAGCGGCGCAGACTCTTCGTCTGCGTGAGGATCGCGGCGCGATCGGGGAAGTCGAGCATGCACACTCTGTCGGGGAAAGCAGCGGCGACGAAAGGGCCGATCGGCGTCGTCAGCAACGCCGCGGAGATCGTGCGCCCACCGGACGAGCGACTCGGCGCCGTGCCGAAAAGGCGCGTGAAAGCGGCGCGAAAACCGCTCTCGGACTCGAAGCCGGAGTCGAGCGCGACATCGCTCGTCGTGCGTCCGCTCTCGATCTCGGCGGGAGCATCCGCGAGCCACAGCGTGCGTTGATAAGCGTGAAACGTCATCCCGAAATGCTCCTTGAAGTAGCGGCGCGCATTTACAGGTTCGAAGCCCGCAGCGCGCACGTCGTCGTCTTTCATGCGTTCACGTTTCGAGCGCGAGCGCGTTTCGACCTCGCGCAAGAGCTGCACCACCCACCTAGGATGTGAACCGATCGCCTCGAGCGGTCGGCAGCGTTTGCAGGCCCGAAAACCCGCGCGCTCGGCCGCGTGTGCGGCCACAAAATAGCTGACGTTCTCGCTGCGCGGCTTCTTCGCCGGACAGATCGGCCGACAGAAAATCCCCGTCGTCTTCACGCCGACGAAGAACAATCCGTCGTAGCTCGCGTCGCGCTCGACGAGCGCGCGGTACATCTCGGCCGTTCGCGGAAGAGTCGTCACGCACAGCACAGTACCGGCCCGTGAATCCGCCGCCACCGCGGATTGAACACGGCATTCGGATTCTCGCGCGGTCCGCTAGATGCCGGACCGATCGTACGGTGCCAGGTACAACCACGACGGTTCGCGCTGGCCGCTGATCGTGTGTGTACCGAGCCAGAGCAATTTTTCCCCGATGCGCTGCTACCAACGTGC
>JAWXBU010000206.1:0-13507 GCA_034440255.1 Planctomycetota bacterium | reverse complement strand
CGTCGGATCGGCCGATCCGACGCGGTAGAGTGGCGCACATGCGAATCGTCACACTGTGCATCCCTTTTCTCGTGTCGGCTTGCGTGGCGTCGGAACCGGCGCGTGCACCGCGGCGCTCGAACGTGGCGGTGAACGTCGAGCAGATCGAAGATCAGGCGCGCGAAGCAGCGAGCGGGAGTCGACCGCGCAAGGAACATCGCGCTCTCGAGGCCCTCACCGGATCGTGGAAGACGACGGTCGTCACCGTCGGTGCCGACAACGACGAAGGCGATCCGCGACCTGGTTCGGCGCGCATCGAGAGCACGCTCGGTGGTCGCTATTTGAAGTGGGACGCGACGCTCGATCTCTCCGGCGAAACACACGCGACCACGGGGTTTCTAGGCTTCGACGTCAATCAAGGCGAGTATCAACTGTTGATGATCAGTGACCTCGCGACGGGTATGGGCGTGGCGCGTGGTCGCGGCGATCTGCAAGCGAAGGGCGTGCGCTTCGTCATCGAAATAGCCGATCCCGAATCGGGTGCGTTGCGCCGCGCGATCAGCGTCTTGCGCGTGGTGAACCCCGATCGATTCGAACTCGAGCAAGTGGGTGCAGACCCTGACGGACGCGAACGCGTCGTGCGCCGCACGCACTACGAGCGCGTCAAGAAGTGAGTTCGAACTGTCGGCGCGCGAGGCGCCAGGCGCCCAAGCACAGCGCGACGACGACGATCGCGGCGAGGACGATGTGCGCGCGCTCGACGGACGCGAACGCGGCCGAACCGAAGCCTTCGACCTTGCGCCAGGCTGGCGCCGCCTCATCCGCGATCAAGCTGCGCAAGTAGTACTGAATCGTCAGCGACTGATTCTTGCCCGGCAGGTTCGCGAGGAAGCCCTCGATCGCGCAGGCGTAGGCGACTCCGAGAATCATCGGGTGTTTGAAGAATGCGCCCAACGCCGCGAACAGTGCCGAATACGCGACGACGCCCAAGACGGCGGCTTCGTACAGAGTGGCTGCGAAGTGAGCATCGAAAGTTCCGCCCTTGCCGCGTGCGCGTTCGCACGCGAGCAACAAGAAGAACACGGCGGACGCAGCGACGACGGCGAGCAAGAACGCCGTCGCGACAAAACGGCCGATCAAGAGCGCCGGTCGAGGAACGGGCCGCGTGAACAAATACGTGATCGTGCGGTCCTCGATCTCTTCGGCGACGACGGCCGAACCGCCGATCAAGGCCACGAGCGGAATCGCGATCTGGAGCAGCATCATCCAACCCAAGTTCGCAGCCAGGTTGGCGGGCCCGACACGCGAACTGATGCCGCTCGCGACGAATCCTGCGAGTGCCGGAAGGTGCGCGAGGAGGACGCAGAAGACGAGGCGTTTCCCCGTGAGCGAACGCACGAAGTGCACGTGGGCGATCAAAAGCGCGGCTTTTGCGAAGGCTCTCACGCGGAAGCCTCCACCAAGTAGTCGAACACGGCTTCGAGGCCGGCGTCGATCGCTTCGTAGCTCTCGATGCCGGCTCGTTCGGCCACTGCGATCGCAGCGAAATCGCGCTCGAAACGAGCGATGTCGCTGGTCTCGAGCAGCACGTGGCCATCGCGCGAGAGCTTCACGCTGGAGACGCCTTCGACGGCGAGCAAAGCTCGTGCGAGGCGGCGCGACTCGCGCGCTTTGATCTCGATCTTGCGCGGATGCGACGACAGCAACGCGCGCACTTCGTGCACGGCGCCTTGTGCGAGCAATCGACCGCGATGAAGAAGCACGATGTCTTTCGTCAACGCTTCGACTTCGTGCAGCACGTGACTCGAGAGCACGATCGAAGCCCCCTCTCCCGCGAGTTCGGTGAACAAGCGCACGACGTCGCGCCGGGCGATCGGATCGAGCCCGGTCATCGGTTCGTCGAGCACGATCAATTCCGGTTCGTGCGCGATCGCCTGCGCGATCTTGACGCGCTGGCGCATGCCCTTCGAATAGCCGCGCGTCTTCTGGTGCGCGGCGTCGCTCAAAGAGACGCGTTCCAAGGCACGGACAGCGCGAACTTCTGCGTCCGACCGGCTGTAACCGGCGAGCCGCGTCAGGAACGCGACGAACTCGAAGCCGGTCATCTCGGCGTAGAGCGCGTCCTGTTGCGGACAAAATCCCAAGCGCTCGTACAGATCGCGGTTCCCGAACGGCTCGTGACCGAGCACCTGAATCGATCCGCGCGAGGGTCGCAGTTCTCCGACGAGGAGCTTCAAAAAGGTGGATTTTCCAGCACCATTCGGTCCGAGCAGACCGACGACGCCTGTGGGGATCGACACGGTCACATCCGACACGCCGACCACGTCGCCGTAGAAACGACCGAGGTTTCGTGCTTCGACCAGCGTGCTCATTGCACGACGTCCATGCGCCGCGTGCGCAGCCACACCAGGGTCCACGAGATCAGGATGTACGCGCCGACCGAGCTCCAAGCCAAGGTCAAGTTCCAAGAGGCATGGCGCGCTTTCAACTCGAAGATCGAAGTTGCGAGGCGCACGGCGGAGAGCATCGGGCTGAGCGCGCGGAAATCGGAGTCGCGCTGCATCGCGGCCATGATGGATGCCGTCGCCGAGGTCAGCATGAATACGGCGAAGACGCCGACGAGTGCGAACGACCTACGCGAGGCCAGGCTCGAAACGCACAGGACGATCGACGAGACCAGCACCGTCCACAAGAGACCGAAGCCGATCGTCGAGAAGATCACGTCGTACTCCTCGCGCAGGAACGACCACTCCGGCGATGCGAATGTCGCGACGGTGCAGATCACGAGGCCTGGAACGACTGCACCGAGCACGCCGAAGGTCGCGATGACGAGGAACTTCGCGAGCAAGTAGTCGAAGCGCGACAAGGGCCTGGCGAAATAGAGCAAGTGCGCTCCGAGGCGCCGATCCTCGGCCAGGACCCCGGCGCCGTACCAAGCCATCAACAAGAGCGAAAACATGTTCGTCGCCAAGTGGAAGTTGACGATCATCTCGCGCGCTTGGATGAGTTGCTGCGTGCGCTGCGACACGAGCGCTTGTCCGATGATGCTGGCGATGCTCGCGCCGCCGCCGAGGGCGGAGGGCGGATCGCCCGCTTGGATCGCGAAGCCCGCGTACACGGTGAACGAGAAAATGACGGTGCCGATCGCGAGCGGGGCGAAGAGCAGCACGAGCGGCAAGCGCTTTTTCGTGGCTGTTTTGAGGTTCGAGCTGAGCAGAGGAACGAAGCGCATGCGGCGCGTCGTGAGTTCGCCGCGGAAGGGGCGGTAGACCTCGGTATGCGTCGAGGCTTTCATGCGCGCTCGTCTTCCGCAGCCGACAGCGTCTTCACGAAAGCGTCTTCGAGCGTGGAGCGCACCGGTTCGACGCGTTGAATACGGACTGCGGCCGCGAGGGCTGCGTCGAACACGACGTCGCAGTCGTCACCCGCGAGTCGCAGCATCCAATCGTTTGCATCGCGCTCGCTCGCGATGCCGAGTCGCTCGAGTTCGGTCGCGAATCGATCGGCGTCGCCGTCGATCGAAACACGTACGCGCCGCGCCTCCGTACGCGTCAACGCTTCGATCGAACCCTGCGCGACGACACGGCCCTTCTTCAGAACGATCACGTCGCGGCAACAACGCTCGACGTCGGGCAAGAGGTGCGAACACAGCAAGAGACTCTTCCCTTGCACGTGTCCCAGATCCCAAACGAGATCGAGCATGTGACGTCGGCCCTTGGGGTCGAGCCCGTTCGTCGGTTCGTCGAGCAACAGAATGGGCGGATCGTGCACGAGTGCCTGCGCCAATTTCAGGCGCTGTTTCATGCCCGTCGAGTAGCTGTCGCAGTCGCGGTAGCGCGACTCGTCGAGTCCCACGTAGTCGAGGACCTCGTGTGCGCGCGTCATCGCGTCGGTAGCGGAGAGCCCCGTCAAGCGCGCCAACGTGCCGACCAACTCGACGGCGCTCGTGCGCGGAATCAGGCAATCGCTCTCGGGCATGTATCCGATGCGCGCCCGCAGCGTCAGACGGTCGGCGCGCTTGCGTGGATCGTAACCGGCGATCGTAGCTGCACCCGAGTCGGGTTCGAGCAGGCCGAGCAAGAGCTTCAACAGCGTCGTCTTGCCCGCACCGTTCGGTCCGAGCAGACCGACCGGTCCGGGTGAAAGCTCGAACGAAATCGAGTCGAGCGCGCGGACCTTGCCGTAGCTCTTCGTGAGATCACGGATGCTGACGACGGAATCGGTCATGTGCGCGGAATCAAGTCGCCCGGCGCAGCTTCGCGCGAACGAGCGCGGAGAACAAGTCTGCGAGCAACACGATTCCGGCGCCGAGCAGTACGAACAGGATCATCTGGTCGTAGAACTGCTTCGCCCGGGCGTCCTGGATCCAGTAGCCGAGCGACACGACGCCGAGCATCCCCAGCACCGTCGCTTCGCGCACACACGTCTCGAAGCGGTAAAAGACGTAGAGCAGATAGCGCGACAGCGCGAGCGGGAAGACGCCGGCGACGACGACTTCGGCGCGCGAGGCTCCCAGTTGACGGAGCGCGAACAGGCTCTTCGACTCGAGGTTTTCGATCGTTTCGCCGCCCAGTTTGCCCAAGATTCCCGAGTTGTGGATCGCGAGCGCGAGGATCGCGGGCCACGCACTCGCGCCGAGCAGAGCGAGCAGCACGTAGGCCCAGATGTACTCCGGGATCGAGCGCAAGAAGACGAGGAAGGCGCGCACCAGACCGCTCGTGATGCGCCCGTACCAGCCGCGGTCGCTGGCCCTGACGAGCGCTTCGAACGGCCGCTTCGAGGACACGTTGCGAGCCGACACGAGCGCCAGGAATGCCGCGCAGAAAGCCGCCAGCGCGATCGCAACGACGGCCATCGCCAGCGTGGCAAGTGCGCCCTCGAAGCCGCGATCGACACCGAGCTTCCAGGCCCAGGCGACGTAGCTGTCGGGCGAGAACGCTTCCTCGCGCAGTTCGAACGGTTGTGCGTCGACGGTGACGAAGCGCTCCAGATTCTCCGCGCGCCGAGCAGTGAACATGTCGTCGAAGGCGATGTCGCCCGAGAACCACGCGTAGACGACGAGCGCTCCGAGCGCGCACAAGCTCCACCGCACGAGCAGGCTCTTCGGACGCGCACGGTGTTGTGCGTCGATGGACGGCCCCGCTCGCTTTTTGAAAGCGCTCACGCGACGAACCTCGCACGCAGCGCACCACTCCACAGCTCGACGGCGACGACGAGCGCCATCAACGCGTAGAGGTAGGTCCAGACTTCGTCGTAGTGCAGATTTTCGAAGGCTTGCGCGATGCCGTAGCCGAGCGTCGGGAACCCGAAAAATCCGAGCACGGCTGAACTGCGGATCGCGCACTCGAAGCGGTAGAACGCATAGGCGCACATGTCGGGGAACGCGCGCGGCACGAGTCCGAACCAGAACTCTTGCAGTCGCGACGCGCCGAGGTGCCGCAGCGCGAGCCCCGAGTCGCGCGGCGCTTCGTCGATCATCTCGCTGAAGATCTTCGCGAGCGTGCCGCCGTAGGGGATCGCGATCGCGACGACGGCACCGAACGTGTTCAAACCGAACGCTGCGAGGAATAGGACTGCCCACAGAAGTTCGTGGATCGAGCGCATGAAGACGATCGTCGTGCGCGCGGCGATCCACACGCTGGGCCACGCGAAACGCGCGAGAAAGCGGCTCGACGGCGCAGTTCCGCCGCTCCACCACGCGCTCGAACCGAGGAAGCCCAACACGATGCCGAAGACGAGTGCGAGGCTCATTCCGGCGGCTGCGAAGACGACGGTGCGCTTGGCGGCGGCGAGGACCGTCACGAGGAACGAGTCCGCGTCGATCGGCGGCGCGCTCTCGTAGTCGATGGCCGGGTGCAGAGCTCCCGCGAAAAAACGCTGCGCGATCTCCACGCCGCCTGCGTGGGGAATCAGACCTCGAGGAGAAAGCCCGAGCGCGAACCACGCGGCCAGCGCGATCAGGAACAAACCCAAGAGGACGACGCCGCGCGTCCCGAACAGCGGGCGCACCGCGATGTGACCTGACGCGTTAGATGCCGCCACGTTCGACGCGCTCCAGACCCTCGATCGCATACAAGGCGGCCAAGTCGCGTTCGTCGACGCGCTCGGTCGGTTCGTCGAACACGATGCGACCTTGCCGCAATCCGACGAGCCGCGGAAAGAAATCACGCGCGAGAGCGATGTCGTGGATGCTGACGACGAGAGTGGAGCGACGTTCGCGCGACAGTTCCAAGAGCAACGCGACGGTGTCGCGCGCGCGCGCAGGATCGACCGACGAAACCGGCTCGTCCGCGAGCAGCGCGCTCGGATCCTGAAAGAGCGCGCGTGCGATCGCGACGCGTTGACGTTCGCCTCCCGAGAGACGGTCTGTGCGTTGGAACAGTTTGTCGCCGATTCCGACGCGCGTCAGGATCGCGGCGGCGCGCTCGAGCGCAGCGCGATCGGGCCACACCATCGAACGCACGGCGCTCACGAACGATCGGCTGCCCAGCGAACCTGCGATCACGTTCTGGCTGACGCGCAGATTCGGCACGAGCGCGTGGTCTTGATGCACGAAACCGATCTTCGCGCGCACGCGGCGCAAAGCGCTCGGAGTGAGAGCTCCCAAGTCCTTGTAGTCGACGCACACCGACCCCGCGCTCGGCGCGATCGACGCGTTCAAAAGACGCAGCAGCGTGGTCTTCCCGGCACCACTCGGACCGACCAGCGCGACGGCTTCGCCCGGACAGATCGCGAGCGATGCCTGCGCAAGCGCCGCGCGGTCAGCGTGGAGAACGCTGACCGCGTGGAGCTCGAAAGCCGCCGATCCCGCGACGACGCGCGAGACCGCCGACGGATCAGCGCAGGAGGCCGATTTCGACGGCGAGCTTGCGTAGAGTTTCAAAGTCCTCGTTCTTGCAGGCGATCAAGCCGCCTTCTTGACGGTCCATCGCACTGAGCAACTCGAGGTCGGCGCCCTTCATCGAGACGAGCACAGCCTGCAATCGGTCGGTGAAACCCGGCCCGTACGTCGTGTCGAGCGCGGGGTGCGCGGTGAATTGGTAGTCGAAGAATTCGGGGCTCTCCCAGATCACCTGCACGAGTTCGGGATCGACCTTCTTTTCCTTCACGCGCTTGTCGTACACGGTGTAGTCGACGACGCCTGCGTCGAAGGTCCCGGCGGCGACCAACTCCAGCGTTTGATCGTGACCCTTCGTGAACGAGGGCTCGGCGCCGAAGAAGTCCTTCGGCGACAGCTTCGTTTCACGCCGGATGAAGTACTCGGGCATCAAGCGTCCCGAGGTCGACGAGGCCGATCCGAACGTGAACTTTTTGCCCTTGAGGGCCATCGGGAAATCGAGACCGTGTTTGAGGCCGGCGTTCTTGTTCGCGACGAAGTAGCTACGGAACTTCATGTCGCGCGGACCGCACGCGATCGCACGCGCGCCGCTCACCGCCGCACGCGCTTGCACGCCGGTGTAACCGCCGAACCAGCACAGCAGGAGATCGCCGTTCTTGAACGCATCGACCGAGGCGTTGTAGTCGGCGCTCGGAACGTACTCGACCGGAACGCCGAGCTTCGTCGTGAGGTAGCCGGCGAGCGGCTTGTACTTCGCCTCGAGTTCGGTCGTGTTCTGATTCGGGATGCCGCTGAAGCGCAGCGGCTTCTTCACGACGTCCTTCGTGACCGCGTCGACGGCGCTCTTCAATTTCGCTGCGGCTTCGCTGGCTGCGTCATCGACACGCTTCGTCGCGTCTTGCATCGCCTTCTCGTCGACGACGATCGGCGGCGGCGCGGCTTTCTCGGGTGCGGCATTCGCCGCCGGAGTTTTCAGGGGAGCTGCGGTCGACTCGGCCTTGTTGCATGCGGCGAGGGCTGCGAGGGCGAGTACAGCGGCGGATTTCAGGATCGGGTGGAGCTTCACGGCATTCCTTGGTGTGACGAGCGCACGCGCGAACAGGACGCGGACGGCTCGCTCTGGTGTTCAGGGCGAAGTGGGGTCGAATGCAGGGCGGAGAATAGCAGCATCGGGAGCGTGGCGCACGCTGCCGAGCGCAGTAGCTTCGGCGACTTCGACGAGTAGACTCATACCTCCCCTGATCGACGACGAACTCCAAGCACGATTGGATTGCGACGATGACGCAGCGAACCGACGAACCCGATCCCGCGCGCGAAGACGCCAATGCATTGTCGCGCCGGCGCTTCTTGAAAGGTGCCGGTGAAGTGGCCGCGGGAGGCGTGATCGCCAGCGGACTGATCGGCGCGACGGCGCGCACGGCGGCAGGGAGTGCGAGCGCTGCGGAGGTCGAGACGCTCGCCGGTGAAGTCGACATCGAGCTCACGATCAACGGCGCGAAGCAGACGCTGAAAGTCGAGCCGCGCACCACGCTCTTGTCGGCATTGCGCAATCACTGCTCGCCGACCCTGACGGGGACGAAGCTCGTGTGCGATCGCGGCAACTGTGGCGCGTGCACGGTGATCGTCGACGGTTCGCCGCGTTACGCGTGCCTGCAACTCGCCGTCGACTTGCGCGGTAAGGAAATCCGCACGATCGAAGGTCTCGCGACCGGTGATGAGCTCACGCCGCTGCAAGACGAATTCTGCAAGCAGGACGCGTTGATGTGCGGCTTCTGCACGCCGGGTTTCTTGATGTCGATCACGGCAGCGCTCGAGAAGAAGCCGAACTGTTCGCTCGAAGAGGTCAAGCAGTCCTGCGCCGGCAACGTGTGTCGATGCGGCACTTATCCGCACATCTTCACCGCCGCGCTCGCCGCCGGAAAACGCATGGGAGGTCGCTGAGCCATGCAAGACGAACCGAAAACCGACGTGCCGACGTGGCCCAAGCGCGCGGACTTGAAGGTGCTCAATCACGACCTGGTGCGCGTCGATGCGCGCGAAAAAGTGACGGGCAAAGCGCGGTACACGCACGACATCCGTGTCGCAGGCATGGTGTACGCGCGTCTCTTGCTCGCGCCGGTGCCGGCGCTCTCGATCAAGAAGCTCGATCTGTCGGCCGCGCTGAAAGTGCACGGCGTCGTGGGAGCTGTCGTCTTGGAGGGCAAGCGCACGCGCTGGCTCGGTGAGCCGATCGCCGCGATCGCAGCGACGACGCCCGAGCGCGCCGAAGACGGTCTGCGTGCGATCGTGCTCGAGTACGAGACCGAAGGTTTCGTCGTGGACGAAGCGCAAGCGCTCGCGCCGGATGCGCCCAAGGTGCACGCGAAGGAGGCGAAGGTCACGACGGACGGTGATCGCGCGAAGGCCGATGCTGCGTGCGCCGCAGCCGCTCACGTCATCGACGAAATCTACAGCGTGCCGGTGCAACATCACGCGTGCCTCGAGACGCACGGCGTCGTCGTCGACTACGAGGGCGGCGAGGAGGCGACCGTGTACTGCTCGACGCAGGCGACGTTCTCGTTCGCGGGGGACGCAGCCGAAGAGCTCGGGCTCAAAGCCAATCGCGTCACGGGCATCGTCGAGCACATGGGCGGCGGTTTTGGCTCGAAATTCGGGCTGGGAGCAGAGGGAATGGCGGCATGCCGGCTCTCGAAGGCGGTCAAGCGGCCCGTACATTTGATGATGACGCGGCGCGACGAATTCCTCGCCGCAGGCAACCGCAGTGGCGGCAAAGTCAGGCTCAAGCTCGCGGCGTCGGCGGACGGCAAGCTTGTCGGGATGACGGCCGAGAGGAAGAAATTCGGCGGCGTGGGCGACGGCTCGATGACGAAATTGCCGTTCGTGTACTCGGTCGAAGAGGCGTTTTCGTCGACGGTGCCGGTGTACACGAACCTCGACTCGAATCGCGCGATGCGCGCGCCTGGCTATCCGCAGGGCGCGTTTGCGATGGAGTCGGCGCTCGACGAACTCGCGTACAAAGTCGGTGTCGATCCACTCGCGATGCGCATCACCAACTTGAAGGACGCGGTCTGGCATCGACACCTGAAGCGCGTGGCGCAGGAGATCGGTTGGGACGCGCATCCGCACAAAACGAAGCCGGGTGATCCGAATGCGACCGACTGCATCGGGATCGGCTTCGGCATCGCGCGTTGGGGCGGCGGCGGAGGCGAGGGCACCGAGGTGGAAGTGCGCATCGAGAAGGACGGCAGCGTGACGGCCTCGGTCGGGACACAAGATCTCGGCACCGGAACGCGCACGTACGTCGCCGCGATCACGGCCGAAGAGTTCGGCTTGAAGCTCGCGGACGTCACGGCCCGGATCGGCAGCACGAAGCTCGGTCGCGCGACAGGTTCAGGAGGAAGTACCACGACCGGATCGCTGGCTCCGGCGGTCAAGGTCGCTGCGTACAACGCGGCGAAAGCGCTGCGCGCGAAACTCGCTCCCGTCTTCGGCGTCGCTGCAGCGAGAATCGAATTCAAGGACGGCCAAGTTCGCGATTCACAAGGCGAAAAGCCCGTGATCACGTGGAAACAAGCCTGCGGCATGCTCCCGGCCGAAGGACTCAGCGCGACAGGTGAATGGTCGCGCGCCGCGAACAAGAGCTTGGCTGCGACGGGAGTCCACGGTGCCCAAGCCGCAAAAGTCAGAGTCGACACGCGCACCGGTCGCGTGCAAGTCCTCGAGATGATCGCGATGCAGGACTGCGGCTTGCCGCTCAATCGCATCTCGGTCGTCAGTCAGACCAACGGCGGGATGATCCAAGCGCTCTCGTACGCGCTGCACGAGGAGCGGTTGATCGACTCCGAGCTCGGCATCATGCTCAACCCGTCGTTCGAGTCGTACAAAGTCTCCGGTTCGCTTGAGATGCCGATGATGCGCACGATCATCGACGACGAGGACGAACGCGGCGTCATCGGTGTCGCGGAAGCGACGTGCATACCCGGTCACAGCGCGATCGCGAACGCGGTGTTCAATGCGTGCGGCGCGCGCGTGCGCGATCTGCCGCTCACGCCCGACAAGATTTTGGCGGCTCTAGGAAAGGTGGTGTGAATTGAAGGCCTTCGTAATCTCCAATCCCACGAAGCTCGCGTCCGTGCTCGAGCTGCTCGCGCCCGCGCGCGATCCGAAGAATGCGTACCGAGTGAAGTTGCTCGCCGGTGGACAAGACCTGTTCACCGAGATGAAAGAACATCTCGTCGAGCCTGAGCGGCTCGTGAATTTGAAGTCGATTCCCGGCCTGGACGTGGTCGGCATCCAAGGCGACACGATCGCGCTCAATCCGCTCGTCACGCTGGAACGCCTCGAAACCCAGCGTCATATCAACGAGCGCGCGGTCGTGCTCAGCGAAGCCGCGCATTCCGTCGCGAGCCCGCAGATTCGCTCGGTCGGGACCGTCGGCGGCAACTTGAATCAACGCCCGCGCTGTCTCTACTACCGACTCGAAGAAGCGCGCTGCTTGAAGAAGGGTGGCGACGTGTGCTTCTCTGCGGAAGGTCACAATCGCTACAACGCGATCCTCGGTGGGGGACCTTCGTACATCGTGCACCCGAGCGATCTGGCGCCGGCGTTGATCGCGCTCGACGCCCAAGTGCACGTGGCTTCGGTCGCGCGCGGACTGCGCTCGATGCCGCTCGAGAAGTACTACACGCTGCCCAAGAACTCCGACGTCACGCGTGAGACGGTGCTCGAGCCGGACGAGATTCTCACGGCGGTCACGTTCGATCTCTTGCCCGCGGGCGCGCGATCGACGTACGTCAAGTTCAAGGAGAAGGAGAGCTACGATTTCGCGCTCGCCGCGGTCGCGCTGCGCCTCGATTTCGACGGGACCACCGTGCGCAAAGCGCGGCTCGTGCTCGGCGGTGTCGCACCGATTCCGTGGCGCGTTCCGGCAGCGGAAGCCGCGCTCGAAGGCCAGACTTTCGCGGGCGGCAAGGTCGACGAAGCGCTGGCGGCGAAGGTGTGCGATCTCGCGCTCGCCGGCGCTGTGCCGATGAGCGACAACGCGTTCAAGATTCCGCTCACGAAGGCCCTTGTCCTGGAGGCGCTCACCAAGCTGGCGCGCGCGTGACATGAACGTCCCCGATGCATCGAATGCCGCGCATTCCGGCCTCAACGTCAGCCCGTTCTGCACTCACCTGCAGAGCAAGAAGAACTACTTCCGATCGACGCCGGCGATGGAGGAGGACGACTACCTGGACGCCAGTCGCCATTGCTGGTGTCGCTTGACGATGCAAGCCATGGGGCCCGACAAGGAGCGGGCTGCGCCGGACGACTGTCGCTCCGGACGCGCCTGTTTCCGCGGCATCCTCTAAGATCGAGGGTCTACCGACCGAATCCATGCGCGCGCGACACGCTGTCGAAGCGCGCTCTCACTTCACGAGGTGAATCATGATGCTGGCTCCTTTCCTCACGGCCGTCTGTGTGCCGACGACAAACGCAGACGTGGCTCTCTCCGGCCGCTACCTAGAAGCGCGAACTGCCAGCGTTTTCGCAGGTGCCTGTCATTACAACGGTGAGCTCGTGAGCGATGGTCGTGAGGCCGTGCTCGCGTGGAGTTTCGAAGCGGGATCGTTCGCAGGTGTCGATTTCACCGGCCGCTCGTTGGCCGCGCTGGTCGTCGACGACGAGAATCTGTCGTTTGGTCCGCGCGTGCGTCGCTCGGTCCTCTACGTCACGGCTGCGACGCCTTCGCGCGAGACGCAGGCGCTGGTCGAGTGGGCTGTGGAAGCGCACCGAGACGTCCTGGGGCACGTCGTAGGAGTGCGCTTCACCGACGTCGCGCTTTCGATCGAAGACGAATCGTTCGCGTTGGACGTCGCCGGAGTCTGTTCTGTGAACGGTTCCGCGATGCCCGATCGAGCGTGCTGCAAGATGCCGTTCCAAGTCTGGTACACGCCGTTCGAGCCGACCCTCAACCGTCTCGTGGGTCTCGACGAGCGTTTCACGCTGGACGAACCGCTGCTCGAGCGCCGCTGGTCGCGCCCAGGCGAAAATGCCGCGTTTTTCGGCCGTTTTGCGCGCTGAGCCGAGGGCCCAACAGCAATATCCAGAACTCCCAGTCCGCCGCTCGCCCAGGCTTCGTCGCACGAGTTGAGGCTGGGGACCTTCAGGCCTCGCCCGATGCACGCCAGGTTGTCGCGACTTCTTGCGGCGTAGCCCCCGCGCTGTTCTGCCCATTCCCATCGACCGTGCTCCGTGATCGCGAACGGTGAAGCACCGCCACTGCCGTCCGCCCACCGGCCACGCTCAACTGAGATCTCGCGCTACGGCGCAAGTTTGCGACCCCATGCTCCGCCGCCGAAACTGACGTTTCCATTCCGAGCAACTCAGCACACTCCGCCGCCACGCCCAGCTTCATCGGAACTGAAATTTCCATTCCGAGATGGACCCGCACTCTGTCGCCGGGCCAGCACACTTGGCCGCCAAGCCCGGCACACTTGCCGCCGGGCCGGCACACTTGGTCGCCCAAGCCAGCTCACTTGGTCGCCGGACCAGCACACTTGGCCGCCGGACCAGCACACTTGGCCGCCAAGCCAGCACACTTGGCCGCCCAGGCCAGCACACTTGGCCGCCACGCCCCTTTTCTTCTCTTGACAGAATTCCTGGCAGGTGAATGGCGGTACTCCGCCACTCACCTGTCAGGAATCAGCG
>JAWXBU010000205.1:0-6352 GCA_034440255.1 Planctomycetota bacterium | reverse complement strand
GTTGGTAGCAGCGCATCGGGGAAAAATTGCTCTGGCTCGGTACACACACGATCAGCGGCCAGCGCGAACCGTCGTGGTTGTCCCTGGCACCGTACGATCGGCAGCGCGTACAGTGGTCTCGATGATCACCGACACACACGCACATCTGTTCGGTGAGCGCTTCGACGTCGATCGCGAGGAAGTGATCGCGCGCGCTCACGCGGCGGGTGTTTCGCGCATCGTCGTCGTCGGCACCGATGTCGCGTCGTCGCAGGCGGCGTTCGCACTGTGCTCCGGCCGGGCCGGCTTCTATCCGACGGCGGGCATTCATCCGCACGACGCGGCCGATTCGACAGCGGAAGCACGCGCCACGATTCGCGAGATGTGCGAGCGCGCGGAATGCGTCGCAGTCGGTGAAACCGGACTCGATTGGTTCCGCAATCTGGCGCCGCGCGAGGCACAGATCGAGAACTTCGCCTGGCATGCAGCGCTCGCGCGCGAGCTCTCGAAGCCTCTGATCGTTCACTGTCGCGATGCGCACGAGGACACTGTCGCGGTCTTGCTGGATCACCAGGGCGTGCATGGCGTGATGCACTGCTATTCGATGGGCCCTGATGAACTGCCGCCGTACTTGGAACTCGGCTTCACGATCTCGTTCTCAGGCGTCGTGACGTATCCGAAGAACCTCGCCAATCGCGAAGCGGCGCGCGTGGTACCGCTCGATCGCATCGTCTTCGAGACGGATTGCCCCTATCTCGCTCCGCAGAAAAAACGCGGGTCGCGCAATGAGCCGGCGCTGGTGCGCGACGTGGTGGAAGACGTGGCGCGTTTGCGCGGGATGAGCACGACCGATCTCGCCGCTGCGTCGAGTGCGAATGCGGCACGGTTGTTCGGTCTCTGACCGCGCGAGCTCGCAGCGACTCTGTCCAAGGCGCCTGGAAACGAGCAGAGCGCCGTGCCTTTCGAAGGCACGGCGCTCTGTGTTGTCTACGAGATCGAAGCGTGTGCTCCGACCTCTGTGCGATCACTGGACCGGAACCCAGGGGTTCGTCGAGGTGCCGAAGGTGCCGGGCACGCTGGTGATCAAGCCTTCGTCCATGTTGCCGTTCAGGTAGCACTCACCGAAGGTCGGGCCCGTGGTCAGGCCTTCGAGCTGCACGACGCGGTTCTGCGTTTGGAGCAAGTCGCCTTCTTGGTTGATGAAGAAGCAACGGTTACCCGTTTGGTTCGCTTGCATCGGCCACGCGTAGCAGCACCACAGGATCTCGGAGTTGTTCGGATCCGGCTCCGTACCGCCGACAGCACCGCCACCGGCGGCATTGGATTCCGGCAAGCCCTGCGTACCCGGATTCGTGTTGTCCGGCAGGTACATTTGGAAGCAGTAGCCCGAGCGCACGACGATGCCGTCCGCAGCCGGAGCACCGGCCATGATGCCGAACGCCGACGACATGATCGACGGATTCAAGAGAGTCGTGCCGATGGCCGGCGCGCCTGCGACGTTGTCGCGCATGAGCGCGGTGCCCGCGAGCTCGCCGAAGTAGCCGTACTCGCCGCTGCCGTCGGCGTCGGCGTCGATCGCACCCGACGACTGGATTTGCGCTTGCGACGAGCTGATGGAGCGGAGCGTCGAGATCGCGGCCGCTTCGTTAGCGGAGAGGCGCGCGCTCAAGAGCTTCGGAATGGCGATCGAGGCGATGATGGCGATGATGGCCACCACGATCATGAGCTCGATCAGGGTGAAACCCGAATTGTTGCGACTACGAATCATGTTGCTTTCTTTTCCCTCCAGGCTTGGCTAACCCACCGGGGCTCGCTCCTACCTGAATCCCTTGTTGTCCCTGTCGAGCTCGGCCTCACACCGAACACGACCCGTTTGTTTGCCTTGGGCAGACCCACCGAGGCCACCCCACTGAGGACCGCAAGCATCTGGATTTCATGTCCTGACACTTACGGTGTTTCACGAACGTGAAAGTCTCATCGGCGCGTCTCCCCCGCGCACTTGAGCGACTTTCAGCCACCGAGTTTCCCGACCACGTCGAGGATCGGGAGGAAGACCGACATCACGACGCCGCCGACGATCACGCCCATGACCGAGATCAAGAGCGGTTCGATCAAGCTGGTCAGCGACTTCACGGCCGCCTTGACCTGTGCGTCGTAGAACTCGGCAATCTTTTCGAGCAGCACTTCGAGTGCGCCGGTGCGCTCGCCGATCGCGATCATGCGCACGACCATCGGCGGGAACACTTTGCTGTTCGCGAGCGGCTCACTGAGCAAGTTGCCCGAGCGCACCGACTCGCGTGAATCGTAGACAGCCTTCGCGACCACCTTGTTGCCGGCCGTTTCCGCGACGATGTCGAGCGTGCCCATGATCGGAACGCCCGAGCGGATGAGAGTCGCGAACGTGCGCGCGAAACGAGCCAGCGCGACTTTGCGCGCGAGCGGACCGAACACCGGCGCGCGCAGGATGAAGCGGTCCCACATCCACGAACCGCGCTCGGTCTTCTTGAACGCTAAGAATCCGACGACGGAGCCGATCAGGCCGCCGAAGCACAGGATCCAGTTGGCCTTCATGAACTCGGCCGTCTCGAGCGTGAACTTCGTGATCGCCGGCAGTTCCGTGTCGAGCGAGTCGAACACTTGGCGGAAACCCGGGACGACGCCGAGCATCAAGAACGCCGTGATGCCGAGCACGAGGATCATCGAGATGACCGGGTAGGTCATGGCCGACTTGATTTCGCGGCGCAGGTTGTCGCTCGCTTCTTGGTAGTCGGCGAGACGCTCCAAGATCACGTCCATCTGACCGGAGACTTCGCCCGCGCGGACCATGCTCACGTAGAGCTGGTCGAACACTTTCGGGCAGCATTCCATCGCGGCCGACAAGTCGGAACCGCCGCGCACTTCCTGCGTGAGACGTTCGCACGTCATGCGCATGCCGGGCGTTTCGGCTTGATCGGTGAGCACGTCGAGCGATTCGAGCAACGCGAGACCGGCGCCGATCATCGTCGCGAGCTGGCGCGTGAAAATGACGACTTCCGCGCGCGAACCGCCGGGGCCTTTCTTGAAGAAGCCGCTGCCGCCGCCGGACTTCGCCTTCGCTTTCGCGCTGTCCTTCGAGCCGCCCGACGTTTCGTCGACGCGCACGACGACCAAGTTCTGCTTGCGCAGCTCGGCCACCGCTTCACTCTTGTCGCTGGCGTTGATCGTGCCCTCGACGGTTTTGCCACCAGGGCCCTTGGCTGCGTACTTAAAGGTCGTCACGGGGTCGTTCTCGTTTTTTCCGGGTCGGGTCGGTGCGGTCACTCATCCAGCGTCACGCGCAACACTTCTTCGAGGGAAGTGCGGCCGCGCGCCGCGTTGAGCAATCCGACGCGACGCAAGGTGATCATTCCTTGCGTGATCGCTTCGGCTCTCAGGTCGTGCACGGATCGACCTTCGACGATCAATCGCTTGAGCTTTTCGTCCATGTACAAGGTCTCGAGGATCGCGAAGCGGCCCTTGTAGCCACCGTTGCAACGCCCGCACCCAGCAGGATTTGCACGGAACAACGTGAGCGAACCGAGTTCGTCGCGCGTGTAGCCGACGGAAAGAAGTTCCTTCTCGGGCAGTTCGAGCGGTTGACGGCACGCTTCGCAGACCTTGCGCGCGAGACGCTGCGCACCGATCGCGAGGAGCGAGCTCGACACCATGAACGGATCGATGCCCATGTCCATCAAACGCGTGATCGTCGACGGCGCGTCGTTCGTGTGCAGCGTCGAGAGCACCAAGTGCCCCGTGAGCGCGGCTTTCACCGCGATGTCTGCGGTTATTTTGTCGCGGATTTCGCCGATCAGGATCACGTCCGGGTCCTGCCGCAGAATCGAGCGCAACGCACCTTCGAACGTCAGCCCGCGCTTCGGATTGACCGGCACCTGATTGATGCCGTCCATGCGGTACTCGACCGGATCTTCGACGGTCACGACGTTGATGTCGGGTTGCGCGACTTCGTGCACACACGAGTACAACGTCGTCGACTTACCCGAACCGGTTGGACCGGTGATGAGCAACATGCCGTACGGCGCGTTGATCGCCTTGCGGATGTGCTCGAGCGACTGCGTTTCGTAGCCCATCGTCTCGAGCTTCAACGCGAGGTTGCCGCCGTCGAGAATACGCATGACCGCTTTTTCGCCACCGACGACCGGCAGGATCGAGAGACGGAAGTCGATCGATCGACCTTCGTAGCGGATCTGAAATTTGCCGTCCTGCGGGTGATTGCGCTCGGCGATGTCCAGCGAAGACATGATCTTCAAGCGCGAGATGAGCGCGTTGAGGATGCCTTTCGGCGGCGTCATGACCTGATGCAGCGAACCGTCGACGCGGTAGCGCACGCGCAGGAACTTGTCGCCGGGCTCGATGTGGATGTCCGACGCTTTCTCTTTCAGCGCCTTGAGCAAGATCAAGTTGACGAGCTTGACCGCGGGCGCGTCCTCGGCGTTGCCGCCGCCGGACGTGGCCATTTCGATGTCTTCGGATTGCTCGTCGGTGCGAACCTCGAGTTCGCCGTTGCCCGAATTGACTTCACCGAGCAGCGATTCGACCTGCTTCGCGCCTGTCTGAAACGTCTTCTCGAGCGCGCGTTTGAGCGAGCCCGGATGACTGACGACTTGGCGGATGTTGCAACCCGCGCGACGCTTCAAATCGTCGATCAACAGCACGTCGAACGGATCGACGACGCAAATCGTGAGGACGTCGCCGTTCTTCGAGATCGGCAGCACGCCGTACTCGAGACACACGTCCTGCGGCAAGCATGCAACTGCCGCCGGATCAGGCGTCACGCGTGACAAGTCGACGGGTGCCGCGCCGCTCGAGCGACCGATCGCCTCGAAGAACGCGGCTTCCTTGATCGTCTCGTTCGAGAGCAACGCCTCGATGACGTTGCCGCCCTTGTCGCGCGCGTGATTCCAGTCGCTCTCGCTGACGAGTCCGGCGTCGACGAGGACTCGCCGGATCTTGCCTGAAATCCGCGTCGTCATGTCACGCAGCGCCGCGCACTAGGACCTTGAGTTCAGACGAGTCGCCGACGAAGCGCTCGGCCGTCTGCATCGCCACCTTGCCGCTCTTCACCAGGTCCGCGAGCGACATCGACATGGTCTTCATGCCCAAGCGTCCGCCGGTTTGGATCTGCGAGTAGATCTGGTGCGTTTTGCCGTCGCGAATCAGCGCGCGTACAGCCGGCGTCGCGAGCATGATTTCAGCCGACAAACAGCGACCCTTACCGCTTTGGTGCGGCAACAACTGCTGACTGAACACGGCCTCGAGCGAGAAGCTCAACTGCGTGCGCACTTGCGCCTGCTGGTGCGCCGGGAACACGTCGATGATGCGGTTCACCGACTGAACGGCGTCGCTCGTGTGCAGCGTGCCGAAGGTCAAGTGACCTGTTTCGGCGAGCGTGAGCGCTGCTTCGATCGTCTCGTGATCGCGCAACTCGCCGACGAGCACGTAGTCGGGGTCTTGACGAAGGACGCTGCGCAACGCCTTGTGGAAACCGTGCGTATCCGTGCCGATTTCGCGCTGCGTGACGACACAACGTTGGTGACGGTGCGTGAATTCGACCGGGTCCTCGATCGTGACGATGTGACCCTGTTGCGACTTGTTGATGTAGTCGATCATCGCCGCGAGCGACGTCGACTTGCCCGAACCGGTCGCGCCCGTGACGAGCACGAGCCCTGAGTTCATGTTGCAGATCTTCTCGCACACTTGACGCGGCATGCCGAGCTTCTCGAAGTCCGGCGTGGCAGTCGGAATCGCGCGCATGACTGCGGCGACGGCGCCCTGCTGGTAGAAGACGTTGGCACGGAAACGGCCGTTGCCCTCCAAGCCGAACGAGCAGTCGAGCTCCAAGTCGCGATCGAGTTTCGCGATCTGGTCGGAGTTCAGCACGGACGTCGCGAGACGGCGCGTGTCGTCGGAATTCAACTGCGCGTGCTCGACGGGTAGGAGTTCGCCGTCGATCCGGATGCGCGGCGGGGACGCGACAGAGATATGAAGGTCCGATCCGCCCTGGCGCACCATCAGCGCCAACAATTCTTCCATCGTGATCATGCGACAGTCCTCGGGGAGCCCACTTGGCGCAGTTGGATCGACTCGAGAGTGAGGCTGACTGGAGGAGTTTTCGACGCGCGCGCGCTGCACACGGTGTGAGATGAGGTGTCGCCGTACCGAGTGGTGCGGGAGAAATTCCTTCCACGTGCTGGCGATAGTGCAGCGATCACGACGCTCGAACACACTTGGTCGCCACGCCCAGCTGAACCGGAGCTGACGTTTCCATCCCGAGCAACTCAGCACACTCCGCCGCCACGCCCAGCCTCTCCAGAACTGACGCTTCCATTCCGATATC
>JAWXBU010000204.1:0-16022 GCA_034440255.1 Planctomycetota bacterium | reverse complement strand
GGAATGCGCGACGCGCCCGAATTTCGGGTCGAGCGCGTCGCGCATTCCATCTGGGCCGTGAGGCGCGACGTCGAGAGTCTGCTGCAGCAGACGGGATTCACTGCGAGGAGCGACGGCGGCCTCCAGGCGAGCGAGTTGGTCGGCCGCAAACCGCTCTTCGAACTCGCCGTCGGCACGGACCGCTTCGTCGTGCGCAAATTCTCGCACGGCGGTCTGTGGCGCTTCGCGACGGGGCGCCGCTTCAGCGACCCGTTGCGGCCGTTCCGCGAGATCGCGAGCGCCCGTCATCTGACGAAACATGGCCTGAAAACAGCTGAAATCGTGGCGGCTCGCGCGCGGCGAAGCGTCGCCTTCGGGTGGGAGCTCGACTTGGTCACGCGTCGTGTCGAAGGTGCTGTCGACCTGGGCTTGCTGCTCGGTCGCGCTCGTCGCGGCGCAGTCGATCATCACGTCGTCGCGCGCTGTTGTGCGGCGTTGGGTGATTTCGTGCGGCGCATGCACGCGTGCGGTTTCCTGCACGCGGATCTGACGCCGAACAACGTGCTCGTGAACGCGTCGGTGTCGAACGGAGCCGAACCCGCACTCGTCGTTCTCGATCTCGACCGCGCGCGCATCGTCGAGCGACTTTCAGAAGAAAATCGTCTCGACAACCTTCGTCGTCTGTACCGCTTCATCGCACGCCGCGAAGAACGCGACGGACGAGCGCTGACACGGACCGACTACGCGCGCTTCTTCGCGGGCTACGACGCGGGTGGAGAGCGCTGGAAATCCGATTGGCGCAGTGTCGCGTCTGCTCACGCGCGTTCACACGCGAGTCACGCGATCGGGTGGCGACTCGAAGAGTGGTTGGGCAAGAAGCGCGACGTGCGCGAAAAGTGATTCGCGTCAATCCTCGTCGACAAAATCGGCCTCGTCTTCGGTGACGGCCACGCGCGGATAGATCGGACCGACGGGCGACAACACGGCCGCGAGCAACTGATTCGACACCCGGCGATGTCGCATCCGGTGCAGTGGCGAGCGGATGCGCGACGACTCGCGCTTCAAGCGATCGCGCAACGTCTTCTCGAGCACCCTCGCATCGTCCGCGTGGCCCGCCGTCGACAACACGAGAGCGCGCGTGCCCGTGATCGCGATCCGGTCCGCCAACTCGGCACCGAAGCGATCGACGAGCGCCATCGAACGTGCGCTCCACTCCAGCGCTGAGGCCAGATCGCCCGACTCGCGGAAGATGCGTGAGCGGATCGCGGCGGCGAGCGCTTCGAGTCGATTCAGGCCCATTTCCACGGCAGATTCCGCTGCTTTCGCGAGCATGGAAGACGCTTCGGGATCGTCGTTTTCCCACAACAGGATGCCGAGGAAAAGTCGCGCCAAGGCTTGACCACGGCGGTCTTCGATCTCGGAGGCGAGCAAGAGCGCTTCGCGCAGTCGGGCTTCGGCTTCGGACACGCGATCGACGTCCAGGAGGAGTCCGCCGAGTCGTGCAGTCGCTTCGGCTTCGAGCCGTCTTTCCCCGGCCAAGTGCGCCAGCCGCACGGCGCGTTTCGCAGAAGCCAACGCGCGCACCGGTGTGCCCGAGGAACGATAGATGCGCGCTCGCAACAAGTACGCGTTCGCCAAGATGCCCGGCAAGCCGAACGATGGATCGGAACGCAGGATCGTGAGCGCGGAATCGGTGTTCGCGAGAGCGTTCTCGATCTTGTCCTCGAGCACGTCGATGACGCCCAAGGCCAAGTGTGCGAGTGCCTTCTGCGGCATCGCTTGCGAAGTCGACAGCGCTTCCTCGGCGAGGCGACGCGCTTCGACGAGTTCGCCGACGTGACTCTGCACGAGCGACAGGCGCCGCAGTGCCTCGCTCTTTTCGAGATCCGAACCGGCGTTGCCGAACATCTCGACCGCGTTGCGCAACATGCCGCGCGCGAGTCCGTACTGACCCGTGCTGACGGCGTAGCGCGCGTGCAGCAGGTAGACGCGGCCGACGGATTTCGGTTCCTCGACAGGATCGAATTCCAGGTCAGCCAGTTGATCGAGGACGATGCGCTGGTCCTCGCGGATGCCGAGTCGATCGGATGCGTCGGCAGCGGCCTCGAGTAAGTCGATGCGCAGTCGCGCGTTCTCTTTCGATGCGGGCAATTTGTCGATCGCTTCGAGTCCCCATTGCGAAATCGAGTGCACGCGCTGCGGTTGTCCGCTCGCGAGCAAGCGCTGCAACAAAGCCGGCAACACCTCGAGCAGGCGCGCGTGATCTTCCGAAGCGCGCAGATGGAACGCGCGCTGGAACGCGTCTTCGACCGTGAACGAGCGGCCTTCTTCCGGGCGCAGCGCTTCGGCCGCTGCGGCGTGTAGTCGTTGTCGCTGTTCCTTCGAGAGCGAGCGGTAGACGGCTTCGCGCAATGCAGGTCGCGCGAAACGCCAGCGTGCTCCCGACGGCGACAACCAGCCGGCGCTCGAGAGCCGCAACAGCATCGCGTCGATTTCAGCCGGCTTTTCTGCTCGGAAAGCGCGCAGCAGGAACTCGGTTTCGATGCGGCCACCGACGACGGCGAGACGGCGCAACCATGCACGATCGCGAGCGGGAAGCGCGCGATAACTGTCAGCGATCGCGCGCCGCAGCGAGACGGGCAACGGCAAATCTTCGGGTGAAACGGCGAGGACGAGGCGCGCGCCCTCCTCGTCACCGATCGGCCGTGCCTCGCCACGCGCGATCAATCCGCGCAGGATTTCCGTGATCAATCCGGGGTTGCCGCGACTTCTCTGCCAGAGCACGTTCGCCAGTCGCAACTGCGGAACCGAATGGTGGAAGACGCGCGCGACCAAGTCGGCGACGGCCGCTTCGTCGAGCGGTTCGAGCACGATCGACACGCAGCGACCGCGTGAAGCAAAGCGCTGGCGCACGGCTTCGAGCGCGGTGGCTTCGCGCGCCTTGTGTTCGTCGCGCGAGGCGACGACGACGAGCATGCGCGTGCCGCGGATCGTCTCGGCGATGTGCCCGAGGATGGCCAGCGTCACTGGTCCAGCCCACGCAGCGTCGTCGAGGTGCACGACGACCGGCATGCGTCCAGCCAGCGCGACGAGCCACGTCGCGAGCGCGAGCGGAATCGATTGTTGAACGGCGCCCGCATTCGACGGATCGAGCGCCGTACACAGCGCATCGGCGGTGCGCGGCGGAACGAGTGCTTCGAGCTCGGTCTTCTCGCGGCGACCCGGCGGCACGTGCGGCGGCAGACGCAAGTAGCGCTCGAGCATGCGCAGGAACGGACCGGCGGGGCGCTCTTCCTGCAACTCGCGGCAACGACCGTACAGATAGACGGGCGGCACGTCGGTGGCTCGCGCGCGCGCAGCGAACTCGTTCACCAGACGCGTCTTGCCGCTGCCCGAACGACCCTGGATCCACACCGAGGACCCGGCAGCCTGAGCTTCGAGCGGATGCGCGACCACGGCGTCGTACAGGTCGAGCATCTGCTGCATCTCTTGCGCTCGACCGACGAGCGGCGTGCGATGACGAGCATCCGTCTCCCCGCTGCCGCCGCGACGTTCCGCGGCGTCGAAGCCGATTTCGCCGCGCCACCAAGCGCCCGTCTCCTGTTCGTCGAAGCGTTTCGCGAGCTCGACGGCCGTCGGGCGCCGCGCCGGATCGCGCGACAGCGTCACCTCCAACACGCGGTCCAAGAACGGCGACAACTGCGGCACGAAATGCGAAGGCTTGATGAAGCGCGCCGTCGCGATCGCCGCGATCAAGCGATCTGCGTCGGGCGTGTCGATCGCGGTGCGAGCGATGAGTCCGCTCGATCCGGCGCCGTCGACGTGCGGATGTTTCGCCTCGCGTTGAATCGCGAACGGATGCACGCCGCCGCACAACTCGAACAGGACGACGCCGAGCGCGAAGACGTCGCTCGCGGTCGATCCCGATTCACCGCGCGCTTGTTCGGGTGCGACGTACGGCAAGCTGCCCGGCCTGGGTGCGACGCCGCGATCGTCGCTCGTGCGGATGCGCCGCGCGAACCCGAGATCGAGCAGCACAGCGCGACCGTCGGCATCCATGCGGATGTTTTCGGGCTTGACGTCGCCGTGCGTGTAACCGCATTCGTGCAGAGCGCCGAGTCCGCCCGCGATCGCGCGCGCGATGCGGCGCACGAGTGGTTCCGGCAGACCGCCGCGTTGGCGCAACATCACCTCGCGCAGATTTTCACCCGGCACGAACGAAAGCACGAGAAACCGCCCGCGCGCGTCCGAGCCTTCGTGGAGGACGCGCACCAAACTTTCGTGATCCACCGCAGCGCCCGCTTCGGCTTCGGCGTCGAAAGCACGCCGGGCCCGCGGATCTTCCTCGAGCTCGGGCCGCATGTACTTGACCGCGATCGAGTCACCCGCAGCGAGACTGCCGAATGGCTCGAGCAAAACGCCGTGCCACACGCGCCCGGTGGTGCCGAGGCCGAGCTCGCGGTCGAGTCGAAAACGAGGAGCGCTGCTCAACGCCGTTGAAGCGCGGCGCGGCTTCGAGGAACCGATCGTTCCTACTTACCGCCCGGAACTGCGCTCTCCTTCGGGGCCGCGGCGACGACGACTTTTTCCTTGTCGAGGACGGTGAAGATCGCGTTCGTGTCGAAACGCATGCGCGGCGGCGACTCGGTTTCGGGTTCACCGACGCCGGCCGCAGCGAGCGCATTTTTCAAGCTCGGCATGGCGATCGGGGGAGCACCGCGCAGCTGATTTTCGAGCGCGACTTTCATCTCCAGCGTCTTCTTCTCGACGTCGATCTTCGCCGCTTTCACACCGCTGATCTTGCCGATCTCTTTCTCGAGTCTTTTCGCGAGCGCCGCATCCACGCTGGTCTCGAGCGGCCACGTGATCGTCTCGACCACGACTGTCCCGACATCTTTCACGCCGAACGGTTGTGCGAGCTTGTGAAATCGATCCATCAAGAACGCCGAATCGATCTTGCCCGGCGTGAAGAAAAATTCGCTGAACCCACCGCGTGCTTCGACCCACGCTAGGTCGTTCGAGATGCCGAGGATGAAATCGCGCGGTGAAACGCCGGGAATGCCGGCGTCGAGTCCACGGCCGAGCATCGGATCGCTGCTTTGAAAACACGTCCACGCCGTTTGCTCGACGTTCTTCGCGCCTTTTTTCAATGCAGCGCTGACGTCTTTGGCAGAGACGGTCGCCGGCGCGTCGACGACGACGAACACACGGCTCGGGCGCGACGTCGCCTGCATCGGGCCGTAGCGGATGCCGCAGTCGGCCTCCTTGGTCGACAACTCGGCGAGCGCCTTCTTGATCACCTCGCCCTTGACGTCGTCCGCGAGGCTGAAGGCGAAGACGACGCTCGCGTTCTTCACCGGCGGATAGACGTCGGCTTGGGCGGTGTCCGGAGCTTGTGCAGATCCGGTGAGCGCCGTTAGCACGAGGGCGGCGATCGACACGAGGACGAAGTTAGGTTTCATGGGGTAGCTGTTCACGGTAGCGCACTTCGCGCCGTCGTCGAAGCGCCGCATCGCCGCTGCACCCGACTTTACTCCGGCGGTCCGTGCGGCGATCATGTCTGCCCCACAAGATTCGTGAGAGGGTCCCGCTTTTGGCATTCACCGTCTACAACACGCTCACAGGCAAAAAAGAGCCGTTTCGAAGCCTCGAGAGCGGCGTCGTGCGCATGTACAACTGCGGCCCGACCGTCTACAGCCGCGCGCACATCGGCAATTTTCGCGCGTACTTGTTCGCGGACACGTTGCGCCGTTGGCTCGAAGCATCGGGCTATACCGTGCGCCAAGTCATGAACATCACGGACGTCGGTCACTTGCTCGACGACGCCGACGAGGGCGAAGACAAAATCGAAGCGCAGGCGAAGCGCGAGAAGCGCGACCCGTGGGAAATTTCACGCGGATACACCGAGCTCTTCATGAAGGATCTGGCGTTGCTCGGTTGCGAAGCGGCGTTCGTGTATCCGAAAGCGTCCGATCACGTGCCCGAGATGCTCGAGATGATCGACGGACTCGTCGCGAAGGGCTTCGCGTA
Source organism: Planctomycetota bacterium (assembly GCA_034440255.1). Classification (GTDB taxonomy): domain Bacteria; phylum Planctomycetota; class UBA1135; order UBA1135; genus JAEUIA01. The sequence continues at coordinate 10,013 of JAWXBU010000204.1, read as the reverse complement.
TCAAGCCGGTCAGGACGTGTACTTCGAAGTGTCGAAGTTCTCGCGCTACGGTCGCTTGTCGGGCAACACGGTCGAAGCGCTCGACGCCGGCAATCGCATCGAAGTGCGCGAGGAAAAGCGTCACCCGGCCGACTTCGCCCTGTGGAAGAGCGATGCAGCGCACATCATGAAGTGGTCGAGTCGTTACGGGCCCGACGGATTTCCGGGTTGGCACATCGAGTGCTCGGCGATGGCGCGCAAGCACCTCGGCGATCGCATCGACATCCACACCGGCGGTGAAGACAACATCTTCCCGCACCACGAATGCGAGATCGCGCAGTCGGAGTGCTTCACGGGGGAACCGTTCTCGACCTACTGGATGCACACCAAGTTCCTGCAGGTCGACGGCGGCAAGATGTCGAAGCGCCTCGGCAATGTGTATTCGCTCGACGACGTGAAGGAGCGCGGGTACGAGCCGCGTCACCTGCGCTTCTGTTTGTTGCGCGGTCACTATCGTCAGCCGCTGAATTTCACGTGGGGGATCCTCGCGGAATCGAAGAGCGCGCTCGCGAACTTGGACGATCTCGTCGTGCGTTTGCGTCGCGCGCAGGGCGGTCAGGGAGCTGCTCCGAGTGCGGACGACGGCCTCGAAGAAGTGGCGGACGCTCAAGCCGAATTCAATGCGGCGATGGACGACGACTTGAACACGCCGCGCGCGATCGCGGCGTTGATGAAGCTGCGCAACATCGTGATCGAGGAACGCCTCGGTTCGATGGCGGCCGCGGCCGCACTCAAGTTCGTCGAGCATCGCGCGAACAAGGTCTTCGGTTGCACCCAAGTCGACGAGCAATCTCTCGATTCCGACGTCGAACGCGCGATCGAAGCTCGCCAAGACGCGCGCAAGCGCAAGGACTTCCAAGAGTCCGACCGCATCCGTGACGAACTGCTGTCGCAAGGAATCGTCCTCGAAGACACCGCGAAGGGCGTTGTCTGGAGAAAGAAGAGCTGACGAACGAGTGTGATGCGCATCCCGCGCGTCGCGCCGGCGTTCGCAGGTTCCGATGAGCGCCGACTCGCACACGTCCGCACCCGATCCGAAGCGCTGGATCGGTCTCTTCGCCGCGTTGACAGCACCCTTCCTGGGCGTGCTCGACTTCTTCGTCGTCAATCTGGCGCTGCCGTCGATCGGGACGAATTTGGGCGCGTCGTTCGCCGAGCAGCAGCTCGTGATCGCGCTCTACGCCGTGAGTTACGCGGTTTTCGTCGTGACCGGAGGACGACTGGGTGACACGTACGGGCGCCGCAAGGTGTTCCTCTTCGGGCTCGCCGGGTTCGTGATCGCTTCGCTCTTGTGCGGGATTTCGCCGACCCCGTGGTTCTTGATCGCTGCGCGGTTCGTCCAAGGTTTCGCGGCAGCGCTCGCGTTCCCGCAAGTGTTGGCGCTGGTGCACGTCACGTTTCCAGAAAGCGAACGACCGAAAGCACTCGCGTACTTCGGATTGAACGTCGCGCTCGCATCGATCGCGGGGCAGATGCTCGGCGGTTGGCTCGTGCACTGGAACTTGTTCGACCTCGGCTGGCGCGTGCTGTTCCTCATCAACTTGCCGATCGGCGGAGTCGCACTGTGGATCGCGGCGAAGACGTTGCCCGAAGCACGCGCGCCGAATCCGCCGACGCTCGATTGGAGCGGAGTTGCGATCGCGACCGCCGGATTGTTGTGCCTGCTCGTGCCCGTCGTCGAAGGCAACGAAGCCGGTTGGCCCGCGTGGTCGATCGTGATGCTCGCGTGCTCCGTGCCGCTGATCTGGTGGTTTTTTCGCGAGGAACGCCGTGCAGCCGCACACGGTCGCGATCCGCTGATCGATTTGGACTTGTTCGAGCTCACATCGTTCCGACGCGGCCTCGCGATGATCACGGCGTATTTCTTCGGCGGAGGATCGCTGTTCCTCGTGCTGTCGCTGTACGAGCAAAAGGGTTTGGGACTGTCGCCACTGCAAGCTGCCGAGACCTTCCTCGGCTTCGCGATCGCACTGCTCGTGTCGTCGATCTTCGCGACGAACTTGGTGGCCAAGCACCGAGAGCTGTTCTTGCACGGCGGTTTCGCGCTCATCTGCGTCGGAATCAGCATCCTCGTCGGCGGGTTGGCGCTCACCCAAGACGGCGACGCACGCTTCTCGATCGTCGTCGGTCTCGCGGTCTACGCGCTCGGCCAAGGCATGGTGTCGCCGGTGATGTTCTCCACGGCGATTTCAGCCGTTCCGTTGCGGAGCGCCGGCGCTGCCTCGGGTGTCTTGGCGACATGCACGCAAGTCTCCGCCGCGATCGGTGTTGCTCTGATCGGCTTCGTCTTCAAGACCAGCCTCGGAAAGAGCGCGGGTTCTCTGCCGCACGCTCACGCCGCTGCGCTCGCCTTGAGCCTCAACTTCGCGTCGATGGTGTTCGCCGCAGTGCTCGCGTGGCGGCTGCCGCGTTCCTCACCCGCGCGAAAAGAACCGCCGCATTTCGATTAGCGGAGATCGAGGCTGGTCGTCTTGCCGTCTCCGCCGAAGTCGCCGACGACACACGAACCGCGCCCGCAGACAGGGGCTGCCTGCAGACAGCAATGGTGCGCAGAGGATCGCGCACGGTCAGGAACATCCGGGCTGAGCGAAACGGCCACTGCACTCGAGCTTTCGCCGCTTCGGTTCCTCCGAACGGACGTGGCCCGCAGTGCGAATCGAACGAGTTGGAATCAGTTTCGAACCGGACTGGGGCAGACGCGGTCGAGCGCACCGCTGCACCATCCGACAAGTTCCTCGAAGGACGGTTCGTCGCCGTCGAGTACGTCCGGTCGTGACTCCATGCTCCAGATTTCCGACGCGAGTGCGGCTGCGACTCGCGCAGCTTCGACTCGGCGCACGCGTTCTGGTGCCGTTGCACTCTCCTCGCTCGCGCGCAAGATCGCCCACGCAGCGCGGGTCAGAGCGCGTTGACTCGATCGCACACTCGGGAGCGGCCCGAGCAGAGCTTCGACCTCGGTGGGCCGCTCGAAACGATAGCGGTGCGAATTACCGACCGTCGTCGACTCGACCAGCCCGGCGATCCGCAGATTGTCGAGCGCGTCCGAGATCGAACGCTTCGTGTAGGCAGCTTCGACGGCCAAGTTGCGCGCGTCCAGCGCAGCATCGTGTTCCTGCAGCAGCAGGATGCGCACGATCTCGCTGCGTGCCGTCGCCCCGAAGAGTGCTCGACACCGCAGCGCAAGCGTGGCACATCCGGATCGCTCGCGTGTGCGCGACTTGTGCGACGCAGACCACTCGAACGGTGTCGACGAGCCCGGCCACCGCTGTTTCGTAGCGCGCTGGAGCGTCGCCGCGTACATCGACCAACCCGGTTCCGTCTGCCCGACGTTCAACAAGTGCGCGAGTCGGGAGCGCGAAACCAGCGCGAGATTCGAAACGCACCAATCGATCGATTCGTCGCGCATTCGCGCGTCCGTGTCGCCGAGCCGACCCGTGAGCAGCACGAGCGCATCGATGTCGATGCAGCCTGCGAACGAGTTCGCGTTCCAGCCTGCGACGCCGAGCGCAGACCACGCGCTCCACGCGCAGTTCACCAAGCGCTCGCGCAGTTGCTCACTAGAGTGATTCATCGTTCACCTCGACACCGAAGAACATCAAAGTGCGCCGCAAGGATTCGAGGAATTCGTCGGAGGGATCGTGCGTGCGACAGCACCGTGCGCGTCGAGCATCTCGGCTCGCGTCGGCGCGAGCGCGCGCAAGTCCGAAACGTGCTTGCTGCGCGGGCCGTGGTCCGCCGCTGCGTAGAGCTTGAAGTGGATCTGATCGAGTCGACTGGCAGCATGAACGATCAGCGGTCCGAAGCGGCGCCGGTCGCAACGCTCCAAGCATCCGACGGGCAGCTCGAAATCGAGCGACGCGGTCGGGGCGGAGTTCAACCAGTCCGGACGCGAGTCCGAGGACACGCGCCACGTCCCGCGCGGCGTCGAGCAGGCTGAAGATGAAGTCGAGGACGCGTTTCACCCAACTTCACAGCCACTTGCGCAACGGAAAGCGGCGGTACTCGTCGTCGCGGCGCATTCAGGGGATCTCGTCGACGACGATGTAGATGACGCAGCACGCGACCGCTGCGGTGACGACCTAACCCCTGGGCGTGAGCAGGCCGAGGATCGGATGTGCGATCACGTGTTGGCGCGCACCAACGACTCCGCCGCGATCTGTTTCACGCGCTTGAGATCGAGCTTACCCGTGCCGAGCAGCGGCAGTGCCTCGACTTTCACGAACGCATCGATGCGGGGGAGGAACAGATTCGGCAGGCCGCTCTTCGCAAGCGCCTCGAGGATCGGCGGCAACTTCGCGAGGTCGAGCGTCGTCAACACCGCCAACCGCTCGCCCTTTTTCTCGTCGGGCAACGCCGTCACTGCGAACACGGGCAGATCCGAACCGGCGGCTTGATGCAGCGCTTCTTCGACTCTGCCGTGCGGCACCATCTCGCCGCCGATCTTGCTGAAGCGACTCAGGCGATCGGTGATGCGCAAGAAACCCTCGTCGTCGAGCATCGCGATGTCGCCCGTCACATACCAACCGTCGCGCAGCACTTTCGCCGTCAAATCAGGGCGATTCAGATAACCGCTCATCACGTTCGCGCCTTTGACGAGCAACATCCCGGGCGTCTCGGCGGGTAGCGGAGCGAACGTGTCCGGATCGACGATCGCGAGCGTCACGCCGGGCAAGGCTTGACCGACGCTGCCTTTTTTCGAACCCGGCTGGTGCACACCCGCGCGTCGCACCGTGGGCGTGCTGACTGCGACGGCAGGCGAACATTCCGTCGTGCCGTAGCCTTCGATCGGGCGCAGACCGAAGCGGTCCTCGAACGCGGATGCGACGCGCTCGTTCAACTTTTCGGCGCCGGCCATCACGACGCGCAAGCTGCCGAATTGCGCGGGCGGGACGCGTCGCAGATAAATGCCGAGGAAAGTCGGCGTGCAGATCATCAGCGTGAGCCGGTGTTTTTCGACGAGCTCGCCGACGGCTGGTGCATCGAGTGGATTCGGGTGACACGCGAGGAACACGCCGTGATTGAGCGCGAACCACATCGCCATGTATCCGAACGAGTGGAACGTCGGCAGGATTCCGAGCAAGCCTTCGTTCGAACCGCTCGAGAACACTTGAGCGATCCCGGCCGTGTTGGCTGCGAGATTCATGTGCGTGAGCGGCACACCTTTGGGCTCACCCGTCGAACCGGAGGAGAAGATGATCGTCACGACGTCGTCGAGTCGCGGTTCGCGCGTCGCGCCGCACGAGCGTTCGATGCGTGCGACATTCGCCCACCTGGCGGCCATGAGCGCGCGCAATTTGTCGAGCCCGCCGATCTTCGCCCGCTCGTCTTCGAGATAGATGAGCTCGACCTCGCTCGGCGTTTCGATCTTGCCCTTCTCGATGAACGCGCGGCTCGTGATCACGCGCTTCAATTGCGCCTGTTTCGACGCTGAATCGAGGCCTGCGCGACCGGCGGTGTAATTCAAATTCACGCTGGGCTTGCCGCTCAACGCGCACGCGATGTTGAGCGCTGTCGAGGCGATGCTCGGCGGCAGCAGGATGCCGATCGCCTTTTCTTCGTTCCAACGCCCGCGGAACAGGCGCCCGAAGACGATCGCCGCTGCCGCGAGCTTCGCACGCGAAAGGTGTCCGCCCTGTGCGTCGTACACCGCGCGCCGGGATGGATGTGCGCGGACGCTGCGCAGAAAATCGCGATGCAGCGGTTCGCGTTCGCGCGCGGCGGCACTCCAGTGCATCTCGCCCAAGTCACCGACTGCGCGCCGAATATCCGCAGCGCTCGCCGTGTCGCTCATGTGCGATCCGAACAGAATCGAAACCGGATAGGGGATCTGCTCCGGCATCTTCCACACGAATTTGCCGCGCGATCCGCTGAAGACGCTGCCCCACACGTTGCCCAAGTAGATCGGCACGATCGGCGCGTCGCGGCCTTTCGCGATGCGTTCGACGCCGCGGCGGAACGGCTGCATCATCCCGTTGCGTGTCAATTGGCCCTCGGGAAAGATGCACACGAGGTGACCGTCCTCGAGGTGTTTGCCCGCGTCACGCAACGCGCGCAACATCTCGCGCGGACCGCCACGAGCGCTGATCGGAATCGCGTCGAGCGCTTTCATGAACGGTTTCTGCCACCACTTCTCGTACTCGTCGCGATCGACGAGGAAGCGGATCGGCCGATCGATCACGGCCATCAAGAAGAGCCCGTCGACCATCGCGACGTGATTGGGAGCGAGCAACGCACCGCCCTTTTCGGGCACGTTTTCCAGGCCTTTCACGCGCAGTCGGTAGATCGTCCGCGTCGCGAGAACGAGCGCCAGTCGCAAGAACGCTTCGGGCAAGAGCCACAGCGCCCACAACGTCCCCAGCACGGCGATCACGCCGAGCGCGAGGAACATGCTGCGTGAACTCCACTCGTTGTGCGCAGCCGTCCACTGCGCGCCGGCAGCGCACAGCGTCGCGAAGTACACGATCGTGTTCGAGATGCCGAGCACGGCTCCACGCCGATCTTCCGGCGCGCGCCACTGCACCAACGCATTCAATGGGATCACCACGAGGCCCGACGCGATGCCGAACAGCGTGAACAACGTCATCGCGACGATCGTTCCGAGGTCGAACATACCCACGACGACGAGGATTCCTGAGATTCCGATGCCGCCGAGCGGCACGAGTCCGAGCTCGACGCGATTCTGTGACAGCCTTCCTGCTGACAACGCTCCGACGGCGAAGCCGATGCCCATCAAACCGAGCGGCAACCCGCGCAATTCGTCGCTCAAGCTGTACGACGATTGCGCCGCGGCAAAAGCGATCGCGCTCACTGCCGCGGCGAGAAAGAAGAAGAAGGCACTCCCCGCGATCGACAAGCTCAACACGCGCGACGCGCGGATCGCCGCGAAGCCTTGTGCGAGTGTCCCGACCAAGGTCGCTCCGCCGCCGGCGGCCGGGACGCGCGGAACACTCAACGCAGCGACCGTTCCGAGGATCGCAACGGTCGTCAGCACGGCCGGCACGATCCAAGTGCGCTCACCGACGCTCGCATGCAACGCCGGCCCCGCGACCGAACCGGCGATGATCGCGAGGATCGTGAACGTCTCGAGCAACGCGTTCGCTTTCGACAAGCGCTCGTGCGGCACGATCTCGGGCAAGATGCCGTACTTCGCAGGCGAGAAGAACGCGCTGTGCACGCCGAGCCCGCCGAGGATCCACAGGACACCGCTCGCATCGGTCGGATGCGCGCGCAACAGCACGACGCCGGTGAGCATCAACGCGATCTCGAAGACCTTGACCCACACGATCTGCGAGCGTTTCGAAACGCGGTCGGCCCACACGCCGGCCGGCAGCGAGAACAAGATCAACGGCAGCGTGAAGACGACGAGAGCGAGCGCCGTTGCCGACTGTTCCTCGCTCGCCTTGTCCGCCGTCGGATGGGCCGCGAGCGCCACCTGCATCGCGATCAACGCCGCGAAGAACTTGAAGGCTGCGTCATTGAAGGCGCCGCCGAATTGCGCAACGTACAAACCGACCGTGCCGCCGCGCTGGGAGCCTTGGGAGTGCGAGTTCATCGTGCTTTTCCACGGAACAAAGCCGAGCGCACCCTCTGGAGCTCGTCGCTGCACCGTGAGTCCGCGATTGGAGCGGTTCGCGCGACGTTTTTCACGCCTCGATCGAAGACCAGCGCGCCCACGTCGCTAGGACGGAATACGCTTCCAGTCGCGAGAACCAGCGGAGAAGCCCTGTCTGGGATCTCCGGGGCAGGTTAGGCTCGCTGGATCGGCGCTGCGGACCGCGCCGCACCTCTCTCTCTCACCGAAAACGTAGGTTTCCCCATGATCTCGATGATCCGAAACGCCTCACTCTGCTGCTGGGCGGCGCTGTTCGCTGCCGCCGCTGCTCCGAGCGCTTCTGCCCAGACACCCATCACCACGACCTTGGTTGCGAGCGGACTCACGCGACCCGTTCACGTGACGGCACCGGTCGGCGACACGGCGCGCTTGTTCATCGTCGAGCAGCGCATCGGGACGATCGGTCAGATTCGCCTTCTGAATCTGCCGTCCCACACGCTCAACGCGACGCCCTACCTGCAAGTCACTCCTGTGGCGACGGGCAATGAAGAGGGCCTGTTGGGCCTCGCGTTCCACCCGAGCTTCGCGACGAACGGCTTCTTCTACGTCTACTACACGAACTCGGGCGGCAACAACCAGGTCGTGCGCTACCAGGCGAACGCGCCGTTCACGACGTCGACCACGGCGCTGCCCACCGCAACTCCGGTGCTCACGCTCAGCCACCCGACGAACAGCAATCACAACGGCGGCTGGATCGGCTTCGGTCCCGACGGCTACCTGTACGTCGGAGTCGGCGATGGCGGTTCGGCGAACGATCCGCCCGGCAACGGTCAGAACATCAACGCAGTGCTCGGCAAGCTACTGCGCATCGACGTCGACGGCGACGACTTCCCCGGCGACGCGACGAAGAACTACGCGATTCCGCCGACGAACCCATTCGCCGGTGCGACCCCGGGCGCGGACGAAGTCTGGCTGTACGGCATCCGCAATCCGTGGCGCAACTCGTTCGACCGCCTCACGGGCGATCTGTGGATCGGCGACGTCGGACAGAATGCGTGGGAAGAGATCGACTTCATTCCGGCCGGCGCCAGCGGACTGAACCTCGGCTGGCGTTGCACGGAAGGCAACGCGTGCACGGGCTTGAGCGGTTGCACATGCGGCTCGGCTGCCTTGACGCCTCCGGTCCACGTGTACTCGCACGCGGGTGGAGCCTGCTCGGTCACGGGTGGCTATCGGTACCGCGGCACGCAGTTGTGCGGCTGGGATGGTGTGTATTTCTTCGCCGACTACTGTAATGCGCAGATCTCCACGTTCAACTTCAACGGCACGTCGATCTCGGCGCTCACGAACCGCACGGCGCAACTGGATCCGCCGGGTGCGCTCTCGATCGCCTCGATCACGTCGTTCGGCGAAGATGCGAACGGTGAGATCTACATCTGCGATCAAGCTGGCGAAGTGTTCAAGATCGTCAAGGGCACGATCACCGACTGCAACGCCAACGGCGTGCACGATCAGTGCGACATCGCCAACCTGACGAGCCTGGACGCGAACACCGACGGCATTCCCGACGAGTGCCAACCGAGTATCACGCCGGTCTGCTTCGGCGACGGTTCGGGTACGGCTTGCCCGTGTGCGAACAATGGTGTCGCAGGTGCCGGTTGCGCGAGTTCGGTCAATCCGAACGGCGGCGTGCTCGGAATGAGCGGTCTCGCGAGTGTCGCGAATGACTCGCTCATCATGACGGGTTCGGGAATGCCGGACGGTCCGGTGCTGTACTTCCAAGGTACGACGGTCGCAGGCGGCGGAATCGCGCTGGGCGACGGACTCTTCTGTGCGAATGGCACGATCATCCGACTGGTCGTGAAGTTCAACGTGGGCGGCACGTCGAGCTTCCCGAACTTCATCGAACCTCCGCTGTCGTTCTTGGGCGGAATCACGGGTGGTCCGCAGACGCGCGTTTACCAGGGCTGGTACCGGGATGCGGCCGTGTTCTGTGTGCCGGCGACCAACAATTTGACGAATGCGGTGAGTGTCGTCTGGGTGAACTGATCACGCAGAGATGTTTGCGATTCGCGGGCGCTTTCGGCAGACGGTCGAGGGCGCCTGCGGCATTTTCAGCCGAGGACGGGTTGGAAGAATCGGATGGGGACTCGGGCTCGGTAGGTCGTGAAGGGGAGACGCTTCTATTCCGAGGGGGAAGGACGCTCTGCTGCCATGTTCAGCTGCACTGGAGCTGACGTTTCCATTTTGACATGGAGCCGCACTTGGTCGCTGGGCCAGCACACTTGGTCGACATGGCTGGCATGCTTGGTTGACATGGCGGGCACACTTGGCCGCACGGCCTGCACACTTGGCCGCCATGGCCAGCACACTTGGTCGCATGGCCAGCACACTTGGTCGCACGGCCAGCACACTTGGTCGC
>JAWXBU010000203.1:0-3641 GCA_034440255.1 Planctomycetota bacterium | reverse complement strand
GCAGTATTGCAATTGCAGTCCTGGACGATTTTGGTGCCCGTGTTCGGGATCGGCGGATTGCAAACAGAAACACCGCTGAGATTCTCCGGGGTGTTTGCCAACTTCTGGAATTCCTTGGCGATTCTGCAAAATTGCGTCACGAGCTTGCACCGATCTGCATCGGAGAGCTGCTGATTCGCCTGTGCGGCACCAACCTCGTCGCATGCACGCTTCGCGTCGGCGACGTACAAGCGGATAGACGCGCAGCGGTTTACGGGCGTATTCGGCCCCCCGTCGTCGGGGTGTCTCGGAACCCCTGACCCTCCATGGTCGGGCATATGCTCGAATTCGTGGCACAGAATAAGGAACAGCGAGTTCTCGAGATAGCCCGGATCCTGCTCCGTACCCTTGAAGGTACCGAAGATGGCTTGTGGGTACAGGATGATCCCATTGGTCTCAGACGGATTCGAGACCGATCGTGACCACCTGAGTTTCGGACAGTTTGGACTTGCCGTCCTGCTGTACGATCAAAACCTTGGTGATATCTCCAGCACGGTGCGTGATCGGCACGCTTCTACCGAGCCTTACGTTGGCGCGCATGACCGCTGCGTCGATGACTGCTGTTGGGATCTGGGGTGTGGATGCCTGTTGCGCGGCGGCGAGCGCAGGCTCGGCGCCAGTAGCGGTACTGACTGTTGCGAGCAGTCCAAGGGTCATGCTGATGAGTGCGAATTTCATGGGTTGCCTCCTTTGTGGCCCGGATCTTGTACCCCCCCCTCTCTCAACCCACTCGTCAAGGTTTGCGCCTCACTCCACCGACACGATCACGTCGGATGTGACGAGTCGGGCGGCTCGTAGCCGCCGCGATGCGACTCAGACCTGACCCTTTTTGTAGCGCATGCCGACATTCTCGCGACCCATCTCGCGCAACCGATCAGCCTCTTTCTTCAGGCCCAAATTGTGCGCTTTCGACACCACGCTCTTCACCGAGCGATTCAGTCGCGCGGCGATGTCGAGGTTCGCGACCGTCGGATAGATCTCTTTCAGGACTTCGATCTCGGGCGAGTTCCAGCGCGGCATCCGCGTCGCCGACGAGCCTGTCAACTTGCGAACGAAAGCCTTGTCCTTCGCCAGACAGTAGCGCGCGCCCAGCCGCTTCACCGACTCGATCGTGCGCCCGAAAATCACGGCCAGGTCTTCGTCGGTGCGGGTGCCGTACAAGCGCTTGAACTCGGCGATCTCTTCTTGGGTCCAGCGACCAGCCTGTTGTTGGCGGCGCAACTCCGCGATCTGCTGCGCGACATCGTCTTCCGTGCGACCCAGGATGCGCGCGATCACTTCGTTCGCCGCGCCACCGAGGTACTTCTTCAGATCTGCGAATTCCTTCGCCGTCCACGGACCGGTCCGCGCAGGCGCGGCGAAGATCTGCTCGGCCATGCGTCGCACGCTCGCAACGGGGCGGCTCAATTCACGCGCGATCGAACGCTCGTCACGGAGCCCGTAAAGCTCACGCAGACGGGCGATTTCGGACTGAGACCAACGACCACGACGCGGCGTGTTCGATCGCTCGGTTCCCCATGTCGTGCGGCGCACTGGACTGTCCTCCTCTCCGTCGTGATTCGTTCGTGGGTTCTGTTCGCGGACGGGAGCTTAGCAAGCTCCGCTAGGAATCCGGTTTCGCGTTTCTTCGTCTCGAGCAGAAATCTTCATGTGTTTTCCCGCTTCTTGGAATCTGCATTTCCGTCCGCACTCATCGAGAGCTCGGATCCGGCGCGCGACGCAGCCTGGCGGGCGTGCAGGCGCTCGCGAGCCTGAGCCAGCACTCGACGCACGCCCTCGGACGTCGTTTCGGCGAGCGCGAGTGCCGCGATCTGCGTCGCTTCCGTGTGCGTCGTTTCGCGCACGGCGTATTTCACTTCGGCGAGCAGCGACGGCACCACGCTCACGGCGTCGTAGCCCATGCCCAGCAACATCACCGCCGTCGTGTAATCCCCCGCCATCTCGCCGCAGACCGCGCACGACTTGCCCGCCTCGCCAGCGGTGCGCGCGACCTGCGCCAGCGCCAACAACACCGCTGGATGGTGCACGTCGTAGAGCTTGGAAACCCACGGATTGTCGCGGTCGACCGCGAGCAGATACTGCACGAGATCGTTCGTGCCGACGCTGACGAAATCGACTTCGCGCACGATGTGCGGGAGCACGAAAACCGTCGACGGAACTTCGACCATGATCCCGACGGGGACGTCGGTCGGAATCTCGAACCCTTGGTCGACGAGCTGGCGGCGCACGTCGTCGAACACCTTGTGCACTTCGCGCACTTCCTCGATCGACGTCACCATCGGCAAGAGGATGCGCATGTTGCCGTGCGCGCTCGCTCGCAGCGCAGCTCGCAATTGCACGCGCAAAAGGTCCTGCCACTCGATGGAAATGCGCAATCCGCGCCAACCGAGCGCCGGGTTGTTCTCCTTCGGCGTCTTGAAATACGGCAGCTGCTTGTCGTTGCCGATGTCGAGCGTGCGCAGCGTGACTTGGCGGCTGCCCATGCGCTCGAGCACGCGTCGGTAGAGGCGGTATTGCTCCTCTTCCGACGGGAATTGCGAGCGCTCCATGTAGAGGAATTCGGTGCGCAGCAAACCGACGCCGTCGGTGTGTTCGGGATTGAACGTGTCGAGATCGCGGATGCTCTCGATGTTCACCATCGTCTCGAGGCGGTGACCGTCGGGCGTCTCAGCCGGCAACGCAGCGTGCTGCGTCAGCTTCTTGACGCGCACCTTGCGGCGTTCGAGTTGCTCGAGGAAGCGATCGACGTCAGCTTGCTCGGGACGCAACTGCACCGTGCCGGCGTCGCCGTCCACACTGACGCGCATGCCTTGTTCGAGTCGCGATAGCAAGTTCGGCAAACCGACGACGCACGGGAATCCGAACGAACGCGCGAGCACGGCACCGTGGCTGTAGCGACCGCCGGTTTCGGTGACGACGGCGAGCACGCGTTCGCGCGGCAGGAACGTCACGACTTGCGGCGTCAGCTCGGCGGCTGCAAGCACGACTTGTTCGTCGGTCGCCTCCATCACTTCGCGCTCGTGACTCATCAACGCGTGCAGCACGACGCGCCACGGATCACTGAAATCAGCGGCAAAACCACGCTGTTTCGCGCCCTCCACGCCGGAGAGACTCTTGTGAAAGCGTTCGATCAACGACTGCACGGCCGACTCGGCGTTGATGCGCTGCTCGCGGACCATGCGCTCGACGTCCTTCTGCGTCGATGGATCGGCGAGGATCATCCTGTGCACCGAGAACACGGCTGCATCGCGCTCGCCGATTTCGGCTGCGACGATCTTCTCGCGGCGCAGCAGATCCTCGGTGGCGACTTGCACAGCATCGCGCAGGCGCGCGATCTCGCGCGGGACTTCTTCCTCGGGCACGCACCATGTCGGCACGACGTTCGGAGTCGTGTGCACGACGTGCACCGGACCCAGTGCGAGACCGGGCGCTACCGCTATTCCCTTCACGATCCGCATCTGGGCCATCGAGCGAGACTCCTGTGACTGACGGTATCGAGTTTCGGAGCGCGCTCGTCCAGGGGCAGCTGGCCCGTACGAACCGGAGGGGGGGGGTGGAATCGCTCGCGTCGGATCCGGGGCGCGGGCGAGTTAGGAGTTTCT
>JAWXBU010000202.1:0-11604 GCA_034440255.1 Planctomycetota bacterium | reverse complement strand
GCCAGCTCGACGTCAGTTCTTTTTCTTCGGATCGTTCGGAGCCTTCAACTTCAGCGGGCGACCGAAGATGTCTCGCGGCGTTTTGCTGTCGAGCATGCGCTCGAACTCGAACAGGGTTCCGTCCTCGCGCGTCAGTCGCAACACGTCGGTCGCGCACGCGACGTCGTACTTGCGCAGCTTGCCGGGTTGTTCCCACGCGACCATACCGGCGTCGTCGACCGTCGATCCGATCTCGAGGCGCGCCGTCATGTGCAACAGCTCGTCCAATTCGAAACTGTGCGTGCCGCTCAAGCTCGTGCGCTTCGTGATCCGCGTGTCAGGCGAAATCCAGCTCATGTGCATCTCGAACGAGAAGTGACCACCCGACACGAGCATATAACCGACCTCCTGGCGACGGATCGGATCGATCAACGGCGAATCGACGCGCTTCAACCTCCAGGAGCCCTGCATTTCTGTCAGCAAAGCCTGCATCGCGGCCTTCGAGCCCGGTGTCGGCGTCGGCGGCGGGATGGGTTCGCCTTCCGGTTGTTGCGCGAAAGAAAGGCTCAGACACAGGAGAGCGGCGGACAAGAGTGCGAAACGCATCAGCGAATTCTCGAGCGGGGTTGCAGGGCTGTCTCACCAGCCAGAATAAGGCCACGGCGCTCTTCGGACACGATTGCGTTTCCCTGGAGTGGCTTCGAAACTCACACGAACGCGAGGCACGCGTACCGGTTACGATCCGTTTTCCTAGGTCCCACAGCGCGTTTCTTTCGTACTGGCGTCCCGCATGAAATCCATTTGGCTCCTGTGCGTCGCTTGGTTCGCACTCGTCTCGCCCACGTTCGGTGACGAGAATCACGCAAAAGCCGCACTGTTCGCGCGCGCCGAGGGCACCACCGTGAAGGTCGCTGTCGAGATCCGAGTCGACAAAGACTGGCATCTCTACACAGGGCCGACGACGGCGGACGTCGGGACGGAGATGGCTCTGCCGACTGTGCCGAATCTCGCAGGCGCGGGCTTCACGTGGGGCGATTGGCGCTTTCCGAAACCGGAGATCGAAGAACAAGACTTCGGCGGCGACAAGCCCGTCGAGTTCAGAATTCACCGCGGCAAGATCGTTCTCTACCGCGTCGGCCAGAAGACTGCCGAAGCGAAGCTCGATGATCTCGAGCTGGTCGTGTCGGGGCAAACTTGCACCGACGGCGCATCCGGAGTGTGTCTGCCTTACGACGACAGAGCGAAGTTCAGCGGAGCGGGCGACGACAAAGTGTTCGCCGTGTTTCCGAGCGACTTGACCGCGACGCCGCGACCGCCAGTCGAGACCGCGACGCCAGCCACTGCGGCGACGAAGGACGTAGGATCGACGAAAACAGCGACGAATACCGCTCCGATCGAAGAGGACGCTGGCAACGAATCGAGCCTCGTCGCGTTCCTGATCTCGGCAGTTTTGTGGGGACTGTTCACGCTGTTGATGCCGTGCACGTACCCGATGATTCCGATCACGATCAGCTACTTCACGAAGCAAGCCGAGGCACGCAAGACGGGCACGTTGCCGCTGTCGCTCGCGTACGGAGCAGGCATCGTCGGGATCTTCGTACTGATCGGCGTGCTGGTCGGCCCGTTGATCATTCCGTTCGCGACGCATCCGATCACGAACCTCGTCATCGGCGGATTCTTCCTCGTGTTCGCGCTCACTTTGTTCGGCGTGATGACGCTGAATCCGCCGCGGTTCTTGATGAGCGTGGCCGGCAGTGCCTCTCAAAAGGGCGGATATCTAGGCGTGTTCTTGATGGGCGCGACGCTCGTCATCACGTCGTTCACGTGCACGGCACCGTTCGTCGGCACACTGCTCTCCACGGGCGCCTCGAGCGGCGGACTCGGACGCATCGCGCTCGGCATGGGCGTCTTCGGATTGACCATGGCGCTTCCATTCGTGTGGCTCTCGATGGTGCCAGCGAAGGTCAAGTCGATCCCGAAGAGCGGCGAGTGGATGCACACGCTCAAGGTGTTCTTGGGGTTCGTCGAAGTCGCAGCAGCGCTGAAGTTCCTCTCGAACGCGGACTTGGTCTGGAACTGGCAGTTCCTCTCTCGCGAGCTGTTCTTGACGCTGTGGTCGGCGATCTTCTTCTGCGCAGCGGCGTACTTGTTCGCGTGGGTCCGCACGAAGGACGAATACGGTGCAGAGGAGCCTGCGACGATCTCGCCGAAGCGCATGGTGTCGGGTGTCGTGACGATGATGCTCGCGTTCTACTTCGCGCTCGGCGCGTTGGGACACACGATGGATCCGGTCACGACTGCGATCGCGCCGAATTATTCGAGCAAGATCGGCTTCGCTTCCGGCGAGAGCGGTTCCGGAATCGCGCATGCGAGCGGCGGTCACGTCATCATCAAGGACGATTTCGACGCCGCGCTCGAGCGTGCGAAGAAGGAAGGCAAGACGTTGCTCGCCAATTTCACCGGCTTCACGTGCGTGAACTGCCGCGTGATGGAGGAGAAGGTGTTCACGCTGCCGAGCGTGTCGAAGGAGCTCGGCGACAAGTTCATCGAGGCGCGCTTGCACACCGACGGCGGTCCGAGCCTCGAGCGCAACAAGGAGCTGCAGAAGGAGTACACCGGCTCCGTCGCGAATCCGCAGTACGTGATCATCGATCCGAAGACCGGCAAGAAAGTGCGCAAGATCGCTGGCTACAAGCCCGAGCAGAAGTTCCTCGAGTTCCTGCGCGGACCGCTCGCCGAGTGAGTCGTCGCGTCGGCGAGGTCGCTCCACACTCAGAACAATTTGTCGGGACGCGCTTCCTCTAGTCTTCCGTGACGCATCTCCAGTACGAGCACACGATCCCCTTCGATCGTGAAGAGGATGAGTTGGTCGCCGCCGACAAGCCGGCGCACGATGACGTCGGGATGTGATTCGTTCACGCTCACGACTGGACAACGTCGCGGATGCGAGCACGAAGTCTGGGCTCTGCTTTCGAGATGCACAACCCAGGCTGTTGCGTGTTCGATCGAGCCACGAGCGATCCGATCCCCGATCGCGAACAGATTTCGTCGAGCGCGCTCACTGAGCTCGATCCTGTACTTCACGGCTTCGGCGGAAGCCCCAGACGTTCAGGAAGCTCCTTGAACACCTGCTCCATCGGGTTGGTCCGTCCCGCATTCACATCGTCGAGTCCGGCTTCGATCCCCGCGGTTACCTCCACGCGCGCCGCCATCGCCGCCATGCGCTCGAACGCAGCGACGCCGCTGACAACGACGTTCGGCGCATCTTCGACGGTGAGGACCTTCGGCCAGCCGGGGCTCTCGAGCTTCTCGATCATCTCGGCAAAGCTTCGCTTGAAGTCGGTCAGGGTGGAGATGTCGCTAAGTTGGATCATCGTGGGATTTCCAATCGCATCAGAGGAGCGTCACCAATAATGCGATCGAAAGTCCTTATCAGCGTGAGTTGAATCAGAAACTGCTGGGAGTGGGCCGCAAATCGGGCATCAGCCCTGCCGACAATCAGCGCAAATCTCTGCCGACGAAGCGACGGATTTCACCTAACCGGAGAGAGGCGCTGACGGCCAACAGCCGAGCCCGATTGCACCGCGAAGCACAGGACAGCCGCGCTCAGCGTTCGAGCCGTCCGACGATCCAAATCGGGGCGCAGCACATCGTGGCATAGACCCAGGAGCCCTGCTGCTCCGGATCACTCGAATCCGAGCGCGCGTCCGCCCTGGTACACCGCAAAACTCGCGACCCACGCGAGCACCGTCATGTAGACGAACAGGAATACGGGCCAGCCCCAGCTCTTCGTTTCGCGATAGACGGCAGCGAGCGTGCTCATGCACTGACACGCCAATGCGAAGAAGATCATCAACGACAATCCGACCAACGGCGTGTAGACGCGTGAGCCGTTGGTGCGCGTCTCGTCTTTGATTTTCGCACGCAGCGTCGTCGACTCTTCGTCGACAGAATCGCCGACGCCGTAGACGACGCCCATCGTCGACACGAATACTTCGCGCGCGGCGAACGCACCGATCAGTCCGATACCGATCTTCCAATCGAAACCGAGCGGCGCGATCACCGGCTCGATCGCGTGTCCCAAGCGGCCGGCGTAGCTCGATCGCAGAACTTCGGCGCGCAACTCGTCCTCAGCCGAAACTTGTCTTCCTGCGATCTCTTCAGGCGAACCGGATTGTGTCGCAACGACTGCGCGCGCTGTTGCGATGCGAGTCTCGAGCGTCGCGTCGCGCGGGAACGTCAACAGTGCCCACAAGACGATCGAGATGACGAGGATCACGCCGCCGGCTTGGAACAGAAATGCTTTCGAACGCTGGATCATCATCCGCAACACGCTCGGCCAGTGCGGATAACGGTACGGCGGCAACTCGAGGATCAGCGGCACCGCTGTCGCCTTGAACAACGTACGCGACAGAACGGCCGCGGCCACGAAGGCCATCAACGTGCTGAACAAGTACATGCCGATCATCAGCAGCCCCTGCGTCGGCACGAAACCGAGCAAGACGCCCGCAGGGAAAAGCGCGCCGATGACGAGCGTGTACACGGGCAAGCGCGCCGAACAAGTCATCAGCGGAATGACCATCATCGTGAGCGTGCGGTCGCGCTGGCGCTCCATCGTCCGCGTCGCGAGGATCGCCGGCACTGCGCACGCGTAGCCCGACAACATCGGCACGAACGCCCGGCCGTGTAGACCCAGCATGCGCATCGAGCGATCCATCAGGAACGCAACGCGGGCCATGTAGCCGGTGTCCTCGAGCAAGCCGATGAAGAGGAACAAGAGCAGGATTTGCGGCAAAAACACGACGATACTGCCGAAGCCGGCGATCACTCCGCCGGTGACGAACTGCTGGAAAAGACCGCTCGGCAGGACGCTCGAGATCACCCCAGACAGCGAATCGAACCCGCCCTCGATCAGTTGCATGAGCGGATCGGTCCACGAGAAGAGCGCCTGGAAGACGATCGCCATCAACACGAGGAAGATCGCGAATCCAGCGACGGGGTTCAGCAAAACGGCGTCGATCGATTCGCTCAGACTTTTCGCGATGGGGCCTTTGCGCTTCACGAACGTGTCGATGCGCGCATCGATCCAGCCGTAGCGACCGCGGATCACTTCGAGATCGATGTGGCGATCGGCTGCCTGCGCGAGAACACGTCGCTCGATCACGATCGCGCGCAATTCATCAGGAATTCCAGCCCATTCGTCGCTCTCGTCGAGGGAGAGCAGCGCCCACAATGCCAAGGCACGTTCACGCGACGCACTGGAGCGCGTCCATTCGCGCGGCAGTTTCGACGACACCGCCGACACGTCCGCCGACAGAGCTTCCGTCACTGGAATCCAACGGGAACCCGGCGTGCCCACTTGCGGATCGGCGAGCACGCGCTCGATCTGCGCCGCCAACTCTTCGAATCCAGTGCCTTGCGAGCCGGACATCGGGACGACCGGCACACCGAGGTCGCGGGAGAGACGCGCGACATCGATCTCCTCGTTGCGAGCTACGAGGCTGTCCATCATGTTGAGCGCGACGACGAGCGGCACCTCGAGCTCAAGCACCTGCAACACGATGTAGAGATTGCGCGACAGCTGGGTCGCGTCGACCACGAGAACGACAGCGTCAGGCGGTTCCAGCGGAGCGAGTCCCGCCACGGCTTGGATCGCGATCTCTTCCTCGCGGCTGCGCGCAGACAAGCTGTAGGTGCCGGGCACGTCGACGATTTCGATCGCACGTCCGCTCGGTAGATCGAGGCGACCGGTGTGACGCTCGACCGTGACGCCCGGATAGTTGCCGACCTTGCGATCGGAACCCGTCAGTCGATTGAAGACCGTCGTCTTGCCCGTGTTTGGATTGCCCGCGATCGCCACGACCGGGAGCTTCGATCCCGATCGCGCGGCGGGTACGGCGTGCTTCATCCTTCGAGTTCGAAGCGCAGTTCGCTCGCTTCGGAGCGGCGCAAGCTGATGTGGCTACCGCGCACTTCGAGTTCGACCAAGTCGCCGACGGCGACGCAGCGCACGAGGCGCACCGAAGTCCCGGGCAGAAAACCGAGCTCCATCAAGCGCCGATGGAACGAACGATCACCTCCGACGAAGCGTGTCAGTCGGGCGCGGGCGCCGGGGCGGATCTCGTGCAGGGCTTTCATGAGCGCGTCTCGTGTTGAGACTGATTCTCAATTTATCGTCGACTGCCCCGGTACGCCAGCGTGAATACCAGCAGGAATTCAGCGGCAAACAGCCCTTCGCGCGCTTCAAAGGCACTGTTCCTCATTAGGATCGCAGCCATGAGCGGAAGCCAACACGACGTGAAGGAAATCGCCGGGCGAAAAGCGGCCGAATGGGTCGCAACGGGGATGACTTTGGGGCTCGGCACGGGTTCGACGGTGCACTTCTTCCTCGTCGCCTTGGCCGAACGCATTCAGGCGGAGGGATTGCTCGTGCGCGGTGTACCGACGTCGATCCAAACCGAGACGAAAGCGCGCGAGTTCGGCATTCCGCTCGCGACCTTGGACGACGTGACGCGAATCGATCTGACCGTCGACGGAGCTGACGAGATCGATGCACACTTCGACATGATCAAAGGCGGCGGAGGCGCGCTGTTGCGCGAGAAAGTCATCGCCGCCAACTCGACGCGTGTCGTGATCGTCGTCGGAGCGAACAAAGTAGTGCCGAAACTGGGGCTCACGTTCGCATTGCCGGTCGAAGTCGTGCCGTTCGCGTCGAAAAGCGTGGAGCGCGCACTCGCGAAGCTCGGTTGCACGACGACACGTCGTATGAAAGAGGGCCGCGTGTTCGTCACCGACAACCACAACGAGATCCTCGACTGTAGTTTCGGTCGATCGATCGACGATCCCGCGACGTTGGAGCGGACGATCGACGCGATTCCCGGAGTCGTCGAAAGCGGACTCTTCGTCGGACTCGCTCACGTGCGCATCGTCGGGAACGCCGATGGATCCTGCGACGTCGCGGCGAAAAGCTGAACGAGAAGCTGCCTCCTGCGTGAACTTCTGTCGCAGTGACGCGCACGAACAGCGAAAAAATGGCGGCGCGACTCGCGCTGCAAATCGTGACGATCCAGCGTGCCTGCGTCTGAGACGCACTCTTGGCACTTGGCCCCGACCTTGCTCCATGGTTGGGCATGGACCGCTTGGCCGAGATCTCACGCTCTACGCCCACGAACCGCACCGACGCGAACGACTTCATGCGAACGAAGCAGGCTCGCGCCGAGAGCGCTGACCGGCGCAGCGAACGCCGCGACGACGTCGAATCGCGCTCGGACGACAAGGTGAAGGGTCGCGAACGACCGGAACGCTCTGACGAGAGGCCGGAACGTTTTTCTCTGCATCTGCAAGAACAGAACGCTTCCTTCGCGTCGCACAACGAGCTGAAAACCAAGGGCAAAACGGAGAGTTCGACTCAAAGCGAGCCCAGCGACGAAGCTCCGGAGACCGAAGCAAAAGAGCCGTCGAAAACGACGAAAGGCGCGACGACGAGTTCCACGGACGCGGACGGCGAAGGCGAGTTCTCCCCGGCGATCGAGGGAGTCGCGATCGAAGTCCAGGCGGCGGTGGACGCCGAGTCACTGCCCGCCGAGTCGAGCACGGATGCGCCGATCACACCCCCCGCGATCTTGCCCACGATCGCGCCCGTCCTCGCGAACACTGCTCCATCGGCGACGGGCCTGAGTGCGAGTGAACTCGAGCCCGCACCCGCGGCGGCTCCAGAAGTCGACGGCGAGCAGAAGCCGATCGGCGGCGAACTCGCGACGACGAAACTCGGCGCAACACACGGCGAGACGCACAACCAACCCGTCCCCGCCGCGAACGCCAAGAACGACGCCGCACTCGAAGCAGCCAAAATCGAATCGCCGCGCGAAACGCCGGCCGCGCGCACGGCCGAGGAAGTCGAACGCGCCGCGGACATCCTGCGCCAAATCCGCGTGCAGATCACACCGCAGCTCAGCGAAGCGCGCATCCAACTGCATCCGATCGAACTCGGCCGCATCTCGATTCACTTGAGCGTCGAGGACGGCCGCGTCAAGACGACCGTGCACGCTGAAAAGCAAGAGACGCTGCAGGCGATTCAAACGCACTTGCCCGAACTGCGCGCATCGTTGCGACAGCACGGAATCGATGCGCAGGAGTTCCAGCTCTCGCTCGGTTTCGAAGACCGCGGGAGTCGCGACACGGACAAGTCCTCTTCGCGATCGAACCCACAGAAACACGTCGCCGAAGCCTCGGCGATCGAACGCTCACCCGCTCTCCACGCCGCCTTGGCCAAGTCCGGCGTCGACTTTTACGCCTGAAACCACGAGGAAAACCATGGTCGTCTCCAACATTCAATCGGGCTCGAACGCGTCGAGCAACTCGGCATCCACGGTTGCGTCTGCGTCGAATCTCGACAAGGACGCATTCATGAAGCTGCTCGTCAGCCAGCTCAAGAACCAAGACCCGTTGGCGCCTCAAGACAACGGCCAGTACATCGCGCAGCTCGCGCAGTTCAGTTCGCTCGAGCAGATGCAGGAGCTCAACGACAACGTCGTCGGGCTTGCAGTTCTGCAGCAGAACAACGCGTTGATGTCGCAGTTGACGCAGTCGAGCTCGCTGATCGGTCAGCAAGTGCGCTACACCGATCCGACGACTCAGGAGTCGAGGGTCGGAACCGTGAGCTCGGTCAAGATCGAGGACGATCTCGCGCAACTCTCGATCGGCGGCAACAACGTGCCGCTCGGCAACGTGACCGAGGTGCTCGGCGCTGCGGACGAAACCGAAACGACGAACGACAACTCTTGATCAGAAAGACGGCACCATGACCAGTTCACTCTCCAGCGCGCTCACCGGTCTCCAAGCTCACCAAGACTGGATCGACCTGATCGGTAACAACCTCGCCAATTCGAACACGCCCGGCTACAAGACCGGGTCGGCGCGATTCAGCGATCAATACAACCAGACACTGCGTTACGCGAGCGGTCCGTCCGCGGGCCTCGGCGGCGTGAATCCGGTGCAGATCGGCAGCGGTGTTCGGCTTGCCGACATCGGTCGCAATTTTGCGCAAGGTGCGCTGTCGTCGACCGGTCGGCCGCTGGACGTCGCGATCGACGGGCAGGGCTTCTTCATGATGTCGAACGGCTCGCGCGTTCTGTTCACACGCGTCGGAACGTTCGGCATCGACGGCGGGCGCAACCTCGTCGATCAACGCAGCGGCTTCAAAGTGCTCAATCGCGCAGGTGCGCCGATTCAACTCGACACGGAAGCAGCGTTCGCGCCGACGGCGACGACCACCGTGTCGATCGCCGGTAATTTGCCGGCACAAGTGAACGGCCCGCTGCCCGAAATCATGACCGGCACGGCCGCGCTCGTGGATGGCGACCCAGCGACGATCGCCGGGACGAACACGGGCCCGTTCCCGATTCCCGTCGGCCAAACGTGGTCGATGAGCATCATCGTGAGCGGCGGCGTGTCGAAGACCGTCAACATTCCGGGCGCAACCGGCGGCGTGAGCGCCGCGACGATTGCAGCGGCTATCGACGCGATCGACGGTGTGACGAGCAGTGTGAACGGTGCCGGACAAGTGGTGGTCGGGACGGAACGCACTGGTGAGTCGGCCTCGATCAAGGTCGTGCCCGGCTCGACCGGACTCGATCTCGCGAACGCGCTCGGGCTTGCGACGACACTCGTGCAAGGCGCGCAATCGCCGGTGACGACGGCGACGACGCTCGACGATCTGCCGGGCAACGTCACGCAGTACACGAGCGGAGACACGATCCGTGTCGTCGGTGTCGATGCGGACGGAACGGCGATCAACACCGTGTTCACGTTCGGTGCGTCGAACGACGGCACGACGGTGAATCAGTTCGTGGCGTTCCTCGACAACCTGTACACCAACGCGACGGTCGCGCTCGACAATCAAGGCCGCATCCAAGTCACTGCTGATACGCCGGGTGAATCGGATCTCGCACTGTCCATCTCGGACTCGAGCTCATCGACAGGCAAGACGCAGTGGCAGGTCTACGCGACTGCGACGACGCAGCAAGGCACGAAGGCGGATGAGGTTTCGACGACGGCCGAGGTGTACGACGCAGCGGGACTCGCTCACGCGGTCACGTTCGATTTCGTGAGACAGGCGGATGGTTCGTGGACGGCGACGCCGAGTATCGCGGCGAACGAAGGCACGATCGTGTCTGGGCCGATAACGGATATTCGGTTCGCCAATGACGGTACGCCGCTGGGATTGTCGGGGCTGGATACGGACATCACCGTGCAATTCGCGGGCTCGAACACGACCCAGACTTTCCGACTCGACATGGGCTCGAGCGCCTCGTTCGTGGGCATCACGCAGTACGGGAGCGGCGGTGACCTCGTCGTGCGCGAGCAAGATGGGAATGCGGCGGGTGTGCTCGACACGATCGCGGTGGACGGAGACGGTTCGCTGATCGGGACGTACTCGAACGGGAAGACGCGATCTTTGGGTGAGCTCGGGATCGCGACGTTTGCAAATACAGATGGATTGAATCAGGTGAGTGACACGGCGTACTCGTTGAGCGCGAACAGCGGGCCGGCGAACATCACGGCGGGCAGTGTCGGCAAGGCGGGACGTGTCGTCGGTGGGAGCCTGGAAGGTTCCAACGTGGATACTGCCGAGCAGTTCGTGCACTTGATCGAGGCTCAGCGTGGGTTCCAGGCGAATTCGAGGGTGATCTCGGCGCAGGATGAAGTCCTGCGCGACTTGGTGAACTTGGTTTAACGATTTGAGGAGTAGCTAACCCGCGGCTCGCCCTCGAACGCATGTTCAAAGGCGAGCTCCTGCCACTGGGTCGAGTGTGGACAGCCACCTGCATCCACACGTGGGTTTGAGGCCGGCCCAAATGACTTGCTTCGCAGTGGGCTGCTGCCTTTTCCCCAAAACGGTCAGCCGCGCGGCGGTCGCGACGCTCCGAGGGCCATCTCCACATCTCGACGTGCAATCTAAATCGAGTGCCGCTCATACCCGTCTCAAAATCAGGGCCGCAAACGCGGAACCCCAGTTGATGCAGACCCGATTCATTCCGCGAAGCGAGCACCAGATGAATCCCAGTACCAGTTCGCCCGGAGAACGGGCTCGACGATGTCCTTCCACCATACCAATATGCTCGGCCAGGCCAGCTTTCCGGCCTGTGCGCTACTCGCTAAGGGCCTGCGCAGAAATAACCTTGACGATCACTTGCGAGGCCTCAGCACGTAGTTCCACTCACCGTGGAAGGATTGACGAGTAATCCGCAGGCTAGCCATCTGCTCGTCGCTGACCTTGATCTCGGTCTCGTAGCGGTCTGTATCGATGGCCGCCTTGACGATCAGTCCGGCGCGCGTCGTAGTGCTGGAGATGAGGTTGACCACCGTTTGATGGCTGATCAGCGGTCGCCCGCGCCAGTTCTGCGTGATGAAGCTGAAGAGACGGTGTTCAATCTTATTCAACTTGCTGGTGCCCGGTGGGAAATGGCAGACGAACAGCTTTAGACCGAGTTCATCCGCCAGCTCCTGAAGTGAGACCTTCCACAGTCGAGTGCGATGACCATTGCTACCGCCTCCGTCGGCGGTGATGAGCAACTCGCTTGCTCGCGGATAACGATGCTGACCCATCTCTTTCCACCACCGTCG
>JAWXBU010000201.1:0-8556 GCA_034440255.1 Planctomycetota bacterium | reverse complement strand
TGCGGCTCAGCGTCGGAACGGAAACGTCAGTTCCGGTGAAGCTGGGCGTGGCGGCGGAGTGTGCCGAGTTGCTCGGGATCGAGACATCAGTTCCGAGGAGGCTGGGCGTGGCGGCGAAGTGTGCTCGAGTTGCTCGGAATGGAAACGTCATTTCCGGTGCAGCTGAACGTGGCGACCGAGTGCGTCGAGTTGATCGGACTGAGAACGGTTGTTGCGGTGAAGCTGGGCGTCGCAACCACCCAAGCTCGAATCTCTGCCCGAGTTCCCTACCCGCTCACTCACGCCCACAAGACGAGATCGCGCGTCGACAGATCGAGATCCGCCGTCGATCGTGCCCTCACTCGAATGCCATAGCTGAACGAGCCCGACCGCGCGATCTTGTGCTGACCCTCGAAAGTGCGCACGCCGTTCTTCTTCGATTGAATCGGATCGAGCACGAGCACGATCGGCATGTCCAGATCGCTGCCGCCGCGCGTGTGTCCGAGAACGAGCTCCACCGCGACATCCTCGGGAGTCAGCGTGCCCAGTTCGACATCGACCCGCACGTCGAGCGAATCCCCCACGCGCAATGTCGACACATCGGCAATCTGCGCTTCCTTGATCTTGATCGACGCGAATCCTTGCTGAATCGCCTGCGCCCGCTCACTGCGTTTGCGCGCGGGCTCGAAACGATTTTCCTGCATCGAGAACCACGCCGCACCCAGATGCACGTAGGCTCGATCGGTGTACTCGCGCACCATGCGATCGGTGTTGAACGTCGGCGGAATCGTCGCCAAGTTGATCTTCACGCGCTCGAGCCAACGTTTGGGAACGCCCTTCGCATCTCGGTCGTAGAAGAGCGGCACCACTTCGCCCTCGAGCAAACGGTAGAGCTGCACGACGTCTTCTTCGTCCTGCAATTCTTGCGTCGAGTACGTCGCTCCCTTGCCGATCGCCCAACCATTCTTCTCGTCGATTTCGTGCGCTTCGATCCACCAACCGTCGAGGATCGAAAGGTTGAGTCCGCCGTTCGCGGACACCTTCATGCCCGACGTACCCGACGCTTCGAGCGGACGCGTCGGATTGTTGAGCCACACGTCGACTCCCTGAACGAGAGTCCGCGCAATCTCGATGTCGTAGTCCTCGACGAAGAAGATCTTGCCGAGGAATTCGTCACTGCGCGTCAGCTCGACGACGCTCTTCAGGATCTCTTGACCGTGCTTGTCCTTCGGATGCGCCTTGCCGGCGAACACGAAACGCACGGGGCGATCTTTCTGCTCGAGGATCGCCTTCAAGCGCGCGCGATCGCGGAAGAGGAGTTGAGCACGCTTGTACGGCGCAAAACGTCGCGCGAAACCGATCCAGAGCGCATTCGGATCGAGCCCTTGTTGCATTCGCTCGAGCCGTGAAGGACTTTCGCCGCGCTCTGCATTGCGAGTGGAGAGCGTCGTGCGCAAGACGTCGACGAGCTTCGCCTTGTTCTCGCTGCGCAAGTTCCACAGCGGTTCGTCGGCGACTTTTTTCGCACTCTTCGCGAAGTCGGCCGCCTGGATCGGACGCGACTGGACGCCGAGCAAGGCACGCATGCCTGGATGCGTCCACGTCGGCAAGTGCACACCGTTCGTGATCGATGTCACGGGCACTTCCGTCTCGAGCAAGCGCGGCCAGAACGGGTGCAACAGTTTCTGCGACACTTCGCCGTGCAGACGCGATACGCCGTTCACGAACGAGGCGAAGTTCATCGCCAAGTAGCTCATGTTGAACGAGCCCTTGTCGTCCTCCGCGCAACCGAGCGCGAAAAAGCGCTCCCACGGCACACCGACCCAAGCCGGCGCATCCGCGAAGTAGCGGCGCATCAAGTCTTCGCCGAACCGATCGTGTCCAGCCGGAACCGGCGTGTGCGTCGTGAACACGGTCGTCGCGCGCACGAACTCGCGCGCTTCGTCGAACGTCAAACCCAGCTTGCCGACGAGTCGGCTGACGCGCTCGAGCACGAGGAACGCCGCGTGTCCCTCGTTGATGTGGAAGCACGCTGGGTGGATGGCTAGGCGCGAAAGTAGACGTTTTCCGCCGCGTCCGAGCACGATTTCTTGGCGCAAGCGTGTCTCGTGATCGCCACCGTAGAGCTGGCGCGTGATCTCGCGATCCTCGGGGCGATTCGCTTCGACGTCCGAGTCCATCAAGTACAGCGTCACGCGGCCGACGCGCACTTTCCACGCGCGCAACTGCAAGTTGCTGCTCGGCAATTGCAGATCGATGTGCAGGACCTTGCCGTTCTCGTCGAGCACCGGTTCCATCGGGAGATCACGCGGATCGTTCTCGAACTCGTCGGAGATCTGCTCACCCGTGAGCGTCAGCCTCTGTGCGAAGTAACCCTTCTTGTAGAAGAGCCCTACGCCGATCAACGGGATGTCGAGGTCGCTCGCCGACTTCAAGTGGTCCCCGGCCAGGATGCCCAAGCCCCCCGAATAGATCTTGAGCGACTCGTGGATGCCGAACTCGGCACAGAAGTACGCGACCGGATTCGTTGTCGTGATCGCGTCGCTGCTACCGGAGCGGATCGAGGGCGACGGGTTCGCCGTGTACGCGTCGAAACGCGCGAGGACCGTGTTCAGGCGCTTGACGTACGCTGCGTCGGACTCGAAACGCTCGACGTCCTTCGTGAACACGTCCCGCAGGAAGGTGATCGGATTGTGGTGGTTTTCGGCCCATTTTCCTGGCGAAAGATCGCGGAACAGCGCGACCGCGTCCGGATCCCACGACCACCACAAGTTGCGCGCGAGACGCTCGAGACCTTTCAACGGCTCGGGAAAACTCGCAGCCACGTGGAACTTCATCAGTCGCGGTCGGCTGCCTTGTTGCGGCGGAACGACTTGCAACGCGCGACGTCGACGGGCGGGTCGCGGCACGCGCGGAGCACGCAAGTCGGCGGCTTTGATCGCGCTCGCGAACGCTTGCTCGTAGTTCGCGATCAAGCCCGACCACGCTGTGAGCTGCGCCGTTTCGCGACAAGTCAAATACGTTGCGTCGCGGTCGCGTGTCTCGCGCATGTAGGCTTCCAGCATCTCGGCGAGCGGATCGATCAACGTGTCGAAACCGTTCTTGATGCGCGCTGCGGCTTCGCGTTTGAACACGATGACGCCGCGTTCGCTGGACAGGTTGTTTTCGAGCGCCCATTGACCGAAGCCTGCGCAGTCGGTCGTGATCGTCGGCACACCGACGGCCAAGCTCTCCTCCGGCGTGTAGCCCCACGGCTCGTAGAACGACGGGAAGCACGACACTTCCATCGCGCGCAAGACGGCCTCGTACGGGAGATCCAGCAAACCGTCGTTCGTGTCGAGGTAGATCGGAACGTGGATCACTTTGACGCGCGAGCCGATCGTGTTGACGAGTCCGCGTTCCACGCAGCGTCGTTGCACCGGGTCGCGCGATTCGTCGAACAGGTTGTGCGTCGAAACGCCGATCGTGCCCTTCGTCTCGTGGGCAGGACGGGCGAGCCGATCGAGCAAAGCGCCTTTGAGGCCTGAATTCCCGGCCGGAACGAGCACGAACAGGACGAGCTTGCGTCCGCCTCTGCCGTTCATCCGCGCACACGAATCGAGCAAGAGATCGATCCCCTTGTTGTGGAATTCGTAGCGCCCCGAGATGCACGCGAGCATCGCGTCGGCCGGATCTTCGCCGGTGCAACGCCAGGCGAGTTCGCGCAATCGAGCTTCGACTTCCGTGCGCGTCGAGTCGCCCGCGAGCTCGTCGATGACGCGCAAATCGATGCCGTTCGGCAAGAGCGGCTCGGCGCGGCGACCGAAGAACAGTTCGGCCTCCTTGGAAGTGATGTTGCTCACCGTCGTGAACACGTCGGAGTCGCGCACGCACACGCCCTCGAGCGAATGCTTGGCGCGAATTCCTGTCACGCGTGCGGCGTCGTCCGGCGTGCGGCCGGCGAGACCGTCCTCCGGCAATTTTCCCGTCGACGACAACGATCGACCGAGCATCGTTGCGTGCGTCGTGAAAACGGTGCCGATCGCAGGCACGTTCGTCTTCAAATACAGCATCCCCGATCCGACCATCCACTCGTGGAACTGCGCGACGCACGCGCGGCCTTCGGGCTCGATGCGATCCTTCCACCAAGCTTCGATGACGCGACCCGCGGCCCAACCGAACATCACGGGCTCGACGTAGTCCCATTGACCTTCGAGCGAATCGACTTTCGCGTCCTCCCAGAGGTGCGTGAGAATGGCGTCTTTCTCGGCGAAAAGGCCTGAAAACTCGACGAGGATCGTCAGCGGCGAACCAGGGATGCGCCAACGGCCGATGCGCACCGGCACGCCCATCGCGCGGCAACTCTCGGCGAACGAGGCGAAGCGCGAATCCTCCTCGAACGTCGCTTCGGACGTGCCGCTCGAAAGCAGCCACGGACCGATCGCGACGTACTCGTCACCCAGTTTTTCGACGAGGGTCTTGGCTTTGGTCGAGATGACGGTGTGGATGCCGCCGACCTTGTTGCAGACTTCCCAACTGACTTCGAAGAGGGTGTACGGAGCGGTCACGGCGCAATCTCTGTGAGGGTGGCTCTCTCGGACGTCTTCTCTTGTCCTGCACGTCGTGCCAGATCGTCGAGGACGTTCATGAACGCGATGAAGGCATCGTGCGGACTCTGATACGGGCTGAAGTACTTGTGCACTTCACCGTCCGAAAAGTGTTTGGTGCACATGTAGTAGAGATGATCGGAGGTGGAAAGTCGCCTCCAATGATCGAGCAAACGTGGCTCGCCTTTCTCGGCGAGTTCCATGACGGCGGGACGGATCGCGTAGAGCGCGTCGTTGGCCGCGCGTTGCATCGGATTGCCGAGCCATGCCGAGACGTCGCGCTCGGCGTCAGCCCACGAAACCGGCCGCGGAATGGCCAATTTGCCGACGGCCGGGTGTTCCTTCACTACATCTGAGGGAGTGCGAAACCGGAAGCGCGGATTGGCGAGGACCGCGTCGGGCACACCCGCGAAAAAGTCGAAGATGCCCGTCTCCTTCCACTGGTGCTCACCGAACGTTTCGTAATCCATGAAGAGGCCGATGAATGCGTCCTTGGGGCCGGCCTCGTGGATCCAACGCGCGAATTTCTCCGGTGTGAGCGGCCACTGATCCCACGTCTTGTTGCTGTAGCGGAAGGCGATGTCGTCGGCGCGCAAGTAGTCGCGCAAGAGCAACGACAACGATTCACAACCTTCGGGGCGGTAGACGTGGTGTGCGTTGCGCCAACCGAGCAAGTGATCGGCGCCTTCGCCGAGCAACGCGGTGAAGCCAAGCCTCTCGGCGACTTTGGCGATCTTCTCGTCGATGACGAGTTCGGTGTTGCGGAACGTCGTCGGTCGTCGACCGAAGAGACGTTCGATGCGATCGGCGTGTGAACGAATTTGTCCTTCGAACTCCGACAGATCCGTCAGCGACGACAGCGAGTGATGCGACGTTTCGCCGAGGAATTCTGCATGTCCTGTCGCCGCGAGCTTCTGGAATGACGCGAGCGCTTCGGGCGCCCAAGCTTCCATCTGGTCGATGACGGTGCCCGACAGCGAATAGGCAACGCGGAACTTGCCGGCGTGCTTCTCGATCAAGTCGAGGATCAGCGCGTTCATGGGCAGGTAGCAGCGCTCGGCGACGCGCTTCAAAATGCGCTCGTTCTCACCGTCGTCGAAGTAGTGATCCTGAACCGCGATGTCGAAGAACGTGTAGCGCCGCAGGCGGAACGGCTGGTGCACTTGGAAGTAGAAGACGACGTCGGTCATCGCGCTCCCACCAACTCGACGTACGCGTCGCGCACGAGCCCAGCCGGCGTTTCCCAACGCATGGCCCGCACTTCTTCGCGGCCTTCGTCGGTCAATTGTTCTTGCAGCGCGGGATAGGCGAGCAGCGCGAGGATCTTGTTGGCCATGTCCTGCACGTCCCAGAAGTCGACCTTCAACGCGTTGCGCAAGACTTCCGAGACGCCGCTCTGACGCGACAAGATCACCGGCGTGTCGAGCGCCATCGCCTCGAGCGGCGAGATACCGAACGGTTCGGACACGGACGGCATGACGTACACGTCGGCCATCGCGTACATGCGTTCGACGTCTTCACCCTGCAGGAAACCGGTGAAGTGCACGTTGCGCGCCAGGCCCATGCGTGCGGTGCGTTCGATCATCGACGAGAGCATGTCGCCGCTGCCGGCGATGACGAACTTCACTTTCGGTCGCACGCGAATCACGCGTGACGCAGCTTCGAGGAAGTAGTCGGGCCCCTTTTGGAACGTGACGCGCCCGAGGAAGAGCACGATCGGCTCGTCGATCGATTTCTCGACTTTGACGCGCTCTTTCTGCTCTTTTTGGGTCAATGCGTTGTGCACGACGCGGACTTTCGAGTCGTCGATCTTGTAGTGGCGGCGCAATTGTCCAGCAGTGTAGTGACTGACGCAGACGATGCGATCGGCGCCGTCCAGACCGAGTTGTTCGATGGCCTTGACTTCGCGGTTAACCTTGTCGCCGCTGCGGTCGTGCTCGCAGGCGTGCACATGCACGACGAGCGGTTTTTTCGACGCGCGCGCAGCGGCGAGGCCAGCCGGGACGCTCATCCAATCGTGCGCATGGATGACGTCGAATTCACGGCGCGTCGCGATCTGTTCGACGGCGAGTGCGTAGCGCGCCACCTCCTCCATCAAATTCGTGCCGTAGCCGCCGGAGAATTCGAGCACGCGGCGACGCTTGATCGGATCGGCGTCGACTTCGCGCACTTCGCGCAGCACTTTGCGCCACGGAATGCGGCGGCGGAGTGTGATCGTCTGCGTCTCGATGCTCGTGCCCGTGTGTGAGGGCGCTCGGACTTCGATCTCTTTCTCACGCAATCGCACGATGTACTCGCGCTCGGACAGATACGGCTTGAGCAACGAATCGATCGCGAGGATCTCGAACGTGCGCTGCAGACGCACGGAGCTCTCGTCGGCCGGAACATGTGCCGAGGCCGGCACGACGATGTCGCGCTCGTCGATCGTGGTCCCCTCTTCGACGCGTTCTTCGACGATCCTACTCTTCGGTGTCGAAACGACTTCTTCGATCGCGACTTGGTTCGCGCCGACGATGGTGACGAAACGTGCGTCCTCGTCGCCACGCGCTTTCGGCACGACGAACAAGACTTCGACACCGTGCGACGCGAGCCCTTTCGTCAGGCCGAAACAAGCTGTTCCGAGTCCGCCAGAAATGTGCGGCGGGAATTCCCACCCGAGCATGAGGACCTTCACGCCTCGACTCCGGCAAGCCCTCGTGTCCGCCCGCATTCCCGCCGTGGGCGAGAGCATTCGGGGTCGACGTGTTCGGGGGATCGCTTCACGGTGCAGGCCCCTGGTTCTTGGCGCAGCAGTGTACGGATTGCGCGCCCCGCGCGTGCTCGATCGCTCGTGACGCGTGCGAAACGGATCCCGCGGGTAACTCGCCTTTCTCGATCCTCTACGCAGACGTGTGGAGTGCCGGGGACAACCACGACGCTTCCGGAGTTCTCAAACTGTCACGTACGATTGCGTCGGCCTGCTGATCCGGAAGCGTCGTGGTCGTCCCTGGCACCGTACATTCGGTGGTTCTCCCAGGCGACGAGCAAACGACTGCCGATTGGATCCCGCCCGGCGCGTACGTCGTGCGCGTGGAATCTCGCGAGTTCGCGCTGATCGAGGCCCCAGTGCGCATCCATTCCGAGGACACGGCCGAGCTCCGTCTGAGGCTCGAGCTGCGCTGAGATCCCATCGCGATTCCTCCACCGTCGGACGGATGCACGCGTCCGGCGCGAGCCCGTCTCCCCTACAATCCCGGCATGGGTCGCCAATGGTTGCAGAAGAAGCGCGGGATCAACGCCGACAAGCGCGCGAAGATGACGTCCAAGCTCGCTCGTGAAATCGTCGTCGCCGCGAAGATGGGAGCGCCCGATCCGGCGTTCAATCCGCGGCTGGCGCTCGCGATCGAGTCGGCGCGCAAGCTGTCCGTCTCGAATGACGTGATCGCGCGCGCTGTCAAAAAGGGCAGCGGACAGACCGGCGAAACCGTCGACTTCGAGCTCGTCACTTTCGAAGGCATGTCCCCGCAGAATGTGGCCGTGATCGTCGAGTGCTTGACCGACAATCGCAATCGCACTGCGCCCGACATGCGCTCATTGTTCAAGGACGGACGCTTCGGCGCGAAGGTCATGTTCTTCTTCGATCACCTCGGTCACGTCGAAGCAACGCACGAGAAGGAAGGCCTCGATCTCGAGACGGCCGCGCTTGAGTGCGGCGCCGACGACGTCGAACCGCTCGAAGACACGGCGGAGGAAGGCACGGGCGCGCGCTTCTACACAGCGCCTGCTGCGCTCGACGCGGTGACGAAAGCGCTGCGCGACGCAGGCTGGAAAATCAGCGAATCCGAGATGGGCTATCGGCCCAAAGAGAAGGCCGCGATCACGCCCGAGCAACGCGAGAAACACGAGGCGTTCCTCGAGCGGATCGACGACCACGACGATTCGCACCGCATCTATTCGGCCTGAGCCGAGTGTACGGTGCCAGGGACAACCACGACGGTTCGGAGCCAGGCAC
>JAWXBU010000200.1:0-2725 GCA_034440255.1 Planctomycetota bacterium | reverse complement strand
GAACGGGCTGATGGATCGCCTCGTGCCGGGCGACCACGTCGTCGCGGGCAACGATCTGTACGGCGGCACGTACCGCATTTTCTCGAAGGTCTTCGAGCGCTACGGCATCCGCTTCACCTACGTCGACACGACGAACGTTGCCGCAGTCGAGCGTGCGATCGAACCGGCGACGAAGTACGTCTACCTCGAGACGCCCACGAATCCGCTCTTGCGCATCACGGACATCGCGGCGGTCGCGAAGGTCGCGCACGCTGCTCACAAGCTCGTGATCGTCGACAACACGTTCGCGACGCCGTACCTGCAACGGCCGCTCGAGTTGGGCGCCGACGTCGTGCTCCATTCGCTCACGAAGTATCTCGGCGGACACAGCGACGTCGTCGCGGGCGCGCTGATCGGGAATGACGCGACGCTGCGCAAGGAGCTGGCCTTCTTCCAGAACGCCGTCGGAGGCACGCCCGGTCCGTTCGACATGTTCCTCGTCATGCGCGGCACGAAAACGCTGCACGTGCGCATGGATCGGCACTGCGAGAACGCGATGGCGCTCGCCAAGTGGCTCGAGAAGCAGCCGGGCGTTGCGCGCGTGATCTATCCGGGTTTGGCTAGCCATCCGCAGCACGAGCTGGCGAAGCGACAAATGAAGGGTTTCGGCGGCATGTTGTGCTTCGAACTCGCGGGCGACGTCGCTGCGGCGAACGCGTTCGCGTCCGCGACCAAGATCTTCACGCTGGCCGAGTCGTTGGGCGGCGTCGAGTCCCTCGTCGAAGTGCCCGCGTCGATGACGCACGCTTCGATCCCGGCCGAAGTGCGGAGCGCGCAAGGGTTGGCGGACGGACTCGTGCGTTTGTCCGTCGGCATCGAGCACGTGGACGACTTGATCGCGGACTGCGCCCAGGCGCTCCAAGTGGCAGCGTCTCCCGCGCGGGTTCCGGCTCGCGCGCGCTGAGGATCGAGACCGTTCCCGCTCCACTCGCGCCGGTGCTCAGAGCCCTGTCGTGACCCGAGTCGGGTTCACACCCGACCTCGAATTCGCGCTCTTCACGTAGGATCGAGTCCGCGGTCCGAACGACGCCCCCATGATCGGATCCCGAACTCTGCGCCTCGCGCTCGCCGGCTCGATCGCGCTGTTCCTCGGCGCGGCGAACCAACAGCACGCGCCTCCCGCCGCGCGCGGACGACCGCTACCGCTGTGTGCAGCGACACCGAGCTGCCCGTGGCCGGCCGAGCCGACGAGTTCCGCGATCGACTTGACCGGCATCGAAGGCGCGGGCACGAACGACTTCCACCAAGACATGAGCGGCGCGTTCTGGAATCCCTTCGCGCCGGCCTTGTGGGTGTGCCGCAACGGCGGCTCCGGCGGTTCGAAGATCTGGAAGCTCGTTCCGAACGGCTCGCACTCGTTCCAAGTCGGCACCGTCGCGGGTCAACGCGCGGAATGGTCGAACTTCGGTGACTGCGAAGCGCTCGCGCTCGGGACCTTCGCGGAGCCGAACACGCTCTTCACCGTCGAGGAAGCCTCGAACTCGATCCAAGAATGGGATCTCTCGAGCGCTACCGCGATCTTGCGCCGCAGTTGGAATCTCACGGCGCACGTGCCGACCTACGCGCACGGACTCGGCCTCGAAGCTCTGACGTTCGTCCCGGACACGGCGCTCGCGGCGAGTCACTTCGTCGACGCGAACGGCCTCGCGCGCACGAGTACGATGGGCATGGGCTCGCTGGCCTTCGTCGGACATCAGAACGGTGGTCGCGTCTTCGTGTTCGATCTGAACCGCGTGAACGGCGCGTTCCAGTTCGTGGGCCAGTACGCGACGGGCGACCCCGAAGTCGCCGAGCTCACGTTCGACCCGTCGCTCTCCGTTTTGTACGCCTGGCACGGCGACGGACGGAACGACCTCGAGGTCTTGCGTCTCGGGTCGGAACCCGCCGGCGCGATCCGTGCGCTCCGGCACGTGCTGACCTACGACTACCCGGGCAACGCGAACGATGAAGGTTTCGCGATTCAGTGGAGTCCGGGCTCGTGCACGGGTCAGCGCGGCGCGTTCGTGATCACCGACGATGCCGGAAGCAACTCTGTGCGCTGGTTTCGTCAGTTTCCGTGCGGTTTTTGATTGGTTTTCGGAGTCTGCACGGCGCTACGGGGATGTCGAGGTCGTCGTGCTCTGAACGAGGACGAGCGCACGTTCACGCTCGCCGCGGGTCGAACCGTGCTGCGCATGCGGTAAGCTCTTCCGCCGGCCTTGCGGGACCTCTACGGCAATTGCCTGTATGAAGAGCTCGGCCCGAGAACTCCGTCGCCGCCCCGGTTCGCCTTCGAGCACATGAGGCCATCGTTCGAATGTCAGGACGTCGTCGCGCGCCGGCTGCGCATTGCGAACGATCCGGAAACCGTCGTCGTCGACTACGTTGTCCGCGCAGCGAATCGCGATCGATTCGGCTTCACGGCCATGAACGACGGGCGGCCGCACACCTATGCTCTCTGCATGACGACGCGATGCCAGTGGGCGATGCGACGGAACCCGAGCCGCACGATCGAGGCCGAACGCCTGCGCATCGTGGCGATCCGGCGATGAGCGCGACTCCGACGGAACGAGCCGACGCCGTCGTCGTCGGCGGAGGACTGTTCGGCGCGTGGCTCGCGCTCCTCCTCGCGCGCGAGCACCGGTTGTCCGTCGTGCTCCTCGAGCGCGAACCCGCGCTGCTCCGCCGCGCGTCGTACAACAACCAG
>JAWXBU010000199.1:0-10143 GCA_034440255.1 Planctomycetota bacterium | reverse complement strand
GTTCGCGTCCGAACGATTCATCCTCGCGAGCCTCGTGGATCAGCTCGATCTCGCGCGCACGACGGGTCCGTTGCGCATCGAGCAATTGCCGGCCGGCCGCGCTCTCGTCGTGAACTTGCGCGACCTCGCGCGACAGGAATTCGCCTGCGTCCCCAAGGGATCCGAAAAGGACGATCGCGTCGTCGTCCACGAGCGCTCGAAGTTGGCGCCGATCGTCTTGCACACGAAATCACCGCATGATCTGAAGCGCTGTGTGAAGTGCCTGCTTCCCGAGACCTACCCGTTCATGAAGTTCGACTCAGCTGGCGTGTGCAGTTATTGCCGGCGTTGGAAGCGCATTCAGCCGAAAGGTCGACGCGCGCTCGAGGAACTGGTCGAGCCTTATCGCAGCAAGTCCGGCAAACCCGATGTGATCGTGGCCTTCTCCGGCGGGCGCGATTCGAGCTACGGCCTGCACTACGTCAAGACCGAGTTGAAAATGAACCCGGTCGCGTTCACTTACGACTGGGGCATGGTCACGGACCTCGCGCGACGCAATCAGGCGCGCATCTGCGGCAAACTCGGCGTCGAGCACATTCTGAGATCGGCGAACATCCAACAGAAGCGCCGCTTCATCAGGAAGAACGTCGAAGCGTGGCTGAAGAAGCCCGAACTCGGCATGGTCACGCTGTTCACGGCCGGCGACAAAGAGTTCTACAGTCACGCGCGGCAACTGCGCAAAGAGACCGGCATCAAGCTCGTCATCTTCTCGACGGGCAACATGATCGAAGACACGCCCTACAAAACGGGCTTGTGCGGAATCGACGAAGACGACCACGGCATGACCTTGACCGGTTTGTCGTTCCGGAACGAAGTCGCGTTGCTCTCTTACTACGCGTGGAACTACATCAAGAACCCGCGCTACATCAACGAGAGCATCTGGGACACGTTTTATGCGTTCTGGTGCACGTTCGTGGTCAAGGACGACTTCCTCTATCTCTTCCACTACCTGCCTTGGGTCGAAGAGGAAATCGTCGGCACGATCCGCCGCGAATACGATTGGGAAGTCGCGACCGACACGAAAAGCACGTGGCGCATCGGCGACGGCTCGGCTGCGTTTTACAATTACATCTACTCGACGATCTGCGGTTGGTCGGAAGACGAAGTGATGATCTCGAACCGCATTCGCGAAGGTCACATCACGCGGGCCGAAGGCGTGAAATTGGCCGAGGAATTCAACAAGCCGCGCTTCCCGTCGATCCGTGAGTACGCGCAATTGGTCGGCTTCAACTGCGAAGAAGCGCTGACGATCATCAACGGGATTCCGAAGCAGTACTGACGCGCCGGTGAATTCGCCGGCGCAGGCAACAGACGGGATGCCGCCGCACTTCGCGTGCACTCATCCGTGCGGATTCCCCGGAGTTTTTGGGGCTCCGTTCCCCCCCCAACCCGGCGGGGTGCCTGTATCTTCGTCCGCATGCGTACGCTCATCCTGCTCGCTCTCCTTTGCACTCCCGCCGCCGCTCAGTCGATCAACATCGACGTCGGCGAAAACTTCGGCTGCTGCTACCCCGTCCCGGCGAGCACCCACGCCGGTGCTGCGAGCCAGTCAGGCGTGTGGAACGCGTCGATCCATCCTTACTCCACGTCGCTCGTGGACCTGACCGGCGCTCCAACTACCGCCACGACGAGCAGCACGAATCCGGGCTGGTACAACTACTTCCCGAGCCTGCTCACCGGTGACGACTACAACCTGATGGTCGACATCCAGAGCTTTCCGGGCGGCACTTCGCAGAGCTGGACCTTCAGCGGTCTCCAGAACGGAGACTACGCGCTGTACACGTACGCTTGGGCTCCGGACAGCGGCACGGCGCGCACGCGCGTGACCGTGCCGAGCTCGATCGATCCTGCAGTGCTCGTCGGCGGTTCATGGGGCGGCGGTGCGCACATCCAGAACGTGACTTACGCCCTCCATCGCGTGACGGTCACGACCGGAACGTTTTCGCTGCAAGTCGAAGGCCTCGCCTCGAGCGGCTCGGTCAACGCTTTCCAACTCGTGTTCACGCCCGCACCTGGTGGTCCGACGCCGTTCTGCTTCGGTGACGGGACGGGGATCGCGTGCCCGTGCGCGAACAACGGTGCAGCCGGCAATGGGTGTGCGAGTTCGGTGACGGCCTTGGGCGGACGCTTGGGAAGCAGCGGAAGTGCGAGCATCAGCGCCGACACGTTCACGCTGACCAGCACGAATGTGCCGACGGGTCCGGGACTTTTCTTCCAAGGCACCTCGCAGCTCATCGGCGGCAATGGAGTGTTTTTCGGTGACGGCCTGTTGTGCGCAGGTGGTTCGATCATCCGACTCGGGGTCGTCTTCGCAGTCGCCAATACGGCCAGCTATCCGGGTGGCCTGACGCCCAATCCGATCGGGAGCGGCGGACTGAATGCGATCGGCGACGTGCGCACGTATCAAGAGTGGTATCGCGACGGCGATCCCGGGTTCTGCTCGAGCTCGACGTTCAATCTGACGAACGGCGTGCAGGTGACTTGGGCGCCGTAGTCGCGGCTCTCAGCGCCACACGACCCGGTTCAAACGAGTCGTATCCAATCGCATCGGCAGACGAGCGATCTCGCCAGCCGACGAAGCGACGACCAGGTGAGTTCCGCGAGTCGGTGCACCTGATTCGTCGACGACGTATCCGCTGATGCGTTCGCGAACGCATACGAGTCGCACGTCCGGCTTTTGTACAGACAGAATCGAGGCCGTCGTCAGAACGCGCTCTTCGTCGACCACTTCGAGCACGGAACCGGGAACGAGCACGACAGGCAACGCAAAGCTCCCGTCATGTTTGGTCTCGACCCAGCGAGTCAGGCGCCAACTTCGATTGCGCGGTTTTGGACCGGCCACCTGCACGATCCATTCGGCGGGGAATCGCTGGCGAACGAAGACTCCCGGCAAACCTGCTCCGTTCTCGAGAACGACGACGCCGGTGATCTTCGTGCTCGCCGCCACGACGATTTCGCGTTCGACGACAGCGGGCGTGAGTTCGTGAACCAGGGCGCTGACGAGAGTCTGCTCGTGCTCACCGTCGCTGTAGGTGAGCTCGGCCGGATGCGTCAACTCGATGTCGAAGGTGCCTTCTGCCGACACTGTCGTCGTCACCTCAGTGGAGGCGGAGGCCCCGTTGGCGGGTTCCAGTCGAAAGGGTGACGCGACGACTTCGCCGCGCTTCACGAGTTCCCCCGTCAGGCTGACGACGCGACCGTGAACGGTTGTCTCGTCCTTCGACGTCGCCGTCTCGCTGATGACGGGAGCGAAAGCACGATCCGTCGATTCGCCAGCGAATTGCGGCGGCGGCTGATCGGCTGGCAGTGGCACATCCGGCGTTGGCACCGTCACGGGTGCATGACGCTCGTCCCGGCCGAGCAGGTAGCGCGTGATGCCGAGGGCGGCGCAACCGGCTGCGGCGATCAAGAGTTTCACGTCGTCATCCTATCCGTGCTCGTTCGCGGGTGACGCGACGAGCTTCGAGTCCACACTGGATCGTGGCCGGGGGCTCAATCTTGATTCGGCAGACATTGCCTCGATCGGACGTTCGCGGTCCGCGAAACGTCGCGCGAGCCGGGTGCGCATGTCGCGAGGCTCGGCCTCCGGCATCACGCCGAAGATGGGGCTCAAGGCCGAGCGAAACACGCCTTTCGAGCAGACCCGTCACGTCTCCAGAGGCGCCGAAGCAGTAACTCCGGCTCGACCCAGAGCAGCGACCACGTCCGCTTGCGTCACGACTCCCACGAGTCGCCCCTCCGCGTCGACGATGGGCAGTGGGTGATGTCCGCTGCCGCCGAACTTCGGGATCAAGTCCACCAGGTGTCGATCGACGCCGACCGACAGCACCATGCGGGTCATGATCTCGCCGATCTCGCCGCGCGCCCGCGTCGAGGGCTGATAGGCATCGTGGCGGATGAAATCCGCCGGCGTGACGATGCCCACGACGCGCTGTGCGTCGTCGATCACGGGCAGGGCCTTGATGCGGTGTTTGCCG
Organism: Planctomycetota bacterium; assembly: GCA_034440255.1. GTDB lineage: Bacteria > Planctomycetota > UBA1135 > UBA1135 > JAEUIA01. The sequence continues at coordinate 6,127 of JAWXBU010000199.1, read as the reverse complement.
AACAACGACCAAGCGTCCGCGATGAGCGTCCTGTGCGTCACGACGATCGGCTGCTGCGACATGATGTCGCTGCAGCGAATGTCGGCCAGCTTGCGTTGATAGGAACGCAGTTGCGCGTCCTCGAGCAGCGCTTTCGATTCATTGCGACCGATGTCGAAGACGTGGCTGTGCCGCGCGAGCACGGCGTCCAAGTCCGCATCGATCGTCGCGCTGTCGGCAGCACGCGGACCGGCCGTCGCAGGCTGATGCTGGTGCGGATATTCGTGCCGAGTGACGCGGTTGTAGGCGATGGCGACGACCACGAGCAGCAGCGAATTGACGAGCACGGGATAGAGCGCGCAGCCCGGGTCGCTCACTCCGGGAAGCGTGACCGACAACGCCGATGCGCCTCCCGATGGATGCAAGCACCGCAGCAGGAACATCACTCCGATCGCGGCTCCGACGGCGATCGCCGCGGATTCGGCGTTCGAGCCGAAGACCCGCACGCAACACACGCCCACGAGCGCCGACAGCGTGTTGCCGCCGACGACCGCCCAGGGTTGCGCCATCGGATTCGAAGGCGCGCCGAACACCAGCGCCGCGCTCGCACCGATCGGCGCCACCAACCACGGCCGTGCGCTCGCGGACGCAGGACCGACCGTCGATTCGCACAGCCAGCCTGCGACCATGATTCCCAGCGCCCCACCGAACACGGCGCGCACGCGCTCGCGTCATCCGGCTTTCACGGGGCTCGGCCAGAACACGCGCAGCCAGTCCGGGAATCCGGTGGCCGCTTCGCGTGAATCTCGCGGGGACAAAGGAACCATGCCGGTGATCAGCGAACCCGCAGCGTTCGCGGGCAAAATCCCGCGAGTGATTCGCGCGCGTCATCGACCCGAGCGCTTCTGGATCCGTAGTCGCGGACGGCGACGTCGAAGCGCACGAGTGCGAGATGGACGCGAGGAAGCAGGCGGAGCATCCGGTCAAGATAGCGCCGAGTCGCCGACGGTCGACACGTGCTCTGCGATCTCTTGCCAATGGCAACCGCGTGAGCGCGGTGTCCTCGTTGACAGCTTCCCTCGATCCGTAATTGCGCCGAGCGCGAAGTCAGCGATCTGCTCGGCGGGAATGCGCCGTCGACTATCGCAACGCCTGCTCGAACGCCGTCGCGCGATCGGTTTTTTCGTCGCGGTACTTCACGATCAATGCGCACTGCGCCGACAGTCCGACCACGCACCGTGCGCCGAACGCACGCGAGACAGTGGATCGATCAACGCATGGTCGGTTGCACTCGCGCGACGAACGGATCGGCAACGATGTCGCGCAGTGCGGCGCCCGAGAGGTAGCACTGTCGTCGCAGCAACTCGACCAACTCGGGCGCACCACACAAGTGCACACGCCAACCTTCGAGATCGGGGAAGCGGCGGTCGATGACTTCGGCCAAGGGTCCGATCTCGACTCCGGCTGCGGCAGGACCGCGCAACACACCCGGTTGGTAGATGAAATGGGCATGTGTTGCCGCCAGATTCCGCAACACGTCCTGGAGGTAGAGCGCATTTTCGTCGAGCCCGCCGTGGAAGAGGACGATGCGCCCACGGTGTCCCGCCGCGAGCGCCTCGCGCGCGACCCCGATGAGCGGCGCCAGGCCCGTACCCGTGGCGGCTAGGAGCAACGGTTGATCGAGCGAAGCCGGCGCGTAGACGCACTTGCCGCCCGGCCCGCGGACTTCCAGCTCAGTCGTGATCTCGGCCTCGTGTGCCAGCCACGCGCTCATCGCACCCTTCTCGAAGATACGCACGTGCAGATCCAGATACGGATCGAGCGCCGGCACACCCGCGATCGAATAGCTGCGCGACAGACCATCGCTGCGGACGAGTTCGACGAACTGGCCGGCGCGGTGCGGAAACGTATCCAACCATTCGAATCGTGCGCGAATCACGGACTTCGCGAGCCACACGCGTTCGACGAGTCGCACTCGTGCGCGTGCACCTGCTGCACCGTCGAGCGTGACACTCAGTGCGCCGGACGGTCGCGCTCGACACGCGAGAAACCAGCCCTCGGCGGCGTCCGCGTGATCGAGTCCGATCTGTGATTCGGGCGGGGGCACACCTGCGATCGCACGCACGCGGCACAGGTGACACAGTCCGGCTCTACACGAACTTTGGATCTCGACTCCCGAGCGCTCGCACGCATCGAGAACGCTCTCGCCCGTGCGCACGACGATCCGTCGATCGTCCACGACGATCGACGTTCCTTTCGCATCCTCAACGCTCATCAACCGCTCGCTCGCTTCGGCCGTGAGAGAACGTCGTCGCGCACGGAGTTCGCGAGCTCAGCGACCTGCGTGATGTCCGCAGGGCTGGCGCCGAGCTCCAAGAGGATCGCACCGAGATGCTCGATCACGACATCCACATGCGAATCGTCGAGCCCCTTCGCGAGCAAGTGCGCGTGACCGTCACGCATGTCTTTGCCTGTGTACGCATGAGGTCCACCGGTGACCATCGTGAGGAAGCCACGTTGTTTCGCGGCCTGCTGCTGCATGTCCACGCCTTCGAAGAAACGCGCCACGCGCGGGTCTTTCAGCATGCGGCGGTAGAAGCGGTCCACGGCCTTTTCCATCGCCGCGGCGCCGCCGAGGCGCTGGTAGAGCGTGGATCCTTGGGGGGCACTGATGTCTGTTTTCATCGAGGATTCCTGATATTGCACGAGATTTCTGCGGTTCGGGCGACGAGAGTTCAGCGCCACCAGCTCAATCAAGTATTTAGAATACCTGATTGAGCTGGATTCACGCCAGGAGAAATCTGAGTGACTGGACAGCGGCGATCCTTGGCGCGCACGCCGGCGGGCGAGCTACACTCCAGCCAACGAGTTGCATCGATGCAGTTGACACTCTTCACGGACTACTCGCTGCGCGTCTTGCTCTTCGTCGCGGCCCATCCGGGGCGCACCGTGGCGGTCTCCGAGATCGCGCGCGCGTACGGCATTTCGAGTCACCACTTGATGAAAGTGGCTCAGAAACTCGTGCAGTTGAACTTGGTCGAAGCCACACGCGGACGCAACGGTGGACTGCGACTCAAGCGCGAGCCGAGCGCGATCAACTTGGGCGAGCTCGTGCGGCGCACCGAGCCGAACATGACCTTGGTCGAGTGCTTCGACCCGGCGACCAACACTTGCCCCATCGCACCGGCGTGCGGACTCAAGAGTGCGCTAGCCGAAGCGCAGCGCGCGTTTTTGACCGTGCTGGACGGCTACACGTTGGCCGACTTCGCACACAGAGCCACAAAGCTTCAGGCCTTGTGGAAACCGCTCACGACCGAACGCTCACGCCGCGGCTCGTCGTCGCGCAAGTGAACCGTCGTTCCTCTTTGGAGCACGGCGTCCGTCAGCGCAACGCCTGCTCGAGCGCCGTCGCGCGATCGGTTTTTTCGTCGCGGTACTTCACGATCAATGCGCACTGCGCCGACAGTCCGCGCGCCTCTGCCCACGCGCCTTGCGCGGGTCGCGCTCCGGGTACGACGACGGCGCCGGTCGGGATTTCGAGCGGGTTTTCTCGACTTCCGCGCAGCTCGCGCTCGTTCACCAAGTCGTAGACGACGGTGCCCGACGCGAGGATCACACCCGACGCGAGCACGGCGCGCGAGCGAATCAACACGCCTTCGTACACGCCGCAATTTCCGCCGATGAACGCATCGTCCTCGACGATCACGGGTCGCGCGTTCGCCGGCTCGAGCACGCCGCCGATCTGTGCTGCGGCGGAGATGTGACAGCGCGCTCCGATCTGGGCGCACGAACCGACCAACGCGTGACTGTCGATCATCGTGCCTTCACCGATCCACGCGCCGATGTTCACGTACATCGGTGGCATGCACACGACGTTCTTCGCGACGTGTGCGCCGCGACGGACGGTCGAGCCTCCGGGCACGACACGCACGGCGTCCTCGGAACGAAAACGGCGTACGGTCAGCAGCGCTTTGTCGCGGAACGCCGACTCGCCGCTCGACGCGTGGCAAGGACCTTCGACGTGAGCGGCGATCACGGGGCTCTCGCGAAAAATGCGCAGGATCGCCTCCTTCACCCACGCGTTCACGACCCAACGTCCGTCGGTCGTACGCTCGGCGACGCGCACGATTCCGGCTTCGAGCGCATCGAGCAGTGCCACACCTTCGAGTTCAGTCTTCATGGTTCGACATCCAGCGTACAGCGGCCTCACGCACGTTCGATCGCTCATGCCTCGCAGCGCCGGAGCAGATCGCGCAACGTCGTTTCGTAGTCGTGGACCGCGCGTTCCAACGAGCGCAGCTCCACCTTTTCGTGATCGGTGTGCGCGTCGAGGATCGACCCGGGCCCGTACAAGAGCGGCCGCCCGAAGCGCGGCATGTACGGCACGTCGGTGCCGAAAGCGACCGCGATCCCCTCGTGACCGGGCGGCACTTCGAACTCGATCGGACCGTAGCCCTTGTGCAGTTTTTCGACGCGCACGTGCGGCGTGAGACAGCGCTCGACGCGCGCTTCGATGCGCTCTATCGAATCGACAGCGCGCACGAGCACCTCGCACTCGGCGTGTTCTGCGACGACGTTCGCGGCTGCTCCACCGCGCATCGTTCCGATGTTGAGCGTGCCCGGTCCGAGCACCGCGTGTTCGCCCCAACTCTCGCTGAGCAAGTGATGAGCGCACGTCACGAGTTCGTGGATCGCCGACGGGCCGACACTCTGCGAGCTGTGCCCGGCGACACCGCTCGCGACGAGTCGTGCCTTGTAGATGCCTTTGCCGGCGCGAACGAAGCGATTGTCGGTCGGCTCGCCGACGAGGACGAACCGCGGCTCCCACGGATCGGCGAGTCGCGCGTTCGCGAGCGTCGCACCGGCGCTGTCCGTCTCTTCGCCGACCGTGAAGAGGCACGCGACGCGATCTTCGCCCTCCGAGAGCAGCTTCTCGACCGCCGCGAGCAACGCTGCCGCGGGACCTTTCGCATCGCACGCGCCGCGACCGTGGATCGCTTCGCGAGTGGCGCGCACGGGAACGACGCCGGGCACCGTGTCGATGTGCGTGCACACGACGACGCGCGGTCGAGCTCCGCGGGCGAGCACGTTGAAGCGGCCAGGCGACAACGCTTGGCGTTCCACAGCGAGACCGATCGAGTTGCAGTAGCGCGCGAGCGCATCGCCGTAGTCGCCTTCGTCCCCCGTCACGGACGGAATCGCCACCCAATCGAGCACGCGTTGCGCAAGTTCCATGGTCGCCGCGCAGTATGCCCGATATCGTGTTGCGCGCGAACCAAACCTCTCCCTCGAACGGACGAAACCCCATGATTTTGGCGCCCATTCTGCTCGCCCTCACGACTGCGATCGCTCAACCCGCTGACGCGAAGGAGGTCCGCAAAGAGTTCGTCGAATGCGCGGCCAAGCAGGATCGAGCCGCATGTGTCGCTCTGTGGCGCGCCCATCCGAACTCCGTGCTCGGCACGATCGACGCCGATCTCGAAGGCAGTCTGACGGTGCGCGAGAAATCGAAGGAGCCCGATCTGAAGAAGATCGCGGAGATGGAGGCCCGCGCTGTGTGGGGCGCCGAAGTCGCGTTCGAAGCGACCGGACATCCGATCTTTCGCGACTACGCGGCGTCGTTCATCGGTTGGAACGACGACGAGCGCAAGCGCTTTCGTTCGGGTCAAGCTGCGTTCGGGAAGGCGATGAAAGCGCTCGAAGCGAAGGACGCTCCGGCGGCTTTGGCGGCAGGGACAGAGTGTCTGCAACTCACCGGTCCGCTCGGCGACTGGTGGGGTTCTGCGATGGGTTGCCAAGCGATCGCACTGGCCCAGAAGGAGCTCGGCAACCACGAAAAAGCACTCGAATCAGCTGCGTTCGCGCGCGTGCTCTACCACGACTTGGGCCTCGTCGCGGATGAGTACGAGGTCGTCGTGCTGATGGCCGACGAGTGTCAGGCGTTGAAGCGCATACCGCGTGCGAAGGCGTCGCTCGTACGTGCGATCGAGCTCGCCACGCGGCTGAAAGACGACGACGGCCTCAAACGCTTGACAGACACGCTCGCGCAGCTCGACGCTTCGAAGTGATCGTACTGTGCCAGGGACAACCACGACGGTTCGCGCTGGCCGCTGATCGTGTGTGTACCGAGCCAGAGCAATTTGTCCCC
>JAWXBU010000198.1:0-6215 GCA_034440255.1 Planctomycetota bacterium | reverse complement strand
CGTGCGCGCTCGAAGACAGCGCGCGCTTCGATCTTCGAATCACGGAACGCGCCGAGCGCCTCGTACGCGCAGCGTCGTACATGCGGAGAAGCATGATGCGTCGCTACAGCGAGCGCATCGAACGCCCCCTGGAAGGATTGCTTGCCGAGCGCATTCGCCGCTTCGCAGGCGACGCGCCAATCGGTGTCCGCGAGCAGCGTCACGAGAGCTTTGCGACTCGCGTCGTCCGAGCCGACTGCGCCCATGCCTTGACATGCGTAGATGCGCTCACGCGGATCGATCGCTGACGCTCCTGCGATGAACAACGCGCGCGCTCGGACCGCTTTGCGTCGAGACAATGCGTACGATCCGCGCCAGCGAATCTCGACATCGGGAGCCGGCTTCGTGCCCTTTTCGTTGCGCATCAGGTATTCGACGAGCGCCGCATCCGTCAGTGGGGCGTCCGGCGCGAGGGGAGGAAAGCGACTCGGCGCGAGCGCAGCCAGCGCGCGCACGTTCGAATCCGGATCGTCCAAGCTCGTGAGGATGCGCGCTCGCAACGAAGCATCGTCGATGCGCGACGCGGCTTCGACAATGCGCGCTCGCACACCGGCATCCGGATCGTTCCAGTGCGCGAGCAAAGCCGCCGCCGCGGACTTGTCGGCACGTTGTCCGAGCGCGAAAGCTGCAGCGGCACGCACGCCGGACGAGTCGTCCTCGAGTGCGACGATCAAGCCTTCGGTCGCGCTCGCGCCGAAGACTTGCGGGTCGAGTCGACCCAAGGCGACGGCCGCACGCTCACGCGTTTTCGGCGAACCTCTTTGCAGGAGGGCCTGCAGCAATCCGTCCCCGTCGGTGCGCGCGTCTTCATACCTGGCGATCGTCTCGAGTGGATCTTGAAGCGTCGGTTGAAGAGGCGCGATCTGCACTCCCATAGGCCCAGGCCTTTCGGTCGGAGCCATTCGGCACGAGGCGGCCGCGAGGGCCGAAAGCATGAGAAAAACTGCATAAAGCGAGCGCAACGTCATCGAGTCCTCCAAGGGCATGGTACGCGGCGGGTCGGGTTCGTTCACACGGGCGAGGTCGCTGGCCAAGCTCTGAAATCACTGTCGGCAGCCGTCTTCGACCGAAACTCGGGAGGACCAGGCGGTTTCAGGAGCGAAGGACTTCCCCGAGCAGGCGATTCCTGACGAAATGACCTGGCCGCACATGCCGAACGGGTGCCCCTCATGAAGACGACATTGATTCTCGCGACGTCCATTCTCGCTTTCACCACCGCCGCGCTCACGGCGCAAGAAAAGGACAAGGGCGTCGCGTTCGACGCGTTGCGCAAGAGGCTCGACACGGACCTCGACGGGCGCATCAGCTTGGCCGAGTTCCCGCGCGGCGAGCGCGCGTTCAATCGGCTCGACCGCGATCGCGACGGGTATCTCACGGCAGCCGATTTCGCAACGGCGGGCGCGAAACCGAGCAGCGAGGCGATGGCGAATCGCAAAGAGGCGACTCCGGAAGAGATCGAGTTCTTCGAGAAGAGCGTGCGGCCGGTGCTCGCGAACAACTGCTACTCGTGTCACTCGAACAACGCGACGAAATTGAAGGCGGGATTGAAGGTCGACTCGATCGACGCCTTGCTCGCGGGAGGAGTTTCGGGACCGGCGATCATGCCCGGTGACGCGGACGCGAGCTTGTTGATCACGGCGGTGCGCTACACGGATTCGGACTTGGCGATGCCGCCCAAGAAGCAACTCGACGAAGCCGTCGTGAAGGATCTCGAGAAGTGGGTGACGATGGGCGCGCCGTGGCCGGGTGCGAAGGCGACGGGCGAAGCGGCTGCGAGCGCGACGCGAGCACCGAAAGCTCCACTCGATCTCGCCAAAGCGCGCGAATTCTGGGCGTTCAAGCCGCCCGTGCGCAGCGAGCCACCGAGCACGCGCGAGAAAGCGTGGCCGTGGACGCCGATCGATCAATTCCTGATGGCGGCGATGGAAAAATCGAACCTCGCGCCGGTGGCCGACGCCGATAAACGCACTTGGTTGCGACGTGTGACTTTCGATCTGACCGGTTTGCCGCCGACGCCTGATGAGTTGGCTGCATTCGAAGCGGACAAATCGCCGAGAGCGTTCGAGAGCGTCGTCGACCGATTGCTCGCCTCGCCTGCGTACGGCGAACGCTGGGGGCGGCACTGGTTGGACGTCGCTCGCTACGCCGAATCGAGCGGGAAAGACACGAACATTGCCTATCCGCAGGCTTGGCGTTATCGCGATTGGGTCATCGCGGCATTCAATGCAGACAAGCCCTATGACCAGATGCTGAGAGAGCAACTCGCCGGCGATTTGCTGCCGAGCGCCGACAGCGACGCGCGCGCGGCCAACGTGACGGCGACGGGCTACCTGGCGCTCGGCGCGAAGAGCCACAACACACGCGATGCTCGTCAGTTTTCGCTCGACGTCGCGGACGAGCAGATCGACGCAGTCAGTCAAGGCATGCTGGGCATGACGATCGCTTGCGCGCGCTGTCACGATCACAAATTCGATCCCATTCCGACCGAGGACTACTACGCGCTCGCCGGCATCTTCTTGAGCACCGACACGCGCTTCGGCACGTATCCGGGACCCGGCAACAACAATGCGGGCAAGCTGATCGAACTGCCCGCGGATGCACATGTGCCGAACGGGCCGACGATGGAGCCCGCCGTGCGTACTGTGATCGAGCGCGCACGCGACAACTTTGCACGACAGGCTGAGGAAGCGCGCGCGATGCCGCGCACGGGCGACGCGCCGGGGACCGAGAAGAAAAAGGACGGGCTCGACATCTATCGCGAGCGAGTGCTGAAACAACAGACGGCGCTCTTCGACGAGCTGCTCGGGCGTTTCGACGAGAAGGGTCGCGCATTGCCGGCCAATCGCCTCGCCATGGGCGCCCTCGAAGGCAAGCCGCGCGACATCGCGGTGCTCGATCGTGGCGAAGTCGACAAACCCGGCGCGATCGCGCTGCGCGGGATGCCGCAAGTGTTGCGCACGGCCACCGCTCAGCCGATCAAGCAAGGCAGCGGTCGCAAGGAACTCGCCGATTGGATCGCGTCGAGTTCGAATCCGCTGACCGCGCGTGTGTGGGCCAATCGCGTCTGGGGTCACCTGTTCGGCGCTGGAATCGTGCGCACGCCGGAGAATTTCGGTGCGAGCGGTCAACGGCCCGATCATCCCGAACTGCTCGATTGGCTCGCGACGGAATTGGTCGCGCAAGGTTGGTCGACGAAGAAGTTGGTGCGAGAAATCGTGCTCAGTCACGCGTATCGCCTCGACAGCGTGTCGAACGACAAGAACGCTGCCGTCGATCCCGAAGCGCGCAATCTGTGGCGCATGCCCGATCGCAGACTCGAAGCGGAAGCGATCCGCGACGCGATCTTGTCGGTCGCCGGCGTGTTGCAGACGGACGTGCCCGTCGGTTCGAAAGCGGGCGTCGTCGAAGGTCCGTTCGCGCGCGACGAGATCGTCAACTACCTCACGCGCGAACAGCCTGTGCGCTCGATCTACCTGCCGAACTTGCGCGATCACTTGCCCGAAGCGTTGGCCGTGTTCGACGCACCGGATTCGGCTTTCGTCACCGGCGATCGCGAAGAGACGAATGTCGCGACGCAGGCGTTGTTCCTTATGAACGACGTCGACGTGATGAAGATCGCCGACGCGTTCGCGGACAAAGTGCTCGCGCAGAAGGGCACCGACGACGAACGCATCGCGTACGCGTTCGAGCGTGCACTCGGGCGCAAGCCCAACGGCAATGAAACGAGCAGCGTGCGCGCGTTCCTCACCGAGTTCGAGAAGCTCGCGGCCAAGGAAGTGAAGACCGACAAGGTGGACCGTGGTTCGGGCGAGGAACGCAAGAAGCGCCGGCAAAAACAGGCCGAATCACCGCTCGCGACCGATGGCGGCGAATCGGCGCTCGCGCCGGTCGACCCGCATCGTGCCGCGTGGTCTGCGTTCGCGCAGACGCTGTTCCAAAGTGCTGAGTTCCGCTCTGTCGGCTGACCGAGCAAATCGAGAAGACACATGAACGACGACACTTCGAATTCACTCTTCGTGCCCAGCCGACGCGACACGCTCAAGTTGCTCTCGTGCGGTTTCGGGATGCTCGCGCTGCGCGGTTTGTGCGCGGCCGATGCTCAGGACATGGTCAGCGATCCGCTGGCGCCGAAAATGACGCATCACAAGGCGCGGGCGAAGCGCGTCATCTTCCTCTGCATGAGCGGAGCGCCGTCGCACGTCGACACTTTCGATTACAAACCAGCGCTGAAGGATCACGACGGTCAGACCCTTTCGGGTTATCGCCAAGGTGCCAAGTTGTTGGCGTCGCCGTGGTCGTTCAAGCAATCGGGCAAGAGCGGATTGTGGATGAGCGAGTTGTTCCCCGAGCTCGCGAAGCGCGCGGACGATCTGTGCCTCTTGCGCGGTATGCACACCGAGGTGCCGGCGCACGCACAAGCGACGATCGCCCAACACACCGGCAGTTTCCAATTCGTGCGGCCGTCGTTGGGCTCATGGAGCTTGTACGGATTGGGCACGTCGAACCGCAATTTGCCCGGTTTCGTGACGTTGAATCCGCCGACGGGCAACGGCGGTGCACAGAACTACGGATCCGCGTTCTTGCCCGCGACGTACCAAGGCATGCGCATCGGGATGGACCGGAAAGCCGGCGGAAATCGGCGCGGAGCGGGATCCGAATCGGTCGCGAACATCGCCAACGGACGGATGACTACGGATGAACAGCGCGCTCAACTCGATTTGCTGCAGAAGCTCAACAAAGAGCACGCACGCCGAGATTCAGGCGACGAACAAGCGGAAGGCGTGATCGAGTCGTACGAGCTCGCGTTCAGGATGCAAGCCGAGTTACCGAGCCTGCTCGACTTGTCGAAAGAGAAAAAGGCGACGCTCGACGCGTACGGAATCGGCGCGGAAGAGACCGATCGTTTCGGTCGCCAATGTCTGACGGCGCGTCACCTGGTCGCGAGCGGCGTGCGCTTCGTCGAAGTCGGCATGGGCGGATGGGATCACCATCGCAACCTTCGCGAGGAATTGCCGCAGCGCTGCAAGCAGATCGACCAGCCGATTGCCGCGTTGCTCGCCGATCTGAAGCAGAGTGGCTTGCTGGAAGACACGCTCGTGATCTGGGCCGGCGAGTTCGGACGCACGCCGTACGCACAAGGCACGGACGGTCGCGATCACAACAATCGCGGCTACACGACGTGGATGGCGGGCGCCGGAGTGAAGGGCGGTTTCTCGTACGGAGCGACCGACGAAAACGGAATCGAAGCCGTCGAGGGACGGATGTCGACGCACGATTGGCACGCCACGATCCTGCACATGCTCGGGATCGATCACGAGCGTCTGACGTACAACTATGCGGGTCGCGACTTCCGATTGACGGACGTCAGTGGCGTGGTCGCTAGCGACATCCTGAGCTGAGAGCCGGTCGCCCGAGTGGGGTCAGTGGTCTGTCTGATCCCACCCGGATACGATGAGCGATCGAAGCTTCGCTCGTCGAATTCGAAAGGCACACTCCGCATGGCCATCAGCCCGATCCCCGATGTTCTCGCCGACCTCATGGCCGGCCGCATGATCATCCTCGTCGACGATCCGGGCCGCGAGAACGAGGGCGACCTCGCGATGCTCGCGGAGCAAGTCACTCCCGAAGCGATCAATTTCATGGCGCGCGAAGGCCGCGGACTGATCTGCATGCCGCTTTCGGCGGAGATCTGCGATCAGCTCGAACTCGGGCCGCAAGTCGCGCACAACACGAGCAAGATGGGCACCGGTTTCACCGTGTCGATCGAAGCGGCGACCGGCGTCACCACCGGAATCAGCGCGAAAGATCGCGCGCACACGATCAAGACCGCGAGCGCTCCGACCGCCAAACCCTCCGACCTGCATCGTCCCGGTCACGTGTTCCCGTTGCGTGCTCGCGACGGAGGAGTGCTCGTGCGCGGCGGACAAACCGAAGGCATGGTCGACCTCGCGCGACTGTGCGGTTCACGTGCAGCCGGCGTCGTGTGCGAAGTCATCAACGACGACGGCACGATGGCGCGCATGCCCGAGCTCGAAGTGTTCGCGGCGAAGCACAATTTGAAAATCTGCACGATCGAAGCGTTGATCGCGTGGCGTCGCCAGAACGAGCGCCTCGTCGAACCGCTCGAGCTCGACGTCCCGCTGCCGACGCGCTTCGGTCAATTCCAAGCGCACATG
>JAWXBU010000197.1:0-9897 GCA_034440255.1 Planctomycetota bacterium | reverse complement strand
GGAGCGCTCTGTTCAGGGAGCGCTCTGCTGCGGGAGATCTGTGCGCTGTGATTCGACAACGCGGCGCGCTCCTCGATCGAAAGCCTGCGGGTCCGTGGGCGCGACCACCCGCTATCACGAGCAGAATCGAGCAGCGCTTTGATCGGCGTGTGCGACCGCCTATCTTCGGCCGCCATGAGAAAGCCCGTGAAGATCCTGTTGCGCGTCCTGATCGGCGTCGTCGCCCTGCTCGCAGTCGCGTTCGGTTTGGCGCTCTACTTCATCGACGTCCTCGTTAAAGGTGCCGTCGAAAAGGGCGGAACGGCGGCAGCCGGCGTGCCCGTGCACCTGGAGTCGGCCAGCGTCGAGCTGGGCTCGTCCAAACTCGATCTGACCGGTTTCGCGATCGACAACCCCCCGCAGTTTCGCGCCGAACCGTTCGTGCGCTTCGGCCGCACACACGCGGCCTGGAATCAGAGCTCGATCTTCTCCGACGCGATGGTGATCGATCAGATCGCGATCGACGACGTGACCATCAACTTGGAGCACAAGGACGGCCAGACGAATTTCGGCTCGATCCTCGATCACATCAGCGCGCGTGGAGGCAGCGAGAAGAAGGCGCCGAGCGATCCGAACGAGAAGAAGCGCTCACTCCTCGTGAAGCACATCGTCGTCCGCAACGTGAAGGCCGCGGTCCACGTACCGGGCCTGTCCGAAAGTTCAGCCGGTGTGACCGTGCCGCTGATCGAGCTGCGCGATTTTCGCAGTGACGGCAGCACGACGGAACTCGTGTCAGCGCTGACGGGCACGCTCGTCGACGCGCTCTTGACGTCGACCTTGAACGAGGGCTCGTCGAAGTTGCCGAAGGAGATCGCTCAGAACTTGGAGCGTCAGGTCGACGCGCTCAAATCGAAGGCGAAAGACGTGATCGACGAGGTCAAGGGCGTCGGCGACCTACTCAAGAAGTTGAAGTAGCGCTGCTCGGGTCTTCGTCGCGCCATTCCTTCACGCGCTGGTAGACCTTCGCGCGCGAAATGCCGAGCATCTCGGCCGCCTTGGTCTTGTCGCCGCCAGCATCCGCGATCGCTGCGCGAATAGCTTCGCGTTCCAGATCGGCGAGCGTGCGTCCGCCGAGTCTCACAGGCTGCGTTTCGCCCGTCGCTCGCGGCACGCGCACCAGTTCCGCGTCGGTGATGTCGCCGCTCGAAAGCACGCACAAGCGCGCGACTTCGTTGGAGAGTTCGCGCACGTTGCCCGGCCAAGCTCGCGAACACAGGCGCTTCGAGACGGCCGGAGCGATGCGCCGTTTCACGCCTCCCTTCGCTTCCTCGAGCCGCAAGAAGTGGTCGACGAGCCGCGGGATGTCCTCGACGCGTTCGTCGAGAGTCGGCATCGACACGCGCAGCGCATCCATGCGGTAGAGGAGATCGGCGCGGAAACGATTCTCGCGCACGAGCTGGTCGAGATCACGATTCGTCGCGGCCACGAGACGCACGTCGGTCTTCTGCACTCGCGAATCGCCGAGCCGACGCACTTCTCCCGTCTCGAGCACGCGCAGCAATTTGGCCTGCAATTCCAGCGGCAGTTCGCCGATCTCGTCGAGGAACAAGGTTCCGCCGCTGGCGCGCTCGAAGAGTCCCACTCGATCGGAGTCGGCGCCGGTGAAGGCCCCCTTTTTGTATCCGAACAATTCGGCCTCGATCAGTGTCGCCGGTAGCGCCGCACAGTTTTCGGCGACGAACGGTCCGCCGGCGCGCGCACTCTGCGCGTGGAGCGCGCGCGCGGCCAGCTCCTTGCCCGTTCCGCTGGCGCCCGTGACGAGCACGGGCAACTTGCTCGGAGCAGCCTTCGCGATCCATTCGTGAACGGCTCGCATCGGCGCGGATTCGCCGACGAGTCCTGATGCAGGCGGGACGATGGATGCTGCGCGCAGTGCATCGTGCGCCGCGCGCAAGTCCGATTCCTTGATCACGACTTCGCGTTCGAGTTCGCGATTGAGGCGCTTGATCTCGGCCACGCGACGCACTTGTCGAACGGCGAGCGCGGCTTGATCCGCGAGCAGGCCGAGCAACCGTTCGGCGCGCTCGTCGAAAGCTCCTGTTTTCAAGCGGTGATCGACGTACACGACGCCGCGCGAACCGCCGTCGATGTCGAAAGGCGCGCACAGGATCGAGCGCAAATCGAGCGCGACGACCGACGCTCGTTTGGCGAGCTCAGGATCCTCGACCGCGTTCGAGAAACGCAGCACGCCTGCTCCGGCGAGTGCTTGGCGCACGATGCTGTGGCTGAGTTCGACTTCAGGCGCCGCGATGTCGCCGCGTCGCGAATCGAGCGCCGTTTGAATCGCGATCTCGCCGTCCTCCTCCAGCACGACGAACCCGCGCTCGGCGCCGGTGACGTGCAGCGCACTGTCGACGATCGCTCCCAGGAGATCGGGCAACGCCTCCTGCGCGACGAGTCGGCGGTTGATTTCGAGCAGAGCCAAGATGTCCATGGAGAAGTCCTCGTCGTCGGTTGAGTGCGTCGCGAGCGTCGTGAAGTCGAGCGGGAAAGGATCGGGCATACCGAGCAGGTGTCTCTTGGCAGCCTCGGCCTCGCCCGGCAGAAGTCCGGCTGCGCAAGTGCGGAACAGGGCTTCGGCGATCGCGAGATCACGACGCGCGTCCGTTGCATTCTTGGCTCGGCCGGCCAGTGCGAAATAGATGCGTGCTGCACGGTCGTCGCGACCCACGCGCGCCAGACTCTCTCCCAACTCGCGCAAGTCGGCTGTTTCGCCGAGACCGCCGAGCAGAGCGAGGACACGCTCGTCGCCTTCGATCGACGCGAGCGTGCGTGCGCGCGGCTTGGATTCGATTTCGCGCACGACCGTCTCGCACTCGCGCTCGATCACGCCTTGATGCAGACTGCGCGCCAAATTGAGCGCCCGCGACGCCAGACTGCTCGCACTCTCGAGATCGCGGCGCAACCAAGCGGCTCGC
Source organism: Planctomycetota bacterium (assembly GCA_034440255.1). Classification (GTDB taxonomy): domain Bacteria; phylum Planctomycetota; class UBA1135; order UBA1135; genus JAEUIA01. Next base: position 6,940 of record JAWXBU010000197.1, on the reverse strand, counting down.
GCGCGCGACAGCAGTGCGCGCGGATCGGCGTCGAGGGCGTTGCCGCGAGCCTGCTTGCGTGCGCGCTCACTGGCGGATGCGGGCTTGCCGATGCGCGCGCGCAACTCCTCGACTCGGGCGTCGAGCAACGCAGCGTCCACCTGGCGCGACAGACCCTTCAGTTCGATCGACGCGCGCTCCAATTCGGTGATCGCGGCGTGCACATGGCCGCGGTCTGCGAGCACGAGACCGAACATGCCTCGCGCAGCTGCGGCTCCGGCATGATCCGCGAGACGTTGGCGCACGAGCGCCGCGTTTTCGAGCGCGTCTTGGGCCTCGATCAAACGTCCCTGGTCCCGGAAGAGTCCGCCCTTCAACACGCGCGCTTGCGCGATTCCAGGCAGGAATCCGATCGACTCGTAGGCGGCAGCGCCGATCGAAACGAGTTCCAGTGCAGCTGCGCTGTCGCCGCGGCGCCGCTCCAGCGTGCTGGCGTTCAACGCGACCGCCGCCTCACGCAACGGATCCGACGCGAGCGCCCCCGCGTGCGAAACTTCGCTGAGCAATCGGCGCGCTTCGTCGACGTCGCCGCGCCGTGCACGACTCATCGCGAGGAGCGTCGTCAAGTTGCCGCGCTCGCGTTCGCTCGCGGAAGTGCCATTCAGCGTCGCTTCGACGAGGCGTTCGAGCTCGTCGTCGCGTCGTGCGTCGAAGAGGATGCGCGCACGCGCGATCGCAATCGTTCCTGTCGAGCGTGAATCGAGCGTTTCGGCCAGCGACAAGAAGGCCAGAGCCTCGTCGTACTCCGCGCGTTGCAACGCAGCGGCTCCCCGAATTCGGGCTGCGAGCGCGCGGATCTCGGAACTTTCCGTCGTCTCGAGCTCTTCTGCTGCGGCCAACGCTCGGTCGGCCACACCCGCTGCGACCCACGCCACAGCGCTCTCGCCAACGAGGATCGGCTCGAGCGCCTGATCGACAGCTCGTGCTGCACGCGCCAATCGTGCAGCGAAATCCAGCGCGCGCTCGACGGCGCCTTGCTCGAGCGTGCGCCTCAGGAACTGCACGCACTCGTCGACGACCTGCGCACGCTCAGGCCCGACGCTCGCGCGCCAACGGTGCGGCAAGAGACTGAACGCGTCGGCCCCGCGGCTCGTGAAGTCCGCCACGACGGCTGCGGACAAAGCACGCATGCGCGCTGGATCGATCGCGAGCGCGCGCAGATCCTCGATGTCGCGGAGCGAGACGTGGCCCGCGTCGCGTCGTACACGATCCATCGCGAACAATTCGGCTGCCGCTCGCGTCGCACGTTCGGATTCGAGATCCAGAACAGCGATCGCGCGCTCGAGTGCGATCGGTTCGTCGAATGCGGCGAGAGCCGCAGCGAGCAGTCGCGCGTCGACGGACAGGTTCGCCAGCGCCGAACTCTTCTCGCCGCGCGCACTCTGCCGCGGCAGTTCACCGGGCAGGAGACGCAACTTCGCGTCACCGACGACGACGAAGCCGGCTGCGACGAGGGCTTGGAAGCGCGCGCGCAGCACTGCCGCTGCACCGTGCGTCTCGGTGTGGATCCAGTGCGCGACCTCGGCGATGCGCTCGGCGCGCGGTTCGTCGAGTTCTCGCTCCAAGAAGGCGATCACATCGCCCTCGGATGCGCTCGGAACCGCGCGGACGACGAAGGCCGTGCTTGCGCTCGAGGGCGCAGCGGTTGCGCACACGATCAGTGCGCGCGGTGCGGGTTCACCGCGCTCGGCTGCCTGCGACGCCGTGCGGGCCCAGTGTTCGAGGACGCGCTCTCCCGCGGCGTCCGTCGCGATGGATCGGAACACGCAGCGCTCGCGTGAACGATCGTTCCAAGCGCACACCGCCCGGTCGAGCTCGAGCGAGGAGATCAAAGCTTCTGGAGTCACGTCGACGCGCGTGGTCTTCACGCCCGCCAATCCCGCTGCGAGCCGTGCATCTTCGGCCACGCGCTCGACGTCCTCGTATGCGGGGAGCACCCACCACTCGCAAGTGAAAGGCGCCGGTTGCTGCGACAAACGCGTCGTTGCGTCCTCGATGAACGCGCCGCGTCCGAGTCGCACGGGCCATTCCAAGTGTGCCCGTGTCGAGAACGCGTGCGACTGAATTCCGAGACGCGCACACAACGCCGCGCCGACGGATGCAGCGTGTTGCGGACGTCGCTCGGGTTCGCGCTCGAGCATCGTGACGATCAGGTCGCGCGACCAGAGCGGCAGGTCTTCAGCCGTGATCTCGAGCGCGCTGAGCGCGTCGCGCGCGGGAAAATGCGCGTAGAAACGAGCCGGTGTCGCGTGCTTCACGACCAAGAGGCGTGCGAGCAACATGCCGAGCGCGAACACATCCGAGCGCGGCGTCGCAGGCCCGCCCAGCAAGACTTCGGGCGCGACCGAGTACAGCGAACCCGACGGCGCACGTTCCGGCGCGGCTGCCCCGAGCACGCGAGACAGACCGAAGTCCGTCAAAGTCGGTGAGCCCTTCGCATCCACGATGACGTTCTCGGGTTTCAAATCAGCGTGCACGAAACCGGCGTCGTGGAGTTGCGCGAGCGGTTCGCACAGTCGCGCGACGATCGCAGCCAACGTCTTCGCGCGCGCGTCGCCGCTCGAAGAGAAGCTCAGGGCGTACGTGGCGAGATCGACACCTGCGACGTAGCGTCGCGCCACGAAGGTCGTGTACTCGTCGATCGTGCCGTGGTCCTCGAGCTCGGCGAGCCCGGGTCCGCGCAGTGCGGCCAGCACGCGCAATTCCTGATCGCTCTCCCCCGCCGCGAGTGCGTCGCGTGCAATGCGCAAGACGACCTCGCCGCTCGGGCCGCGCGCGTGAACCGTTCGGGCACTCGATCCGCGGGTCAGTTCGCGAATGAGCGCGTAACCGTCCGGGAGCCGCTGGGCTGGATGGGGACTCGTCTTCATGACCAGAGTTTGCGGGCAGCGCATCCAGAGTATGGATGGAATTCCAAAGTGTGGACGGCCGGTCCGGTCCCCAGAGCCTCCGACGCCGTGTACAGGGCCCCCAACCTCGCCCCGGAATGCGTTTTTCGGGCGCTCAAAGAGGCACATACTTTGTCGAGTGGGTTCCATCCAGCGAGCGAGCTCCTCATGAACACGATCCAATTCACTCCCTGTGCCGTCCTCCTCCTCGCTTGGAGCGCTACGGCACAAGAGCGCGTCGCCGTCTTCGAAGGCGCGGGGGGCGGTGTCGGATCGATCGCGCTCTACGACGCGGCCAGCGGAGTCCACGTCGCGAGCCCGGTCGAGTTCGCGAACTTGGCTTGGATCCCCTTCGACTTCGCCGGGCGCACCGAGCTCGACGAATTTTCACCCACGCGCCCGCGCCGTTTCACCGACGTCGCGGGCGCGAGTCGTCTGCGCCTGCAACACGGGATCGGCTCGCTCTACCACTTCGCTCGCGCTGCGGCCGACGGCAGCGCGTCGTACGGGTACCTGTTGATTGCGCCGACCGGGCGACCGCGCATCTTGTTCGAGCGCGCAGGCGTCGGAACCGGCGCGGGTCGCAATCCGTTTCTGTCTTTGATTGCCGTCGCACCCGACGGCGCGTCGTTCCTCGCCGCGACGCAAGGTGAAGCGGGCGGCAATCTGTTCGAGATCGCCACCATCGACACGCCGTCGATCGTCGATCGCACGGCGAACCTTCCGCCTGCACGCATCTACCCGTCGAGTCTCGCGCTCGGTTTTGCCAGCGGGTTCGCAGTGACGAACTTCGGCGTCTTGCGCTTCGATCGCGCGAGCGCGCTCGACGCCGCGTTCATTCCATTCGGAGCCGATCTCCCTCCGACTTGGTTCAGCGGACAGTTGGTGCAGAGCAACGACACGAGCCACGTCGTTTTCACCGCAGGCACCGCGTTCGATGCCTTGCACGTCTACAGCGCCGGCGCGAGTGGCGACGCACGACGCGCGACCGTCACGCCGGGCGTCGTGGGTCCCGCCGGAAGTGCGGCGGACGGCGCGTCGGGGCCATGGCTCGCCGTGTCCGACGACGGAGTGTGGTGCGCGTGGCGCACGTCGATCGGCGTAACGCACGAGTGCATGGTCTCGCGTGCAGTCGGCGTTCCGACCCCAGCGCTGCAACTCTCTGCCGACGCGAACTTCCTCGACACGTTGGACGAAGTCGCGCTCTTCGCCTTTCGCGGACCGAGTCGATTGCTCTTCGCCGTCGGTGAGCAGAATCCCGGCGGCCCCCCGGGAAAACTCGATCTGTTCGCCGCCGACCTCGCGCCTGCGAGCGCGCCGCAGATCAGCAATCTCACGCAGACTTCGGGGCAAGCAACCGCGCCGTTCACGGTCGCTCCAGTCCTGAAACCGGGGCGGGCGGTGTTCCTTCCCGATCGTTCGGGCATCGTCATCCACGACGACGCCGGACAGCAGGGCCAGATCTACGTGTGGCGCGACGGACAGCCGGGCTTGCAGTTGGTGCTTGCACCGCTGAAGGATTTGCTCGACATCGATTTCGGCGGGCCCGGTGCTGTGTTCGCCGTACGGCGCGACAACGGTGTGCACTCGTTGTACCGCACTGACAGCGCGTTCAATTCAGCGCCGATCCTCGTCGCGTCGTCGACGAACGGGACGACGTACTCGGGGCTGCGCGCGCGTTCGGACGGATGGACTGCCTTCGTCGAGAAGACTGCGGTCGGCGAGACCTTGAAGCGCGTCGACAGCTTGAGCGGTGCGATCCAAACGTTGTCCGGCGGCCCGGCCCTGTTCGGTGCAGCGATCGGATGGAGCGGCAGTGGTCGGCTGCTCGCGACGCGCATTCAAAACGGCGTGTCCTCGCACATCGCGTGGACGAGTCCTCTCGCGCCGGTGCGCCTTTTCTCGAACGGCGGCGTGGGACAGGTTCTGCTCGGTGATTGAGCGCGAGCGGCCCACGGACCCGCGGCATCCGACTCAGCGGGTCGCGCGGGACAGACGCGTGCCGCACTTCCAAGTGTCCTCGTACTGCGCGCGCCCGAGATCGTCGTAGAGGATCCACACGCCGTCCTTGTCACCGGCCGTGTACGAGCCGCTCGTGAGCGGCAATCCGTCCACGGTCCATTCGCTCCATTCGCCGACGCGCAGTCCGCGTGCGTACGAACCGGTCGCGACGCGCGCGCCGTTCGGAAACCACGCTGAAAATCGGCCCTCTCGCAATCCGTCCACGTACGAGCATTCGACGTGCGCTTGCCCGCCCGGGTGGAACAACTGGAACGGACCGTCGAGAACGCCGTCGACGTACGTGCGCGACGACGAGATCGAGTCGTCACCGAATCGCGTGGTCGCCACCGTGCGTTTCGAGCACGCACTCGCGCTGCACGCGATCCAGACCAGGGCCAAGCAAACGACTCGCACGCAGAGAGTCTACGGCTCACGCGCGCGCCTTCCAGCAGGGTCGCAGGCTCGGCAGAGATGAACGCATTCATGAAATCGAGGCCCAGCTCGGAACCACTCCGAACTAGGCCTCGACTCGACGAGCAGCGGAAAAACCCGTCAACGGGAGTTGACAGGTCGATCCATGTCAGGGCGTCCAGGTCACGGCGACGAGCGGTTGCAGGAGATCAGCGAGAAGGACGCGAGGTCCATCCATATCAAGGCGTCCAGGTCACGGCGACTCCGCTCGACATGTTGTGCCCCGTCGTCGCGCAGAAGACGTTCGCGTCGCGGTACCAGCACTGGTAGTGCTTCACATCACCCGCGAAGATCGGTCCGCCGCCCAAGGTGAGCGGATTGGGCGTCAACCCGCCCGGATAGTTCGCGGTGCCGGCCGTCGGGAACACGACGCCGAGCCGCAAGATGCCGACGCCGGCGCACAAGAGACCGTCGTTGAAGTTGATCGGGCCGAGCAGCCCGTTCGATTGGAAGAACAATCCCGGACCCGTCATGCCGTCGCACACGAGCGTGACCGTGTCGGCCGCGACCGAGGCTACGCCGACGCCCGAGAGACGTGCACCTGTCGCGATGGTCGAACTCGCACATCCGCGGCCTGCTCCGCCGCTGTTGCCGCACGGGCAGGCGCTGCCCATACCGTCGCCGAAGCACTCACCCACGCCGACCGGCGGCGAAGATCGCTGGACGCGAAGCGCTCATCCTCGATGTGCCAGGTGGATGCGCGCGTCCGAGTCGATCCTAGCGCGCACTGCAAACTCGACTACAACCACAGAAGAGGCGAAAAGGCCTTGTTTTCCAGGGGTAGACGAGAGGAATGCCTGTGCACGATCGCGCGTGTGCATACACGATTACGACTCACGATTGACACTGCGCTCGTCACGTTCAGCCTGCGCCGTACAGCAGGCGCGTCCGAGAGGATTGCGCTGCACGCATTCACTGCGCACGTATCCGCACTGTGCGTCGAATGTCAGTGAACGCTCTCTGGCGCACGCATCCAGAGGCATGAATTGCAGCGCAAGCCGCTCCATGAATTCGCGCAACTGATACGCGGAGTTGACGCTCTGGAGCGCGTGCCCCGCATCACGAGAGCTCGACAGATGCACCCAACAGGAATTGTCGCGCGGTTCGCAGTCCTGCGAAACCACGTCACCGAATCGACATCACCATCCCGAGCCACACTTGGCCGCCACGCCCAGCTTCACCGGAACGAAAGCTTCCATCCCGGCATCGAGCCGCACTTGGCCGCCCAGGCCAGCACACTTGGTCGCCAACGCAAGCACACTTGGCCGCCAAGGCCAGCACACTTGGCCGCCAAGGCCAGCTCACTTGGTCGCCAAGGCCAGCACACTTGGCCGCCAACGCAAGCACACTTGGCCGCCCAGGCCAGCACACTTGGTCGCCAACGCAAGCACACTTGGCCGCGAAGGCCAGCACACTTGGCCGCCCAGGCCAGCACACTTGGTCGCCACACCCCTTTTCTTCTCTTGACAGAATTCCTGGCAGGTGAATGGCGGTACTCCGCCACTCACCTGTCAGGAATCAGCGATGCGAAGCACGCTTGT